>UQNH01000053.1:0-13185 GCA_900542365.1 uncultured Collinsella sp. | reverse complement strand
GGTGGCGCGCCGGGGCACTTGGCACTGGTCGCGGCACGTGCCTGCTACGATACGCTTATGGAATGCGGCGTCGCTGCCAAGCGCGACATCAAGAAGGGTCGCATGTCACCAGCGGTTGAGCGCCTGATCGAGTGCAACATCCTGCTTTCGGGCGTTGGCTTTGAGAGCGGTGGCTTGGCGTTGGCGCATGCCATCGCCAACGGCCTGACGATTTTGCCCGAGTGCAAGGCTATGCACGGCGAGGCCGTGGCGTTTGGTCTGGTGGTCCAGCTTCGTCTGGAGCGTGCGCCCGAGCTTGAACAGGTGCTCGAGTTTTGTCAGCGCGTTGGTCTGCCGACGACGCTCGAGGAGCTGGGCCTTGGCGAGATTTCCGATGCCGACCTGATGAGCGTTGCGGATGCGGCCTTTAGAAACGAACGCAATATGGCCAACGAGCAGGCCAAGGTGACCAAGCAAAAGCTCGTCGAGCTCATGCGCGAGGCATAGTTTGGCGCTTGATCGACCTTGTGCAATCGGGGCGGCGATAGGCCATAGGCTATTTGCCGCAAAGGTGCTCCGCGTGTAATTTGCCCGAGGCACGGGCCGATAGCGTATCATTATCTCTTGCTTGTTTGCACTGCTCAGGGAGGGGCCGCGCATGGCGCAGGAACACGATCTATTTGATGACATTATCGAGATCAGCAAGGGTTTCGACTTTCTTAAAAACCCGCTTGGCGGCGTGACCGATGCGCTCGATCCGTCGGCGCCGCAGTGGAATCCTGCCGACTACAAGGAGCGTCCGCGTGGCAACACCATTCCGTGTCTGACCTGCAAAAACGAAAAGAGCGGCTGCACCGCGTGCATGGACGTGTGCCCGGTCAACGCTATCGAGGTCGAGGAAGACGCCATCGAGATCCTCGACTCCTGTCGCAAGTGCGGCCTGTGCGCCGCTGCCTGTCCGACCGAGGCGATCATCTCGCCGCGCCTGGCGCCCAAAAACCTGTATGACGACATCGTCTCTGCTGCTACGAGCCACGAGACCGCCTACGTCACTTGCACGCGCGCCCTTAAGCGCATGCCGCGCGAAAACGAGGTCGTCGTCGCCTGCGTGGGCGATATTACGGCCGAGACCTGGTTCTCGGTGCTGGCGGACTATCCCAACGTGAGCGTGTACCTGCCGTTGGGCGTGTGCGATAAGTGCCGCAACACCGGTGGCGAGGATATTCTGGGCGAGGCCATCGCCACCGCCGAGGAGTGGGCCGGTACGGGCATGGGCCTGGAGGTCGACCCCAAGAGCCTCAAATGTCATAAGCGCCGCGAGTACGAGCGCAAGGAGTACATGGATAAGATTGCCCGCGCCACGGGCCTTACCGTGACCAAGCTCAACCCGGCAACGGCGGCGCTGGCCTCGGTGACGCAGAAGCTCAAAGCCCACCGCCACCAGATTACCCAGCTGGAGCGCACGCTCAATACCATGTGCGGCGCCACGACGGCAAAACGTCGCCGTACGCTTACGCACGGGCGCCAGCTGGTACTCTCGACGTTGCAAAACCACCCCGAGCTTGCCCAGAACATGCAGGTGAGCACGCCGGAATGCGATTTTGACAAGTGCACGTCGTGTGGCGAATGCGTCAACGTGTGCCCCACGTTTGCCTGCGATTTGGTGGGAAGCGGCCGCTTTGCACTGGAGTCCACGTATTGCCTAGGCTGCGGAGCCTGCGTCAAGGTGTGCCCCGAGCATGCGCTTAAGTTGGTTGAACATGATGCATCCAACCTAGTCGTCGTCGATCCCGAGGCCGAGGAAAAGGCCGCCCAGAAGGCTAGGGCCCACGAAGAAGCCCAGAAGGTCAAGGCTGAGGCGAAGGCCAAGCTCGACAAGATGCTCGATCAGGTGGAGAAGCTCGCGGACTAGTCAGCGACCCCTATCTCTGCTTCATTCGTGCCGCCGTGGCGTCCGGGTTAGCCCAGATGCTGCGGCGGCGCTATACTTATGCAGTTTGAAATGCTTGTACCAAAAGGAGCTGTCGTGTCCCTTTCCATCGGTATCGTGGGCCTGCCCAACGTGGGCAAGTCGACGCTGTTCACCGCGCTTACAAAAAAGACCGGCCTTGCCGCCAACTATCCGTTCGCCACGATCGACCCCAACGTGGGTATCGTCGACGTGCCCGATAGCCGCCTGCAAAAGCTTGCCGACATCGTTAACCCGGGTCGCATCGTGCCGGCGACGGTCGAGTTCGTCGACATCGCAGGTCTGGTGAAGGGCGCCAACGAGGGCGAGGGCTTGGGCAACCAGTTCCTGGCCAACATTCGCGAGACCGACGCCATCTGCGAGGTCGTGCGCTACTTTAAGGACCCCAACGTCATGCGTGAGGTGGGCCGCACGGGCGAGTTCGTCGATCCCGCCGGTGACGCCGATACCATCATGACCGAGCTCATCCTGGCCGACATGGACACGCTCGAGAAGCAGCTGCCCAAGCTCGAGAAGGAGGCCAAGCGCGACAAGGAGCTCATGCCCAAGTTCGAGGTCGCCAAGCGTCTGCTTGCCTGGCTCAACGAGGGCAAGCGCGCCGCGTCCATGGAGATGACCGACGAGGAGCGCGCCGCTGCCAAGGGCCTGTTCCTGCTCACCATGAAGCCCATCCTGTATGTGGCCAACGTGGACGAGGATATGCTCAACGACGATCTGGCGCCCATCGATGGTGTTAAGCCGCTGCCCATCTGCGCCAAGATCGAGGCCGAGCTTTCCGAGCTCGATCCCGAGGACGCCGCCGACTACCTGGAGAGCTTGGGCTTGGAGCAGCCCGGCCTGGACGTGCTCGCACAGGCGGCCTATAAGCTGCTTGGCCTGCAGTCGTTCTTTACGGCCGGCGAGATGGAGGTCAAGGCCTGGACGGTTCGTCAGGGCGCGACCGCCCCGCAGGCCGCCGGCGTCATCCACACCGACTTTGAGCGCGGCTTTATTAAGGCCGAGGTCATTGGCTATGACGACTACATCGAGCTCGGCGGTGAGCAGGGCGCCAAGGCCGCCGGCAAGCTGCGTATTGAGGGCAAGGACTATGTCATGGCCGATGGCGACGTCGTGCACTTCCGCTTTAACGTGTAAGGACGACGCGCATGTTTAAATATGGTAAAAAAGCCGGCTACATGGGTATTGCACTGCTCGTACTTGCGGTGATTCCGCTGGTGGTCGCAGCGTGTGTTATCCCCAACATTGGTCCCGAGGTGGCAACAAAGTTTAATGCCGCCGGCGAGGTGACGCGCTGGGGCAAGAGTTACGAGTTGCTGGCACTGCCGGTGCTCAACCTGCTGCTGAGCGTGGCGACGTACTTTACGGCAGGACGCCAGGCTAAAAACAATGATGACTCCGCCGCCATGGCGCGCATCGTGTGCGAGCGCTACCTGCGTAACGGTTGCATCACGGGTGTGTTCCTCAACGTGGTCAACGTTTACTTTATGTACTCGGCGATTACCGGAACGGGCTTTGGCTTTGGTTTCTAGCTTGTCCTTTTAGGCAACGAGCCTGCACGCATATTCAAGGGCTGCTGCGAGGCCGCCGCTCGATCGTGGTTTAAAGACCATGTCGGCGGCGGCCTCGTTTTCGTATCCGGCGCCGCGAAGGGCGAGTGCGATACCGGCTTCCAGGAGAAGGGGCAGACCACGTTGGCTGGTTGCGATTACGGCAGCCTGATTGAGCGAGCAGCTGTGCGCTTGGCATTGGATGGCAAGTTCACCTTGCGCCGGGCAAGGGACCAGAACGGCGGCGACGCGACTTGATAGCAATGCAAATGCTGTGCGCTCATCGGGCGAAAGGCAATCAGCTTCAACGACGACGAGCTTGGGCGGTGCGCTGTTTGTGCGAAGCATGGCTCGGTACATGCGGACCGAAGAACCCGACATAGAAAACTCCTGTGTATTCGTTTAAACGTAAACTATAGTTTACGTTTTTGTTCAGCTCCATTTCAAACTCGGCTGCATGGACGAACGTGCGAAACAGATTCTTGGCAAGCGAGTCGAGCAGACGCGCAGGGACCTTGGTATCTCCAAGGTCGATTTTTGTGTGGCGACAGGAATCAGCCGACCCTACCTCGACCGAATCGAAGATGGGACGGCAAATTTCACGCTCAAGGTTCTATTTAAGATCGCGCCCGCACTCGGCATGACGGTATCAGAGCTTCTCGAGGGCATCGAATAGGGGATACCCGTCGACAACTGAATTACGCCATCGGGATGCGGTCGTGGTTGACTTGGCTGTAGAACAGGCGCTGGATCTCGGCGGCATCACGTGACTGGCCGAGTGCCCACATGGTTTTGGCCACGAGCGTCTCGGTTGTCATATCGTCGCCGCGCAGAATGCCCGGATGATCGGCGTAAGCACGGCCGACCTCGTAAACGCCCAGATCGAGGCCCTCTTCGGGGACCTGCGTGGTCATAACGACGGTGCGACCCGAATCGACCCAGCGGAAAATTGCCTCTTGGAACGACTCGCCCGACTCACCAAACTCGGGGATACCGCCAATGCCAAAGGTCTCCAGAATCACGGCGTCGTAGCTATCGGCAAGGGCGTCGAGGATGCCCGGGTTTACGCCGGGCGTAAGCTTGAGTACAAATACGCGCGGGTCGATGCTGTCGTAGAAACGAACCGGGTTCTCGTTCTGGTGAGTGCCGTGGAGTCCGTTGCGAACGATGCGGTCGTTGCGGATATAGGCAATGGGCGGATAGTTGACGCTAATGAACGCATTAAAGCTCATGGTGCGCTGCTTGCGGGCACGCGTGCCGGCAATGGCTACGCCGCCAAACACGATCGAGACGTCGTGCGAGTGCTCGTCGAGCGCATAGAGCAGGCTCTGGTACAGGTTGAGCTTGGCGTCGGTAAATGGATTGCCCATGGGCTTTTGCGAGCCGGTGAGCACGATGGGCTTGGGGCTGTCCTGAATCAGGTAGGAAAGCGCTGCCGCGGTGTAGCTCATGGTGTCGGTGCCGTGCAGAATCACGAAGCCGTCGTGGTCGGCATAACCCTCGACGATGACGTCGCGGATACGCATCCAGTCGCTCGGGCGCATATTGGTGCTGTCGATGTTCATGGGCTGCACGACGTCGAGCTCGCAGAGGCCCGAGATCTCGGGGACGCTCTGGGCGAGCTCCTCACCGGTCAGGGCGGGGGAGAGGCCGTTGCCGTCCTCGGTCGATGCGATGGTGCCGCCCGTGGCGATGAGAAGGATGCGCTTCATGCTGGTATTCCTATCGTATTTGCCGCCGCAGAGGCGGAGTCGTTCGGCAGTATTGTGGCACAGGGCGTCCAATGTTCAAACGTATTACATCATCTGTAACGTTTGGTAACACTTCAATTGGAGCCAAATAGGGGCCCAGGTCGTGCGTTTGCCGTGCGCTGATGGCTGCGAGGGACGAGAAACCCCATATAACGTGTACACTATGAAAGTTATTTTCGTTCATTCACGCGGGCGGGCACCGGCTCCCCGCCAACAGGAGGGGGAAACCATGGATCAAAAGGCTTCCGCAAAGGTCCTCGTACTCGACTTTGGTGCGCAGTACGGTCAGCTCATTGCCCGTCGCGTCCGCGACCTCAACGTGTATTCCGAGATCGTTCCCTGCGACATCTCGGCCGATGAGATTCGCGAGATGAACGCCTCTGCGCTCATCCTTTCTGGCGGCCCGGCCTCCGTGTATGCCGAGGACGCTCCGTCCATCGATCCTGCCATCTTTGACCTGGGCCTTCCCGTCCTGGGCTTTTGCTACGGCCATCAGATCACGGCCGTGACGCTCGGCGGCAAGGTCGGCCACTCCGAGGTGGGCGAATACGGCCGCGCCACCATCACGCGTACGGCCGGCGCCAAGCTCTTTAACTCCACGCCCATGGAGCAGACCGTGTGGATGAGCCACCGCGACGCCGTGTCCGAGGTGCCCGAGGGCTTTACCGTTACCGCCAGCACCGACGCGTGCCCGGTTGCCGCCATGGAGTGCGTCGAGCGCAAGATCTTCACCACGCAGTTCCACCCCGAGGTCAAGCACTCCGAGTACGGTCAGCAGCTGCTGAGCAACTTCCTGTTTGAGATCTGCGGCCTGGAGCCCAACTGGAGCATGGACAACCTGGTCGAGACCATGACGGCTGAGTTCCGCGAGAAGGTCGGCGACGACCGCGTGATTCTGGCCCTGTCCGGTGGCGTCGACTCCTCCGTCGTGGCTGCGCTGGGCGCCCGCGCCGTGGGCAAGCAGATGACCTGCGTGTTCATCAACCACGGTCTGCTGCGCAAGGGTGAGCCCGAGCAGGTGGAGGAGGTCTTCACCAAGCAGTTTGACGTCGACTTTATCCACGTCCACGCCGAGGACCGTTATGCCGAGCTTCTGGCCGGCGTGACCGAGCCCGAGGAGAAGCGCCGCATCATCGGCACGCAGTTCTGGAAAGAGTTCTTCGCCGTGGCGCAGCAGCTCGAGTGCGACGGCAAGCCGGTCAAGTACCTGGCTCAGGGCACCATCTACCCCGACATCATCGAGTCCGGCGCTCGCAAGACAGGCGGCAAGACGGCCACCATCAAGAGCCATCACAACCTGATCCCGTTCCCCGAGGGTGTACACTTCGACCTCATTGAGCCGCTTGATCACTTCTTTAAGGACGAGGTCCGCGCGCTTGGTCTGGCGCTGGGCCTGCCGGGTCACATCGTGTTCCGCCAGCCTTTCCCGGGCCCGGGTCTGGCCATCCGCATCATCGGTGCGGTCGACAAGGAGAAGCTCGAGATCCTCAAGAATGCCGACGCTATCGTGCGCGAGGAGCTCGACGCCTACAACCAGCGCCTGTTTGAGCAGACCGGCGAGCGCAACTCCGAGCACAGCTGCTGGCAGTACTTTGCGGTCCTGCCCGACATCAAGTCCGTTGGCGTTATGGGCGACGAGCGCACCTATCAGCGCCCGATCATCTTGCGCGCCGTGGAGTCCAGCGACGCCATGACCGCCGACTGGGCCAAGCTGCCCTACGACGTCCTGGCCCGCATCTCCGGCCGCATCGTTGCCGAGGTCCCTGGCGCCAACCGCGTCTGCTACGACATTACGTCCAAGCCGCCCGCGACGATTGAGTGGGAATAGTAAATTCCTAAGTTATGGGGGTAGAATTTTGATTTCCTATAGGATATGCTCCCATTAATAAATGAATTGATCTGCTGCCTCAAATAGTAGGGCAGACGTTCGATATAGATTTGATAATGCAAGATAGCGGGCACGGTTTCAATAGAATCTGTGCCGCTGCTGTATATGTGGTGGTGCTTGTGATCGGTGCCTGCAATATTCTTGCCTGCGCTTCGGCCCTCGCCGCTCGAAATGCATCGCAAGGGGTTCCTCGCCGGCAATCTGTCTTCTCGCTGGAGGAGGGGTGGCCGTTCTTTTGGAGTCTCGAAACCAGCTAAAGTTGCTTACTGCGGGCTTGCTTGAGCCAGTTCCTTTTGAAAGGGCCGACACCGCCGAAGAACTTGCCGTACGTCTCGCCGCCCTCCCCGCCATCGAACTTGACCAGGGCGAGTTCGATGGCGGGGGAGATATCGCGCCCATGCGTTCTATTAGCCTTACCAGGTCGTTGAGCTGGCTACGGCGGTAGACGAGTGCGAGCAGATAGTAACGAGCCTTGCCGCCGCGGTCACTGCTCTCATCGACAAAGATGCTGAGCTCCTTGGCCAATGGAGACGCCTAAAGGAATAAAAAAGCCGGGGGACTCCCCCGGCACTTGGAGGTAGCTTAATGTGCCACCAATAACCTTATAGCCTGCGCTGGCGCTGAATACAAGAGGGAAGTGGAGAAAGACGCCCATACGAGCACCTGACTAGTAGCTGGCGGGCGTTGTCGAGGGCGGGTGCCCTCCAGCGTCTGGGCGTGAGCCTGTCGGTAGTTTCAGGCGGCGTCGCCTGCACGTCGTGCACCGCGGGATAGCCCTCCTGCGCCTCATTGGGACAATTATGAAATCGCCCTCGATCACACTGTTCTCGATGACGGTGCGCTCGAGTTTGGGCACCTTTTTGAATAGACTGTTTCTTATGGAAGCGCGTCCTTCGCGCGCTCATTTTCTTAGTCGGAAGATGGTGATGCGGAGGCGTGCCGCTGCTGCTAGGCGGGTGCTTTCGACGGGCGCGCACCCGCGCAAATCCCATAGTGCCTTATTGACCGCTCCTTTCGGCATATCTTCACTCAAGTCCCTACACTGCTTTTGCTTTCGTCGTCTCTATCCGCACACGATGAGGGTGACCAGTTCATCGAGTCGTTGTTCATCGGCAGCTGTTGGCTCGATGCCGCTGTTAAAGCGTTTTCCCATCTCGCTGAGTTCAGCCATTTGTTTATCGTTGGCGTCGAATTTTGGAACAGTGAGATAATCGACTACGCTCGTTCCGAGACTTAACGCCGATGCATACGCCCCGATTGCTCCCGATACCAAAGAGGAGTTAAGGAATGCTGTGAGATAAGCAGCCTCTGGTTCGGTTTGCACAGGGATGAAATAAACCTTGTGATCCGGAACAACCGTCTTCATCGTTCCACCGGGCATCGTCTCGGAGCCAATATAAGCCGCAACGAAGCTGGAGCCTGACATCTCCTTCCAAACCACCTTGTACGGAGCAAATGTGTACTTACCAACGGTCCATATGGACCAGAACGGCTTGCCTTTTTGGAAGCGGCGGTAGCTGGATCTGGTTTCAAGAACATTTTTGAAGCGGGCGAGATATTGAAAAAGCTGAGGTGACGTTGCGGGAAGCTTATCGTCACCAAACATGCCCGTCTGAGGTACGATGACGCAGCTTCCAGGGGATGGTGTTGCGTTAAAACGCGATATTTCACGACCCCGAAGGAGTGGATAGATATAGGAACTCTCAACATCGGCGGTTATGCGGGGCAGGCTGCGCCTCCCGTTTCTCGGATCGTTCGATATCCTCACAACATCAGGCACATTGGTCGCATGTGTGCTTACGAAGTAGATGCCATTTGCATCTGTTGTGACACCTTTTCGTGCGGAATAGCTCTTGTCGGATGAGGTGGCGTCCATTATCTGCGACCAAGCAGAGAGTTGGCCGTTCGACCCGACGAGCCACGGGCCATCGATGGTTCCGGGGATGGGAATGGCTTGTTTCTGTATGGGCATAGATAGAAGCTCGCCATCCACTGGCTTCCCTTGAGGCTTGCGATATTCGCGATATGTGACTGGATAAGCTGTATTTTCGCCATTACGTTTAATTATGAGAAGTGAGGGCCAATTTGCTACGCCTTCGAACGGGCGAATCGCTTTGTAGTCTTCAACGAGTTCGACGCTCATATTCTCTGAAGTTCCATTTTCATGGTGAAGAGTCCAGCGTCTGAAACCCTGGCTCGATTCATTTTTGAAAACCGTTCCTGTAATGAGGAATGCAAGCAATCCCCCTGGACGGACAAACCTATCCAAGGCGTGGTATGTGACAACGGTGGAGATGTCTGACTGAATGCCGCCAACCCAGTTATCCTCGCTAAAAATATCCATTCGTTCGCAGAGAGGTTTGATGAATTCAGCATACGGACGAGGAAGGTCGCTCCATTTGACCCAAGGAGGGTTGCCCACGACGTAGTCAACGTCATGCACGCAGCCTGCTTTAATTCTGTCGAAAAGAATGAAGCACCATATGCCGTTCCAGTGGTTTCTATGAAGCTCAACGAGGTCCGTTATTGTCTTTGCAAGGACATCTTTCATGTTGATGTCCAGGTACTTTACGGTTGGCGATATCTGTTCGAGTGTTACGGCTATGTCGCCGGCATCAAGGTCCGAGTCCACGCAAATGCGGAGATGGTCCATGACATCGTAGAAGTCTGGAGAGACTGCCATTTCGTAGGGAATAGCAAAAGTCTTCTCGCCCTTCTCTGTCAAGATGCTATGTGTGAAGACGCCGTCTTCAGGGTCAGCCGTATTTATGGCGTCTGCCAGAAATACGGGCAAGAGAGTTTTTCTGGATTCAGAGAAATGGCCTGCTAGGAACACGACGAGAGATGCTCGTGCTGTTAGAACGGCAAGCGGATTGAGGTCAAAACCGTATAAACCCTCGAGGATTTCACTGGCCGTATTCCGCGGGTGTGCATCTTCAAGTCGTCTCTTTACCGCTTCAAGTAGGAACGTTCCACTACCGCATGTCGGATCGAGAAGAGAGTCGTATAAATTCCACCCCGCGAGGTCGATCACATGTGCCGCTAGCCAGTCTGGTGTGTAGTACTCTCCCAAGGCATGGCGCATGGGAGTGGGCGTGAACTCCATATAGAGCCCCTTGAACAAGTCTATGACGGACTCGGAGCTTTTCCTAGCTACGTCAAAGTCCATTGAGCTTAGGCTATCCAGTAGGATTTGTAGTCCGCCTGCCAACGGCTTGAAGACGTCTGCTCCTAAGTACCACGAGAAGAAATCCGTGGTTAGCATATTCTGGATACCCTTTAGCTTGAAGTACATGCCGTTCTCGACATTCTTGAGGAATTCGAGTGACGTGGTATTTGGCTGGGCGGATTTATCGTCCATGTCAATTAAGGCGTGAACTGCACACACTTTAGCGACGATTGCGATGTAGGTGTTGAGAGCAAAGACATATGCCTGGGGGTACTCTTGGTAGTTGACCCCGTGCATCGCTGAGGCACTCGAGAGATAGGTCTGCAATCGCTCCGAGCCAGTACCATCCACCTGGCCAAAGAGGCGAGCCCACTCCGTGAATATCAATTTTGTTCGCGTCGTTCTCGAATTGTTTATCGCACCGACAATTGCTTGGTATAGCGAAGGAATGACGTTCTTGCCGACCTCTGTTTCCGGTCCAATAAACTGTTTGAGTGCCATAGGGCTAACGAGTGGTTTGCCTCCGCGGTCGATGAGGGTGAGCAGCCTGTGGAGGCAAACCGCATCGAATGACTCGGGGTCGTTCCAAAAGAAGTCGCCATCACGCACGTCGCCAAATGATATGGTCTCTCCATCCCAGACAACAAGGGAATAAGCGCCGTTGCGCCTGCCTTCTTCCTCTGCCAGGAGATTGCAATAATCTTCTGACTGCTGCCGCGCATGCCGAAGCTGAGCGCCTGCCATATGATTGAAAGACCTAGGGGGCTCATACTCTATGATCGTTGATCCATGTACCGCATCTAGGCGGAAGCTTCCAGAGCGAAATGAATGTTCATACGTATATGGATTCCAGAAGATACCGCAGGAGCTGCAAATCGTCCTTAGGATGTCTTCGACTTCAATCTTAAGTTGTTCCTCGTTCTGCGCTGCCTGAGCTGTACGGAGAATTTTCGAAGCATATGGTGCAAGTTCGGCAATGGGCGGTATGGAGGTTATTTCTGTGGCGTGGGTCATCTACATCCCGTCTTCCTCGTTATCCATGATTGCTACGTCAAGCGGCAAACCGTCGCGCCTTGCCACGGCTCGAAGGAAGATGTTAGCCGCTGTGGATAGAGACAACCCGAGTTCGTCGAAGATTTCACTGGACCAATCTTTTACTTCTGGGCCAATCCTAATCGCTGCAGTCGAACATTTAGCTATGGATCGTCTTTCGATTGATATGTGAATTACATTGTACATGATGCTGCCAGAGCGGTAGATATGTTGAGTAGCCTGGCCGAGTTAATGAGATTAGCTCTTGGGTCTCTGCGGCGTGGAGTTTTGACACTCCCAAAAGTGTAATTAGATTCGAGTTTTAGGAGTATTTCTTGAAAGGCGATAGGTCGAAGCGCCACAATAGATGTCTCGAGGAGGCGACGCTCTTTCGTAACGCCGGCTTCTCCAATTTAATCGCGGGCGCGCGAAGGTCGAAGCGCAGTGGCCGATCTCTCTCTATGCCACACATTACGACCTGCACGGCAAGGCGCTCCTCAAGACGAATCCAAATCAATGAGTGAGCGTCATTATCCCTGAGGACGATGTGAGACCGTTTCATGGGCAGTGAAACTGGATTTATTGATCCTCTTGATCCAATCCAAGTTCTTTCAAGTCTTTTTCGTTTTGGATATCTTCAGTGGTTTTCTTGCCAGTGATAGCACCGTAGGCTTCTTTTATGCCGTTTTTCACTGCCCATTTGATAACGAAATACAGCGCAATCAAAATAATGATAGCCGTTCCTCCGCTTATGCCCAGTTCATTCCACATGATTCAATTCTCCTAATTTCAATTTGCTGCTTATTTGTAGTCTTCGATTATAACTTGAACCCTGCCTGGGACAATCGCAGTCATTGGCCCTGAGCAGCTGCACTGAAAACCGGCATTCGCCGTTATGATTTGGCAGCCTCGTATTCAAGATGCATATATCGAATGCGAGTTGGATGGAGAACGACTGTCGACGAGTTATGAATGGATAGCCGCGTCGGTTTCGAGTGGAACCGGTGCCGCTTCTGCATAAGGCTTGCCGCAAATGGCGATTAATGCCCGCGATGCTTCAGCTTCCGCTGCTCGAAGCGTACCTCCGCCTCGTCAGCGCGGCGTTGGCTTCTTGTGTGGGCCGACTCCCGTTTCATTGTCTCCCGCTGACGCGCGAGCGCCTGCTGCGCCTTGGCGCCCATCGCCGGGTGCTTAAGGGCCTTCGATGCCTCGCGGGCGGGGCACTTGGGGGATTTCGCAAGATTTCTCGTCTCTGCGGGTTCGTCGCCGAAGAACGCGAGCTGCGCCCATTTGCTTGTAGCGAATTGCAGAATCTCCTCATCGGACAGTTCCGCACCGAAGACGATGCGGGTCGAGCATGATTGAAAAGCTCGGGCTTACAGCGCAAAACCCTCGCGATTTCCACGACAATGATCTTCATCACAACGCCTGACGCCATAAACCAAAAAAGGGGTTCTTTAGCCTGTTGCGAGCTGACCGCGCGAGAACAGCGCCGCGAGCGCATCATGAGCAGGCAGGACTACATCATGGCGCAGCTTGTCGGCACCGAGATAGCGGTGAGGCCGTCGTCGCGGGTCCAGCGAGCGCCGCGCGACTCCGTGAGGAGTCTGGCGGAGCGGCTCCTCGCCGTGTGAGAAGCCGACGAGCTCGATGCGGACCTCCAGAAGCAGCTCGCCCTGGTCATGGAGTTCTTCAACGGGCTCGGCGAGGCCCCGTCGGTCGGAAGGCGCGCAAAGCGCGAGAAAGGGCCCAGCGACGATCTCTTCGGGATGTCTCGATGCTAACCCCAGGCCGCGATTGGGAGACGCAACCGCTCCCGGGCGCACGCGCGCGTGCCGGCGCGGCGAGGG
>UQNH01000052.1:0-13475 GCA_900542365.1 uncultured Collinsella sp. | reverse complement strand
GAGTGGCGGGCGCGGGCTGCCAGCTCACGGTCTCCCCCGCTGGCATCGCAGGCTACGCACTGCCGGGACGCATCACGGCCGTGTCACTCACTAAGCTCAACTTCCGCGTACGTCGGCCGGTCGATGCTGCCCGCGTGCGCATTCTGGCAGGCGACGAGGAGCTGTTTGCAGGCAAGGTCCGCCCGTTTAAACCGAGCGTAATGGAGAGCTTCCCACTACCGGCAAAGGTAATTCAGCGCGCACTCGACCTGGGCGTTAGCGAGATAGTCCTGTCCGTCGACCCCGTTGAGGAGGCGTAGAGTCATGAGCACAAACGCGATTGAAACGCTGCAGTTCAACTGCACCACCTGCCCCTCCGAGTGCCTCCTGACCGTGGAGGTCGAGCGCAGCGCAGACGGCGCCGTGGTAGAGGTACGCTCCGTAACCGGCAACAGCTGCCCGCGCGGTGATAAGTTTGCACATCAGGAGCTCACCTGTCCCATGCGCGTGCTCACCACCACCGTTGCCGTATCCGGCGGCGACGAGGCGCTGCTGCCCGTGCGCACGGCCGAAGCCATCCCGCTGGCACTCCATGCCCAGGCGATGGACCTCATCCGCGGCGTGGTCGTCGAGGCCCCCATCCGCATGGGCGACGTCGTTCTGGAAGACCCCCTCAACACGGGCATCGACCTCATCGCCAGCATGGACATCGACCCAGCCTAAGCAGCTAATTTGGGACGGGGCTCTTTTAGCTACCCCGCCATCCACCCCGCCCCTCCTCAATTGCGGTGAAATAGTTCCTGATTTCCGCCAAAACCCCGGCATCCAGGAACTATTCCACCGCAACTTGCCTTGGGATCGATATTTAGATTGTGCCTACTTTAGTGCCATTTCAAAACTATGCCGGATTACGGGGCTGATTCGGAGACCCCCATCCATACCGGCATTTTTCGATTTTTGATAAGCCGTCTACCTGCGGTTTTAATTTCGCGATTTTTCCCATGGTCAAGTAATACAGGTCCAGCCCCGTAATCCGCCATAGTTTTGAAAGCAGCTAATTTGGGACGACCCTCTTATGACTACTTTTACCTATCATTCCGCATGTTTGATGCAGCTAAAATAGCCCCGTCCCAAATTGACTACGCCGGCATTGGGGATACCATGGTGGCAACCTAGCGAAAGGACGATGTATGGCACATGTCGATGACCAGCGTGTGGCGCGCGTGCTCGATGCGCTCGAGGCTCAGCACCCCGGCGCGCAGCTGCTTGTGAACGACCCGTGGTCGATCTACTATCTGACCGGCTTTTATGCCGATATGTTCGAGCGTTTTTGCGGCGTGCTGCTCGCACGCGATGCCGAGCCGGTAATCTTGATTAACGCCCTGCATCAGCTGCCCGAGTACGACAATGCCCGCGTGGCCTACCACAACGACACCGACGTCGTGACCGACGCCATCGCGAGTGAGATCGACCCAGCCAAGCCGCTTGGCGTCGACACTGTCATGCGTTCCGGCTTTTTGATGCCGCTCATAGAGCACCACGCCGCAAGCGAGTTTTTCCTGGGTGACTTTGCCGTCACCGCCGCGCGCACCTACAAGGATGCCGCCGAGCAGGAGCTTATGCGCGTGTCCTCGGCCGCCAACGACGCCGTGATGGCCGATGCCATCAAACTCGTCCACGAGGGCGTGACGGAGCGCGAAATCGCCGACCAGATGCTCGGCCTGTACCGCAAGCACGGCTGCGAGGGCTTTAGCTTTCCGCCCATCGTGAGCTTTGGCGCCAACGCCGGCGACCCGCATCACGAACCCGACGATACCGTGCTCAAGCATGGCGACGTGGTGCTGTTCGACATTGGCGGACGCCGTCGCAACTACTGCTCGGACATGACACGCACGTTCTTTTGGGGCCAGCCGGACGAGGAGACCGCGCACGTCTACGACATCGTGCGCCGCGCCAACGAGGCCGCCGAGGCGCTCATCACGCCGGGCGTTCGTATGTGCGACTTGGACCGCGCCGCACGCGACGTGATTGAGGATGCGGGCTATGGGCAGTACTTTACGCACCGTCTGGGTCACTCAATCGGTCTGCAAGACCACGAGCCGGGCGATGTCTCGCTCGCCAACGAGCAGGTCGTAGAGCCGGGCATGACGTTCTCTATCGAACCGGGTATATACCTCCCCGGTCACACCGGCGTCCGCATCGAGGACCTAGCCCTGGTGACCGAGAACGGCGTCGAGATTCTCAACGCCTACCCCCACGATCCGGTCCGCTTAGACTAGGCAATGCGGCAAAGGGGCTGTCCCTTTGCCGCATCACATGAATGCCGCCACAAAAACGGCCTATCTACTACGTTTAGCCCGCGTGGGTCGACCATACCCGTGTTTTCGCAAAACTGGCAAGCCCTTTACCTGCGGTTTTGATTTCGCAATTCTCGGTATGGTCGAGGGTTACCGGTCAAACGTAGTAAATAGGCCCATTTCGTGGCGAGCAAGTCAACTCGAGGCGCAGGGCAGCCAAAAAAGCCCCGTCCCAAATTGACTGCTTTTGAGTTGCGGTGATATACGGACCGTTTGAGGCTTCTGGCTTGTAAAACAGTCCGTATTTCACCGCAACTGATGAGGGGATGGGTTAACGGAGCAGCCCCGCTACTTCGCCGGCTAGGGTGATGGTACCGGCTGCTACGAAAGGCTCGCCCGCGGCATCGAAAGCCGCGAGGGCCTCGGATACACTGGGGTACACGCCCGCGAGCTTGTCGGCGTCCACCAGGGAGGCGAGCTCCTCTGCCGGCAGGGCGCGATCGGAATCGGTCTGGGTCACGACCACGCGGGGGAATGCCGGAACCAGAACGTCAACGATACCCGCCACGTCCTTATCGGCCAGCGCGGCACACAGCAGCGTGGGGCGGTTCTCCACGCACGGATCGATCTCGTCCAGCGCGCTCACAAAGTTCTCGCAGCTCTGGGGATTATGACAGGCGTCAATCAACTTAAGCGGATCGGTTCCCAGCACATCAAAGCGACCCGGTGTGGGGCAACCCATAAGCGACTCATCCAGCGCATCGTGGTCGAGCTCACGACCCAGATACCCCTCGCAAAGCATAATCGCGCACGCGGCATTCTGCGGCTGATAGGCCGGCTTGACCATGCTCGACGTATAAATCGCACGCGGCGTGGTGCAGCTAAACTCAACCGTGTCGCCCACATGCGCCGGCACTTTAGTCGTGGCGTGACTCACCACGAGCGGCACCACACCGCATTTACGGCAACGGGCATCCATCACGCGCTGAACGCTCGCCTCATGCGTACCCTCGCCCAAAACAACCAGGCGCCCAGGCTTAATAACCGCAGCCTTCTCCCCCGCGATGGCCTCGAGCGTATCGCCCAGGACCTTCGTATGGTCGAGTCCAATGCCCGTAATGGCGACGGCCACGGGATCGGTCGCACTCGTAGCATCCCAGCGTCCGCCCATGCCAACCTCAAGCACGGCAGCATCCACCGCAGCCTCGGCAAACACTACAAGCGCGGCGGCCGTCAACAGATCAAACGGCGTGATGGTATAGGCGCGCTCCCCCGCCGCCACACGACGGGCATTCACGCGATGCCCCGCCTCGACGGCGGCAGAAACGCCACGAGCAAAGGCCTCATCGCTCACGACGCGCCCATCGACCTCCATGCGCTCGGGATAGCGCACCAGCTGCGGCGACGTATACAGCGCGGTCTTGAGCCCCTCGCCGCGAAGAATAGCAGCCGAAAAACGCGTAGTCGAAGTCTTGCCATTAGTACCGGCAACCTGAATGCAATCAAAGTACTCGTCCGGACGCCCCAGCTCATCGAGCATATCGACAACCGTCTCAAGCAGAGGCCCAGCATCCCCAGAAATCCGCCCCGTATCAGCAGCAAGCCCCACAGCCTCATTAAACGAAAGCAAATCAAACTTAAAAGGAACGGTATACAAGCCAGAACGCTTAGGCATTTTTAGAACCGCCATTCATAGAAAAATAAAACAGTATAGGTTGAGGATAGTCAGCGAAAACGCCTCTGATGAGCCAAGGTGCCGTGAAACAAGGGCGCATAGGGCTTATGCCCATGCGCCCGAAGTTGAACGGCAGATTGGCCATCAGAGGCGTTTGCAGCGTCGAGTCAGCCGCCGTTCGTTAGAACGGCGGAATAGGTGTCCGCAGCGGAGAGCAAAGCGTCGGGACGCGCCCCCAGTACCGCCTACGAGAAGTCAGCAACCTGAGCAGTCAGCGCCGCCAGGATCTCCTTGAGCTCAGCTGCACGGTCCCTCTTCTTCTGGACCACCGCGGGCGCGGCCTTGGCCACAAAGCCCTCGTTGGCCAGCGTCTTCTCGCAGCCAGCGAGCTCCTTCTGGGCCGCGGCGATCTCCTTCTCCAGGCGTGCCTTCTCGGCCGAAAGGTCAACCTTGCCCTCGAGCACCACAAAGACCTCGACGCCGCTGTCAACAACGGCGATGCTCGCGGCAGGCTTCTCAACGTCGGTACCCATGACCAGCGAGGCGGTGTTGGACAGCGGCTCAATCGTGGAGCGCAGGCTCTCAAGCTTCTCGATGTCCTCGGCACCGGCGCGCACGACCACATCGAGCTCGGCCTTGGGGCTCAAGCGATAACGCGAACGCGTGGCGCGGGCGGCAGACACGACGGCGCGGCACAACTCAAACGCACGCTCGGCATCCTCGTCAACATACTTGGCGTAGTCGGCGGGCTCGGGCCACTTGGCGATCATGAGCGCCTCGGCGCGGTTCACGTTACCCTCGGCGTCCAGGTCGAGCACGCTCGCCGGCATGTTGTCCCAGATCTCCTCGGTAACAAACGGCATGAGCGGGTGCATCAGGCGAATGGAGGTGTCGAGCACAAAGATCAGGTTGCGCTGGGCCTGCAGACGGCCCTCGCCCTTCAGGCGGGCCTTGGTGACCTCGACGTACCAGTCGCAGACCTCGTTCCAGAAGAACTGCTGCACGCCGCGGGCCATATCGCCAAAGGTGTAGTTCTCAATACCCTCAGTGACCATCTTCACGGCCTTGGCCAGGCGACTGAACATCCAAGCGTCGGCCGGCGTCTCAACGACGGGCTCGCCGGGCGTGTAGCCCTCCATGTTCATGAGCAGGAAGCGGCTGGCGTTCCAAATCTTGGTCACAAACGACTTGGCCTGGTCGGTACGCGGGCTGTCGATGAGCTTCTTGGTCTTCTTGTCGATGTTCGCGTCGAACTTGACGTCCTGGTTGTTGGTGCACAGCGTGAGCAGGTTATAGCGCATGGCGTCGGCACCGTACATGCCAATGAGGTCCATGGGGTCAACGCCGTTGCCCTTGGACTTGGACATGCGGCTGCCGTCCTTGGCAAGAATCGTCGGGTAGATGACGACGTCCTTAAACGGTACCTCGTCCAAGAAGTACAGCGAGCTCATGACCATGCGGGCGACCCACAGCGCGATGATGTCGCGCGCGGTGACGAGCGCCGTCGTGGGGTGATGGCCCTCGAGCAGCTCCGGCTTTTGCGGCCAGCCCTGTGTGGCGAAGGTCCACAGCTGCGAGCTGAACCAGGTGTCCAGCACGTTCTCGTCCTGTTGCACGTGATGACCGCCGCACTTGGGACACACATCGGTGTCCTCGGTGAGGGCGTCCTCCCAGCCGCAGTCCTCGCAGTAGAACACGGGGATGCGATGGCCCCACCACAGCTGGCGCGAGATGCACCAGTCCTTGAGGTTCTCCATCCAGGTGGTGTAGGTCTGCGTCCAGCGCGCGGGGTGGAAGGTGACCTTGCCGGAGTTGACGGCGTCGAGCGCCGGTCCCTTGAGCTTGTCGACGGCCACAAACCACTGCTCGGACAGCCAAGGCTCCAGCGCGGAGTCGCAACGGTAGCAGTGCATGACGGAGTGGTCGAGGTCCTCGACGTGA
This sequence comes from uncultured Collinsella sp., assembly GCA_900542365.1. Classification (GTDB taxonomy): domain Bacteria; phylum Actinomycetota; class Coriobacteriia; order Coriobacteriales; family Coriobacteriaceae; genus Collinsella. The sequence continues at coordinate 7,583 of UQNH01000052.1, read as the reverse complement.
TCGAGCAGGCCGTGCTCCTCAAACCACTTGATGACGGCCTCGCGGCACTCGTCGCGGTTCATGCCGGTAAACTCGCCGTAGCCCTCGACGACCACCGCGTGCTCGTCGAAGATATTGATCTGCGGCAGGTCGTGGGCCTGACCCATGGCGTAGTCGTTGGGGTCGTGGGCCGGGGTGACCTTGACAAAGCCGGAGCCAAAGTTGGCATCGACGTGCCAATCCTCAAAGATGGGGATCTCGCGGTCGACGATGGGGAGCTTGACGGTCTTACCCACAAAGGCGGCCTTCTCGGGGTCCTTCGGGGAGACGGCGACGCCCGTGTCGCCGAGCATGGTCTCGGGGCGCGTGGTAGCGACGACGATGTAGTCCTGGCCGTTGACCGGCTCGGTCAGCGGGTAGCGCAGGTGCCACAGATGGCCCTTCTCGTCCTTATACTCGGCCTCGTCGTCCGAGATGGCGGTGGTACAGTTGGGGCACCAGTTGACGATGCGCTTACCACGGTAGATCAGGCCGTCGTGGTACCAGTCGCAGAAGACCTTGCGTACGGCCTGCGCGTAGTCCTCGTCCATGGTAAAGCGCTCGTTATCGAAGTCGACGGAGCAGCCCATGCGCTTGATCTGCTCGACGATGATGCCGCCGTACTCGTGGGTCCAATCCCAGCAGGCGTCGACAAACTTGTCGCGGCCAATCTCCAGGCGGCTGATGCCCTCGCTCTTGAGCTTTTTGTCGACCTTGGTCTGAGTGGCGATACCGGCGTGGTCGGTACCCAGCACCCAGCGCGTGGACTTGCCGCGCATGCGAGCCATACGGATGATGGCGTCCTGGATGGAGTCGTCGGTGGCGTGACCCATGTGGAGCTTGCCGGTCACGTTGGGAGGCGGAATGGTGACGGTGCAGTCGCCCACGCCCTCACGGCGCTTGTAGTAGCCGCCGTCGAGCCACTTCTGCAGAATCGCCGGCTCGTTAGTCGACGGATCGTAGTTCTTGGGCATCTCTTCCATATAATCTCTCCCTGTCCCGCCGGGGAGGAATGTAGGCCCGATTTTCGCTCGGTCAAGTCCTGGCTCACACGAAGACCACATTAAGTGGTCTTCGGCTCGTGCGGAATCTACGAAAATCGGGCCTACATTCCTCCCCTTAGGTATCGATTACTTCAGTCTGATATGACTTCGCTGAGGCTTAAACAAACACACAGAATAACACAGGTAGTTGGGGTTATTGCGTATATATAAAATAGCCTCCGACCGTGGGTGGTCGGAGGCTATCGACAAAAACGTTTTGACAGGTTTTAGCCGTAGATGCGCTGGGGCTGTTCTTCGCCCTTTACGGAGGCTTCGGTCACGATGACCTTGGCGACGCCTTCCTCGCTGGGGAGGTCGAACATCGTCTGCTGCAGCACGTCCTCGCAGATGGAGCGCAGGCCGCGGGCGCCGGTCTTGCGGGCGAGTGCCATGCGGGCGATCTCGTGCAGCGCCGCGTCCTCAAACTCAAGCTCAACGTCCTCGAGCTGGAACATCTTGCGGTACTGACGCACCACGGCGTTCTTGGGCTCGGTCAGAATCGACACCAGGTCGTCCTCGTCGAGCGCCTGCGTCTGGGTGACAACGGGCGTACGGCCCACGAACTCGGGGATCATGCCAAAGGCGTTGAGGTCCTGCGGGAGCACCTGACGCAGCAGGTCGTTCTCGTCGACCGAGGTGGGGCCGGCGATCTCGGAGTTAAAGCCCACGCCCTTGTTGCCCACGCGGTCGGCGATGATCTTGTCCAGACCCACAAAGGCACCGCCGCAGATAAACAGGATGTTAGTCGTGTCGATCTGCAGCAGCTCCTGCTGGGGATGCTTGCGGCCACCGGTAGGCGGAACGCTGGCCACCGTGCCCTCAAGAATCTTAAGCAGCGCCTGCTGCACACCCTCGCCCGAGACATCGCGGGTAATGGAGAGGTTCTCGGCCTTGCGGGCAATCTTGTCAATCTCGTCCACGTAGATAATGCCCACCTGAGCGCGCTCAATGTCGCCATCAGCGGCGTTGATGAGCTTGAGCAGGATGTTCTCCACATCCTCGCCCACGTAACCGGCCTCGGTAAGCGCGGTGGCGTCGGCGATGGCAAACGGCACCTCGAGAATGCGGGCGAGCGTCTGGGCGAGCAGGGTCTTACCGGTACCGGTGGGACCGAGCAGCAAAATATTGGACTTGGCGAGCTCCACCTCGTCCATATCGGTGTCGAACTGCGAGCCCATGCTGTCGTCAAAAGCGGACACCGCGGCGCCGCCCTCGATCACGCGGCGATAGTGGTTGTACACGGCCACCGACATGGCGCGCTTGGCGTCCTCCTGCCCCATGACATAGGCCGAAAGCTCGTCATAGATCTCGTGCGGCGTCGGCACGTGCGTGATGACCTGGCGGTCGTCCTCGAGCTCAAAGCCCTCGGCCTCGGGGTCCACGGCGGGCTGGGATGCAGCCTGGCCGTGGTCGTTGAGGAAGCCCGGCAGCTTGCCGTTGCGGGCAGCGTCCATAAAGTCCGAAGCCAGCGACTCCTCAAGGATCTCGGAACAGGCGGCGACGCACTCGTCACAGATAAAGATGTTGGTCGGGCCCTTTACGAGGCGACGGACCTGGCCCTGCTCTTTTCCGCAAAAGGAGCAGCGGATGGGGTTGCCGTTCTCGTCAAAGTTGTCCTGCATGTTACCTGCCATCCTAGGCATCCTTCGCGGCGAGATCTCGCGAGGTGACGATACGGTCAATCAGGCCGTAGTCGAGGGCCTCGGCGGCGGTCAGGTAGTTGTCGCGCTCGGTATCGGCCTGGACCTTCTCGATGGGCTGGCCCGAGGCATCGGACAAGATCTGGTTGAGCTCGCGGCGGGTCTTCTTGATCTCCTCGGCCACAATCTCAATCTCGGTCTGCTGACCCTGGGCACCGCCGCTGGGCTGGTGAATCATGACTTTGGAGTGCGGCAGGCAGAAGCGCTTGCCCTTAGCGCCGGCCGAAAGCAGCACGGCGGCCATGGACGCGGCCATACCGACGCAGATGGTGGAGACCTGCGGCTTGATGAAGTTCATGGTGTCAAGAATCGCCAGGCCGGAGTAAACCTCGCCACCGGGCGAATTGATGTAGAGCGAGATATCCTTCTCGGCATCCTGGCTCTCAAGATGCAGCAGCTGGGCAACGACCAGGTTGGCGCTGACGGAGTTGATCTCCTCGCCCAAGAAGATGATGCGGTCGTTGAGCAGGCGCGAATAGATATCGTAGCTGCGCTCGCCGCGCGGCGTCTGCTCGATAACGTATGGCACGAGGGCGGAATCGAACTTAGCGATCATACGCATCTCCATTTCTCTCTTGCGGACCAAATTGGTTCTAGATAAACGTACGGTGCCCGCATGCTATGCATTGGCTGGCACCGTACGAAGCAACCGGATAACCGGCTATTAACTTTACCCCATCACGGGCACATACATGCGCTCGCGGGCAAGGTGGCGAGAATTACTCGGCGTCCTTGGCGGTCTCGTCGACCTCGGTCACCTTGGCGTTCTCGACCAGGTGGTCGACGGCCTTGGAGCGACGGATGGACTCGCGGACGGCAGGCATGCGGCCATCGGCGATGAACTCGGCCTTGGAAGCCTCGACGTCCTTGACGCCGGCCTTCTCGAACTCGGCGTTGATGTCGTCCTCGGTGACCTCAATCTTGAGCTCACGCGCGAGGGCGTCCAGAGCCAGGGACTCACGGGCAACGTCGTTGGCCTGCTTATGCAGGTCGCCGATGAACTGCTCCATGGTCAGACCGGAAGCGGGCAGCCAGGTGTCGAGCGTCATGCCGCGGGCAGCGAGGTTGGACAGGAAGTTCTGGCCAAGCTCCTCAAAGACGGACTGCTCGTAGTCGGCGTCCATCTCGTCGAGCTGCAGACGCTCGGCGAGAGCGGAGACGCAACGGTTCTCCTTCTCGGCCGGCAGGCGGGAAGCCTTGTCCTGCTCAATCTCAATCTTGATGGCGTCGCGCATGGCGTCGATGCTGTCGAAGCCAAAGTCGGACTTGACGAGCTCGTCGGTGAGCTCGGGGGTGTTGCGGACCTTGATGCCCTTGACGGTGACCTCGACGGTGTGGGTCTCGGCCTCCTCGCCCTCCTCGGCCTCGTCGGTCCAGGTGACGGACTTGACGTCGTCAACGTTGGCGCCGATCAGAGCCTCGTTGAACTCGGCGGGGTTGCTGTCGCTACCGGCGATGAGCATACGGCCCTCGGCGGCAAAGTTGTCGGCGTTCTCGACGGCCTTGAGGTCGACGGTAACGTAGTCCTCGGACTCGACAGCGCGGCCCTCGACATCCTCGAAGGTGGCACGGTAGTTGAGGAGCATCTCGACCTGGTTGTTGATCTCGGACTCGGTGACCTCCGCAGGGGGCATCTCGATCTCGACAGCGTCGAAGGAGGAGAGCTCAGCGGCGGGACGCAGGGAGAACTCGACGGTGTAGGTGTAGTCCTCGTGATCCTTAGCGAGGTCGAGGTCCTTGTAGTCACCGTTCTTGGTGGGGACGATGTCCAGCTCGTTGAGGACGGCGGGCTCGTTGGCGGCGATCAGGTCGTTGGTGGCCTGAGCGAGGGTAGCCTCGGCGCCAAGAGCAGAGTCGATAACCGGACGGGGAGCCTTACCGGCGCGGAAGCCCGGGAAGCGGTACTTCTTGGCGGTGTCCTTGTAAGCCTTCTTGATCGCGGCGTCGACGTCGGCGGCCGGGATGGTGACCGTAGCGGTGAGCTTGGCGTCCTTGACGTCAGAAGCGGTGATGTTCAACACGTTCCTCCTCATACTGCCCAGCTTATCTGAGGTGCTGGTACCTTTATGCAACAAAGAGTCGCGACGGCCAGGGCCGACGCAGATGCGTTGGTGCGGGCGAAAGGACTCGAACCTTCACGGGAATCCCACCAGAACCTAAATCTGGCGCGTCTACCAATTCCGCCACGCCCGCATGAGCGCACAGATTAGGAATGATAGCAGATACGAGCGACAAGCGCACGCACACGTTTTACAGGCTCACGACCTCACCACGAGTGCAAAAGGCGGGTCGAGTTGCCCCGCCCCGCCAATTACGACTTGTTCGCCGACCCGCTACTCCCCCAGCAGCGCTTTCTCCGGCGTGATGGGCAGCGAGCGGACCTGGTGGCCCGTGGCGTGTGCGACGGCCGAGGCCACGGCGGCGAGCGGCGTGTTGATGACGACCTCGCCGATCGACTTGGCGCCAAACGGGCCCGTCGGCTCGTAGCTCGGCTCAAAGGCCACGCGAATGCTGCCGATATCCAGGCGCGTAGGCAGCTTGTAGCTCATAAAGTTGCCGGTGCGCAGGCGACCGCGGTCGTCATGCTCGACGATCTCGTAGAGCGCGTGACCGATGCCCTGGGCAATGCCGCCCTCGGCCTGGACGCGCGCGAGCGCCTCGTTGATCACGGTGCCGCAATCGACGGCAGCGGCGTAATCCACCACGGTCACCTTGCCGGTGGCCTTGTCAACCTCGACCTCGGCAATGCCGGCCATAAACGGCGGGGGCGAAACGGGCAGGCAGGCAGAGGCGTGCGAAGTCAGCGCGTCACCGCCCGCGATGTTCTTGACGCACAGGTTGGCAAAGTCTCGCAGCGTAAGGTAGCGACCGTGCTCGCGCGCAGCACGCTCGTCGGACAGGCGCACGTACTGGCCGTCGAAGACCACGTCGGCGGCGTCAACGTCCCACATCTGGGCGGCCTTGGCGCAAATCTTCTGGCGCAGCTCGGTCGCGGCGTTCTTGGCGGCAAGGCCCGTCACGTAGGTACCGGAGCTCGCGTACGAGCCGGCGTCGAACGGCGACACATCGGTGTCCACGCCGCGCACCACAATGAGCGAGCTCTCCACGCCCAGCTCCTCGGCGGCAATCTGCGCCAGGATCGTGTCGACGCCCATGCCGTTATCGGTGGCGCCGGTGCCGATGGTAATGAAGCCGTCCTCTTCCAGGCGCATGTCGATGCCGGCGATATCCACGTTGGAAATGCCCGAGCCCTGCATGGTGAGCGCACAGCCCAGAGCACGCACGCGGTCGCCCAGGTCGACGGCCAGCGGCTTGTCGCGCCAACCGATCATGTCCATCGCTCGCAGCAGGCAGCGGTCGAGCGCGCAGGCGTTGAGCTTCTCGTTGTAGTACTGCGGCATGATCTCGCCCTCGCGCACCATGTTCTTAAGGCGCAGGTCGGCGGGGTCCATGTGCAGCATGTCGGCGAGCTCGTTGACGGCGCTCTCCACGGCAAACTGGCCCTGGGTGGCACCGTAGCCGCGATACGCGCCGCCGCGGTTGGTGTTGGTGTAGACGGCGTCCCACCTAAAGCGGCTCGCCTTCACATGGTTGTAAATCGGCAGGCTCTTGTGGCCCGAAAGGCCGATCGTCGTGGTGGCGTGCTCGCCGTACGCGCCGGCGTTGGACAGCGTGTGCAAGTCGATGGCCGTGATGGTGCCGTCGTTCATGGCGCCCAGCTTAACGGTCATCTGCATCTGGTGGCGCGAGTTACCCGCGGTGATAGTCTCCTCGCGGGTGTAGCAGCAGTAGCTCGGACGGCCAGTCTGCTGGGTCACGAACGCAACGAAGATCTCGCAGCAGCCCGTCTGCTTGGAGCCAAAGCCGCCGCCGATGCGCGGCTTAATGACCTGCACCTGCGACTGCGGAATGTCGAGCGACTGCGCGACCATGCGGCGCACGTGGAAGGGCACCTGTGTAGAGGTGGTCACCGAGATACGCCCGAACGCGTCGGTCGTCGCAAAGGCGCGGAAGGTTTCCATGGGCGCGGTCTGCGTGGCCTGGCTGGTGTAAGTGCGCTCAAAGACGATGTCGCTCTGGGCGAAGGCCTCGTCCAGATCGCCATAATCGCTGGTACCGCTGCACACCAGGTTGCGCGGAACATCGCCGCCCTGCGGGAACATAAAGCTCACGTCGCCCTCGGGGTGGACCACGATGTCGTTATCGAGTGCCTGGGTAAAGTCGAGCAGGGGCTCGAGCACCTCGTAGTCGACCTTGATGAGCTTGAGCGCCTTGTCGGCGGCCTCCTCGGTCTCGGCGGCGACGATCGCCACCTCCTCGTTTTGGTAGCGCACGAGGTTCTCGAGGATCAGGCGGTCGTAGGGACTCGGCTGCGGATAGCTCTGGCCGGCGATGGTAAAGCGGCGCTTGGGCACGTCCTCGTAGGTGTAGACGCCAACCACGCCGGGCACCTTCAGGGCGCGCGACGTGTCGATGGAGCGGATCTTGGCGCGGGCATAGGGGCTGCGCTTGAGTTTGACGATCAGGGCCCCGGCGGGCACCAGGTCGCCCGTGTAGACCGGACGGCCCTCGAGCAGGGCCTTCGAGTCCTTCTTGGGCTGCTTGTGGGTGATCTGCTTGTAGGAGACGCCGTCGCAGCTGGTGTCGTTGACCGGCAGCTCGGGCATCTCAAAGCCCACCTGCACGCCGGACTCGTTGAGAAAGCGCACGATGGCGCGCAGCTGGCTCTCGTAGCCGCTGCAGCGGCAAAGATTGCCGGCGAGCTGGCGCGAGAGCTCCTCGCGCGTGGCGACGAGCGTCGGGTCCTCCTTGGCGGCGCGGG
>UQNH01000051.1:0-13738 GCA_900542365.1 uncultured Collinsella sp. | reverse complement strand
CAAGTCGCCCTCGAGTGCCACCACGGCGCGCGACGCACCGTGGGCCCGGGCGTTGTCGCGCACGGCGAGCACCAGTGCCTGCCACAGCCACTCCTCGGAACGGAACTCGGTCAGTTCGTGATCTTCCAGGGCATCGAGCATCACGCCGCGCTGAATCTCCTGAACCAGCAGGCTCTCCTCAAAACACGGCGCTTGGGCCACCACGCGACCGCAGTCGTCGAGCACAAACGAACCGCCGGTATACACCGACTCGTCATAGGCACCGACCGGCGCCATACAGGCAAACCACACGCTGCGCTTGGATGCGATCTTGCGGTAGGCGCCGCTGCGAACGGCGGCAATGGCGGCAGTCTCGCGGTCGGTCATGTCAAACGCATTGAATTGGAAATACGCAATGAGGTCAACACCGGTCGGCAACATCTCGAGTTCGCGGTCCAAGTCAAAAATCACGGCGATGCGCACGCCGTCCACGTCGAACACCGGCGGCGCCCAACGCGTGTCGTTGTTCTCGCCACGCTGCAGGGCAATGCTCGAACGCGCCGGCACCACATGACCGTCCTTGAGCATCATGTAGTCGAGCAGCGGCTGACCCTCAAACGAAACCGCCGCGGGCACGATGCAGATCATGTCAAGCTCCTGGATGCGCTCGGCGACACCAGTCAAGCCGGCAAGCACGTCGTGCTCAAAGTCGGCAGCGCCCACCAGGCCACCGGGCATGGCGCCCATAAAGAGCGGAGCCGGAACGCACAGCACGCGCGCCCCGCGCTCGTGGGCCAGACGAGCCTGGTCCTCGATGCGGCCGCAAATGCCCTCAATATCACCCAGGCGCATATCGATCTGTGCAAGCGCGAGCTTCATGGCTCAGCCCTTTCCGTCGTAAACCATCGAAATCGTAGTAAAAGCGCCGGCCGCATGATGCAGTCGGCGCTCGCATGTGCATATGCTAGCTATGATACCCCGAGCGGGGGCGCGCTCCTAGAACGTCGCGGACCACAGCCCGTGCAGGTTGCAGTAGGCATAGACGGTACCGGTCTTGGAACCGCCGGCAAAAAACGTCGCGGGCTTCATGCCGGGCTCAAGGTAATGGACCTCTAAGCGGCCCTCGGCCTCAAGGGCGATCCACTCAATATAGTGCTCGGGCAGGCTGGGGTGCTCGACCGAGCCAACGCGTGCGCGAATCACGTGACCGTCGCGCTCGGTCTCGACAACAGGCACGTGCTTCTCGTGCGCCGCGTCCTCAGTGTTTGCGGTCAGTTCCGTGCAACCGGCAGGGGTTGCAACGTCGTTGCCAAGGGCGGCAATGAGCTTACCGTCGGGGTCCTTAAAGAATTTCGCCATGATGTTCTCCTTTGCTGACGTGCCAATGTTCTTGATGGTTCTTATGCCCAAAGGCAGACAAACCATCCACGGCATTGCAAATGAACACATAACGGGCGGGGACGATGGGGCAGCGTGCGCTATCCGCCCTGGCGGCCCCACCCGAGCGGGTTAGCGCCCGTCGCCGCCCAGCAGCGCCAGAACATCTTCGCGGGTAAACAGCGCCGAGGAGATGCCGTCGCCGCCGAGCACGCTGTTGACCAGGTCGCGTTTGGACTCCTGCATCTGCATGATGCGCTCCTCGATCGTGTCCTTGGCGATGAGCTTGTACACGGTCACGGTATGTTGCTGGCCAATACGATGCGCGCGGTCGGTCGCTTGGTCCTGCGCCGCCACGTTCCACCACGGGTCGTAGTGGATGACCACGTCGGCCGCCGTCAGGTTAAGGCCCACGCCGCCCGCCTTGAGCGAAATCAAAAAGACCGGAACCTCGCCCGCTTGGAACTGCGCGACCATCTTGGCGCGGCTCTCCTTAGACGAAGCGCCCGTGAGCTTAAGGAAGGCGATGTCCTCCTTGGCCAAGCGCTTACCGATGATATCGAGCATACCTGTAAACTGGCTGAACAACAGGATGCGATGCCCGCCGTCGAGTGCGCCGTGCACGAGCTCCATACACGTATCGAGCTTGGCGCTCCCCGCCTTGTAATCCTCGTAGTGTAGACGCGGGTCGCAGCAGATCTGGCGCAGCTTGGTGAGCTCGGCGAGCACCTTGAGCTTGTCCTTCTTAAACTCCCCAGCCTCGCGGTGCTGCACCTGCTGGGCGATGCGGTCCTGGTTGGCCAGGTAGAGCTTGCGTTGCTCGCCGGTAAGCTGTGCCATGACGGTGTCCTCGATCTTCTCGGGCAGGTCGGCCACCACGTCTTCCTTAACACGGCGCAGCACAAACGGCGACACGAGCGCCTGCAGGCGAGCGGCGCTATCGCCCTCGGCATGCTCGACGGGGCTCTCAAAGCGCTTGGCAAACGACTCGCGCGTCCCCAAAAGGCCCGGCATCAAAAAGTCGAAGATGCTCCAAAGCTCGGACAAGCGGTTTTCGATGGGCGTGCCCGTCAGGGCAAAGCGCACGCCGGCAGGCAGGCGCTTGGCAGCGCGCGCCACCTGCGTGAGCGGATTTTTAATGTACTGTGCCTCATCGAGCACCACGCGGGCAAAATCCTGCTCGACGTACTCGTCGATATCGCGCCGCATAAGGTCATACGACGTTACGACCACGTTATGCTCGGCCACGCCGGCAATCTGTACACGACGTTGAGCCTTGGCGCCCACAATGGCGCACACATCGAGCGACGGGGCAAAGCGCTCCAGCTCGGCAGTCCAGTTGTACACGAGTGAGGCCGGGCATACCACGAGCGTGGGCTTGGTGTCCCCCGCCTCCACGCGCGCCAGGATATGCGCGATCATCTGGAGCGTTTTGCCCAGGCCCATGTCGTCGGCCAAGATGCCGCCAAGGCCCAGGTGTTCGAGCGAGCCGAGCCACTGGTATCCGTCGACCTGGTAGCCGCGCATCGTTGCCTTGAGCGATGCCGGCACCGTAAAGTCCATCTTGCCGAGCGTGTCCAGGCGCTCGACGGTGCGGCGGAACGCAGCGTCGCGATCGGCCTCGAGCGCCGGCGTGCGTGCGAGCATGCTATCGACAAAAAGGGTACTCGACGCGGGAAGCGACACGCCGTCGAGCAGGTCGACGGCATCGACGCCTAGGTCCTCGGCAAGACCAAACGCGGCACGCGCTCCCTCATCCAGGCGCACGATGTCGCCGGACGTCAGGCGCGCGAACGTCTGGTGGCGCTTGTACGAGTCCAGATAGATGGCAAGATCTGCCGCCGAAAGCCCGCTCGCGCCCAGCTCGACATCGAGCAGATTGCTCTTAACGGTCGCACGAACCGAGAGCTTGGGCGCGGGGCGGACCGAGATCTGGCGCAGACGGTCGCTGAGCATGATCTCACCCAGTTCGGACAGGGCAGACAGGCCCTCGGTCAGCAGGCAGAACAAGCGGGCGTCATCGCGCTCCTCAAACGCCAGACCGCGCTCGTAGAAATCGAAGTACAGGGCCGCCGTATCCATAACGCGAAACTCCGCCACCTCGTCGCGGGGCGGCACACCGGGGCGCTGCTCTTCGAAGGGGCTGCCCGGAGCGCCCAGGCTAAAGAGATCCGCCGACCAATCGCCGTAGGTAACCGTAATTTTGCAGGTCACGAGCCCATCGTCGACACCGATCGCCATAGCAAAGCTCGGCTCGGGTGCCACGGTATCGAGCGCGGCGGGCGCGGTGAGGTCGGTGTAGTCGCGCAAAATGGGCAGCGCCATACGGCAGAACTCACCCACCTGCTCGGCGGCAATATGGGCGGGCGTGCGGCACGGCAGCAAGCGCGACAAAAAAGGTGCGGCATGCTGAGCAAATGCAGCGTCGGTACGGCGCGCGCGGCGCGTGTCAACCAAGTAGGCGGCATCGCCCGACGCAAAGCAGTACATATCGGCGGGCAGGCGCAGGTCATAGCTACCACCAGCCGCCGGCGCGATTTTGGCGGCAAGCAGCGGTGGGCGCTTAGCGGATGCCTCGTCCTCCCCTTGCGGAGACAGCTCAACCGCCACGTCGTAGGTGCGATGCGTCGTCATCCCCCGCGACCAGGCGGGCTCAAAGGAGATGGTCTGGCCGCGCAGCAGGTCCAGCACATATACGATGCTATGCTCGGACAGCGGCAACTGACGCTCGGCAACAAAACCGCTGCGGGCAAAGTCGTACGACGCCGAACGCGAGCTTGTGATGTCATCGAGATAGGCAACTGTCGTCACAACAAGGTTGAGCAGCTTTGCCGATGTTTCGTCAAAGGCCTCAGGTGAATGGACAAACGTGAGCTTCTTGCCATAGGAGAACGTGCCGCCGCGCACGTAGGCATCGGCCATGCCGTCGATGTCCTTGACCACGTAGGAGACCGATCCACAGCGAATGCGGAACTCGAGCGCCCAGCTAAAGCGGTCAGCGAACAGCGGATTGTAGTACGGCACCAACGAGGGCTCCAATGCCGCTTTGGGGGCGTCGGGATCAACGGCACCGGCAAGCTTGCGGCGCATGCTCGCCAGCTCATCCATGCGCGCGTCCGAAAGATCGGAGAGCGCCGCCACAAGGCTCGGGCTCGTGGGGACGGGCGCCGGAAAGGGAAAGTTGGGGTTGACGGCCGGCGCTTTGGGTGCGGTGCGCGCGGGCTGTTTCGACTGCGCCGTAAACGTGCGAACCGGCGTGCGCAAACCTTCGACGGGCTCGGCGCCGCTGGCATCCAAATACGCCAGAGCCGTGGCAATAGCGTGCTTGCACATACCGGGGTAACGATAGGCGGCGGGGCAATCGCAGTCGTAGTCGATCACCTCGTGCTCGTCCATGTCGAGCGCCACGTGCGTCTTGTACAGGTCGCCACGCGAACCGCGCACCGAGCCCTCGACCGTCACGTTTTTGGAGAAGCGCGAGCCGCTGTCCTCGATCGACAGCACGGCGCCGTTGAGCATGAGCGAACGCCCCTTCATAAAGGTGCCGCTCAACGCCGCCTCTTTGCGAAGCGCCTGCACAAACGTCCCCTGCGCCATCACTTCCTCCAATCTCACCCGGGGTAGCTTAGATCACCGTCACGCGACCCTGGTTACCCACAATGGCCTTGGCCTCGGCCAGCAGCGGAATCGAGCGCGCGTTGACCTTGGCAGGCACCTCGGCGCGCAGCACGCGCCCGTCCACCTGCTCGATAAAGATCTCCACGCGGTCGCCGCCCGGGTTAGCGGTGAGCACCGTGGCAAGACGCGCCATATTGCCCTGGCTAAAGCGGCTGTTGGGCACCATGACCTCAAACACCTTGGGCTTGTTGTTCTCCTCGTTGAGCTCCAGCGGCACAATCTCCTGCGCGATGATCTGGTCGCCGCGGTCCGAGCGCTCGAGCTTGCCCTTGATGCGCACAAAGGCGTCGGACAGCTGCGCGCCGGTCTCGGGATCGACCTCGCCGTACAGATACCCCTCGGCCTCCTTGTAGGTCTTGGGGAACACCACGACCGTGGCCTCGCCTTCCATGTCCTCGAGCTGCACGATGCCCATGGGGTCACCGTTTTTGGTCACGCGCTTGGACACGCTCGAGACCATGCCGGCCCACCACAGCGCCTTGCCCTCGGGAATCTCCTGGTTGATGGTGCCGCCCGTAGGATTCTGAACTTCGTAGCCGGTATCGATCTGCGAGAACGAGAAGTCGCGCGCCTTGGCTAGTGCATACTCAAACGGGCGCAGCGGGTGGTCCGAGACATAGATGCCCAGAACCTCCTTCTCCTGGCTCAGCTTAAGGTGGCGGTCCCACTCCTGGCCGTCCGGATCGGGCACGCTCACCTCAAAGCCCGAGCCCTCAACGTCGCCAAACATGTCGAAGAACGAGGTCTGGCCGCTCGCGCGGTCCTTCTGGCGCTTTATCGCGGCGTCGATGATGTTCTCGGGGTTGTTCTTGTCCACAAAGTGCATCATCTGACGACGCGGATACCCAGTGGAGTCGAAGGCGCCTGCCTTGATCAGCGATTCGATTACGCGGCGGTTGGCCTGGCTCGAGTCCACGCGCTCGACAAAGTCGTGCAGTGTCTTAAACGGACCGCCCGCCTCGCGCTCGGCGATAATCGCCTGCGCCACGCCGGTGCCCACGCCGCGGATGCCGGCCAGACCAAAGCGCACGCCCTCCTTGGTAGCCGTGAACTCGGTGCCGGACTCGTTGACATCTGGCGACAGCACGGGGATGCCGTCGTGACGGCACGCCGAGACGTAGTGCACGATCTTGTCGGTCTTGCCCGTATAGGACGTCAGAACGGCCGCCATGTACTCGTGCGGATAGTGCGCCTTGAGCCACGCCGTCTGCATAACCAGGATGGCGTAGCCGGCGGAGTGCGACTTGTTGAAGGCGTAGGATGCGAACTCGAGAACATCGTCCCAAATCTTCTGGGCGACCTCGCGCGTGTAGTTGTTCTTGATAGCGCCGTTCATCCAGTGGTCGTAGGTGGTCTCGTCCGAGCCATCCTCCCAGTGCAGCACCGTCGACGTGAGCAGCTTGATCTTTTTTTTAGCCACGGGCTTACGGATACGCGAGTCCGATTCGCCCTTGGAGAAGCCGCACATCTCGACGGAGATGAGCATAACCTGTTCCTGGTAGACCATGGTGCCGTAGGTTTCGCCCAGGATGTCGTCCAGGCGGTCGTCGTAGGAGACGGCCGGCTCCTTGCCGTTCATACGGTTGATGTAGGACGAAACCATGCCGGCGCCCAGCGGGCCCGGGCGGTACAGGGCGATCAATGCCACGACGTGCTTGTACTCGGTGGGCTTCATGTTCTTGATCGTGGCCGTCATGCCGGCGGACTCGACCTGGAAGACGCCGGCGGTATGGCCGGAGCCCATGAGCTTAAAGATCTCGGGGTCGTCAAAGGGGATCTCTTCCTCTTTGATGTCGATGCCGAAGTTCTTTTTGATGTTTGCCTTGGCCTTGGAGATAACCGTCAGCGTGCGCAGGCCCAAGAAGTCCATCTTGAGCAGGCCCATGTCGGCAACGGTATGACCTTCGTACTGGGTAATCTCGACGCCGCCCTTGGTGTCGAGCTTGGTGGGCACGTGCTCGTTGACGGGGTCGCGGCAGATCAGAACGGCGCACGCGTGCACACCCTCGCCACGGGTGAGGCCCTCGATCGAGAGTGCCGTGTCGATGATGCGGCGGGCGTCGTCGTCCTTTTTATATGCCTCGGCAAAATCGGGGTTAAACAGATCCTCTTTGCCGGGTTGCTTTTCGAGCACCTGCTTGAGCTTGACCTTGGGGTCGCTCGAGACCATCTTGGACAGGCGCTGGCCCATGTAGACCGGGTAGTCCAGAACGCGCGCGGCGTCGTTGATGGCCTGCTTGGCCTTAATGGTCGAGTAGGTGATGACGTGGGTGACCTTCTCGGGACCGTAGAGCTGGCGAACGTGCTCCACGACCTCGAGGCGCCGCTCATCGTCGAAGTCCATATCGATATCGGGCATCTCGGTACGCTGCGGGGACAGGAACCTCTCGAACATCAGGCCGTTCTCGAGCGGGTCGAACGCAGTGATGTTCATGGCGTAGGCGACGATAGCGCCGGCGGCCGAGCCACGGCCGGGGCCGACGCCGATGCCGTTGTCCTTGGCCCATTGCACGTACTCGGCAACGATCAAGAAATAGGCAGCGAAGCCCTTGTCGCAGATGACCTTATATTCGTACTCAAAGCGCTCTTTGATGTTGACGCCACCGATCTCGCGCGTGGCCCAGTCGTCACCATAGTGCTGGCGCAGGCCCTTCTCGCACTCGCGGCGGAACTGGCTCTCGTGCGTCTCGCCGGGATCGAGCAACGGGAAGCGCGGCAGGATGATGGAGTCCCAGTCCAGCTCCACGTAGCACTTGTCGGCGATCTCGAGCGTGTTATCGCAGGCCTCGGGGCAATACGGGAACATCGCCCGCATCTCCTCCTCGGTCTTCATGTAAAACTCCGAGCCGGTCATGCGCATGCGGTTGGGGTCGTCGACCTTGGCGTTCATACCAATGCACATGATGACGTCCTGCACGGGCGCGTCCTCGCGGCGCAGGTAGTGGAAGTCGTTGGTGGCGATGACCTTGACGCCCACCTGCTTGGCGATGTCGATGAGTGTGCGGTCCATCTGCTCGTCGGTCAGGCCGTTGTCGGTGGTGATGCCGTGTTCCTGGATCTCGATGTAGAAGTCGCCGGGCTCGAAGGTGTCACGGAAGGTCTCGGCCCACTTGATGGCGCCCTCCATGTCACCGCGGTCGATGTACTTGGGAATGATGCCCGCGATGCAGGCGCTTGTGCAGATCATGCCCTTGGCATGACGGCGCAGGTTGTCGAGCGTCACACGCGGCTTGTAGTAAAAGCCCTGCACGGCAGCCTCGGAGACCGTCTGCATCAGGTTGACGTAGCCCTCCTGGTCCTTGGCCAGAAGAATCATATGGTAGAGCTCGGGCTTATGGTCGCGGGCAAGGGTCTCGTCCGGCGTAAAGTAGACCTCGCACCCAAAGATGGGTTTGATGACCAGGGGCGGCTTGAGCTCGTCGATGTTGCCCTTCTCGTCCCACATGGCCATGTCCTTCACATACTGGGCATGCTCGCGCGGGTTTGCCTCGGGATCGGGCTCCACCAGCTCGTCGCGGCGGTCCTTTTCCAAGAAGGCCTTGTCGTGGCTCCAGGTTTTGTACTCGGGCGTGTTGTGGTTGACGGCGTCGCATGCCAGCGCCAGATCGGGCACGCCATACATGTAGCCGTGGTCGGTAATGGCGACGGCGGGCATGCCCAGCTCTACGGCACGGTTGACCATATCCTGGATACGGGTTGCGCCGTCGAGCATGGAGAAGACAGTGTGATTGTGCAGATGGACGAATGCCATGTGATGAGCTCCGATGCGGGTTCGTGTTCTGACTGAACGATTTTACCGCACGGCACGGACAGCACCCGAACCTAGCCAAACCAACACGGGCAGTCTTTTTGGGACGTGTCTTTTTTAGCTGCTTTGACCTGATTGCTTCATTCGTCGCAAAGGGGCCGGACCGCGACCCCATGTCGCGGTCCGGCCCCTGAGGAAAGCTCAGCTCAGGTCCTCGCCGTTTGAGGCAATTACCTTGCGATACCACTCGAACGATCTTTTCTTGCTGCGCCGACGTGTGCCGTGTCCTTCGTCATCGAGGTCGACATAAATGAAACCGTAGCGCTTGCGCATCTGGCCCGTTGCGACCGAAACCAGATCGATCGGTCCCCAGCACGTGTAGCCCAGGAGGTCCACCCCGTCGATTTCGACGGCGTCCTTCATAGCCTGGATGTGCTCGCGCAGGTAATCGATACGGTATCCATCATCCACAAAGCCGTTCTGATCCGGCTCATCCGGGGCTCCGAGACCGTTCTCCACGATAAAGAGCGGCTTTTCGTACCGGTCGTATATGTCGTTCATGGTGATGCGCAGCCCTGCGGGATCGATGAATCTGCCCCATGGCTCCATCTTGAGGTAAGGGTTGGGGGCACTCTTGAGTAGATTGGAGTCGAACTGCCCCTCGGTGTTTGCCTGCGCCACGCGCGTCGAGTAGTAAGAGAAGCCCACGAAGTCCACCGGATTCTGCGCAAGGACCTCCTCATCGCCCTCCGCCCAAGGAATCGCGAACCCTTGACGCTCATACTCCGTGAGCATGTAGCACGGATAGTGGCCGCGCACCTGCACGTCGGTGAACATGTAGTGCTTGCGATTCTCGTCCTGAGCCGTTTTAACGTCGGCAGGGTTGCAGGTAGCAGGATAGAAAATACCCGCATTGAGCATGCAGCCGATTTGCGCACCAGGGATGATCTCATGGCAGGCGCGCACCGCGCAAGCACTCGCCACGAGCACGTGATGCACCGCGTTATGAACGGAGACGTAGCGGTCCTCCCCCTCATCAAACACGATGCCTGCCGCCATGAAGCACGCAGAGGTCATGATGTTGATCTCGTTGAACGTGAGCCAAGAGCGCACTTGATTGCGGTAACGTGCGAACACAGTGCGAGCGAAGCGCTCAAACATGCCCACGAGAGCGCGGTTGCGCCAACCGCCGTATGCCGTAACAAGATGCATGGGCACGTCATAGTGGTTGAGCGTCACCACCGGCTCGATGCCCTGTTCGAGGCAGGTGCGAAACACATCCTCATAGAACGCGAGGCCCTGCTCGTTGGGTTCGGAGTCATCCCCGTTGGGGAATATACGGCTCCATGCGATGGAGAGGCGCAGAGCCTTGAAGCCCATCTCGCCGAAGAGCGCGATGTCCTCGCGGTAATGATGATAGAAATCGATGGCCTGTTGGGCCGGGTAGTAATGGTCGGACAGCGGCTCGAGCGGAACGTCGTCACCCCTGATGACGGCGAGACGGTCCCGCCCGTACGGCAGAAGATCCGCGTTGGCGAGCCCCCGCCCGCCCTCGTCCCAGGCACCCTCACACTGGTTGGCGGAAAGCGCGCCGCCCCAGAGGAAATCAGAACGCAATGGCATGGGAGTCCTCCTTATCTTGCTTTTAGTGCGAACGGGCACCACCATGCAGCGGTGCCCGTCCGGGTTCATGGGGCCCCAGTTCCGAGAAGAGACTCGTTGCGCTAAGGCACCCTTCTAGATGCAGCGCTTAAGCCTCAAGGGCCTCCTCGGCTTCCTTCTCGCCCGATTCGCGATTGTCGAAGCCAAAGACCATGCAGAGGGCGAATGTCACCGCAAAGCCAATCGCGCAGCTGATGGCGCCCGGAATGATGTCCTGGCTGAACTTGATGACGTTCATCCACGGGAAGCCGACTCCCGAGAAGACGAAGATGCGCGCGTTGAGCAGACCGCATGCAAGGCCGCCGGCCGCGCCGCCGATCATCGACCAAGCGAGCGCCTTCTTATCGCGCAAGAGGATGCCGTAAATGATGGGCTCGGATACGCGGCCGAGCGCATAGGTAGCGAAGGTAGTCCAACCGAGCTGACGGTTAGCCTTGCCCTTTGCACGGATGCCGTAGGCGAGCGCGACCGCAAGCGTCACGTAAACAACCACCGTCGTACCCGGAGTGCACACGGCGTCATAGCCCACCTCAAGCCAGCCGGGCATCATAGCGGTGAGAATCGGCACATGCATGCCGGTAGCGATCACGAGGTTCCACGTCGCACCGACCACCAGACCGCACAGCGGACCGGCGTTCGCGCCGAGCCAGATGATGATATCGGCGATGATGCCCATAATGAAGGAGACGGCGGGGCCGAAGACGCAGAGTGCAAGCGGCAGCATGATGAGCATGGTCCCCACTGGAATCACGAGGATGCGCAGCATGTCAGGGCAATGCTTCTTGATAAGCCCCTCTACGTAGGACTGAATCCACACGATGAGGATGATGGGAAGCACCGACTGTGTGTAATTCACCAGCGTCATGGGGATGCCGTAGACGTCGAACGGAGCGCCCTCCTCGACGATAGCGAGCATGCTCGGATGAATCATAATAGCAGCCGTCATGAGCGCGAGCACAGGACTCGTCTGGAACTTCTTGGCCGCCGCATAGGCACCGAAGATCGGCAGGAAGTAATATGCCGCGTCTCCCACCAAGGTGAAGAGCCGGTACATGCTGCCCTCCGCGGCTAGAAGGCCCGCGCCTTCCGGACCAAGCAAAATGGTGAACATGCGGAAGATACCCGCGATGCAGAACACGGGCAGAATGGGAGCGATAGAGCCGCTCACCGCATCGAGAATCAGATTGCCGATGCGCTTCGGAGCGAACCGCTCCTTCCAGGGAAGCCTCTCTGCTGCGTCCAGATCTTCATCAATCGCCGTCTGGACTTCAAAGCCGCCTTCCCTGCATACCGCGTCGTAGACCTTGTCGACGGTCGGCCCGATTACGAGCTGCACCTGGCCGCCAGCGTGCACCACGCTAATCACTTCGGGAATCGCATTGAGCTTGGCGTCATCTGCAAGCCCCTCGTCCTTAAGAACGAGGCGCAGACGCGTCATGCAATGCGTCGCGCTTGAAACATTCGCCTTGCCGCCCACCTCTTCGATGATTCTTTGGGCGAGTTTTTGATAGTTAGTCATCATTCCTCCTTTTACGCCACGAATCGTCGTGGCACGAGATGGTTCTCGTACTTTCGGAGGTCATGCCCTGCCCTAACACAGGTTACAATCCTTCTGGCCTGGGTTGTCAGCGTCCGGCTGTGCCGGATTCCGCCTTCGTACAGATACGGTTGACATGGAGCATGAAGTAAAGCTTCTCCTCGTCGGTGAGCTCCGTATGCCATTCCCGCTTCATATAGGTACAGATGTGGTCGATGCATTGCGCAAGCTCGGGAAACTCCTCGCGCGAATTCGCATAAAGCGGCAAATTGGCGCTGCTGAGGCTATCGTTACCCTTGATACGCTTGAACAGATACTGCACGTGTGTCGCAAACCGTGAGAACTCAAAAGACTCCCGATCGATGATGGTACGGAAATCGTACTCGACGATATCAGTGACATCGTTGAGCAGGCGCTCAAACGATTGGGCGCGATCGCTTGCCACAGTAACCTCTGCCCCAGTCTTTGCATTGACCAAATTCATGGCGATGCTTGCCACCTCTTCGCGCGGCAGCTCGACGCCCAACTCCTGCCGCACGCGCGCGGTAATGTAGCGGCCGATTTTGTATTCCAGCGGATAAAGCTGCTGCACATCATAGGTAAGGGGCATATCAAAACGAATGCCCTTCCTCTGCCGCGCAATCGCAAAGGCGATATGGTCGGCCATGATGAGCACGGCGTTGGGACTGAGTTCGTAAGGCAGCTCGTTCTCTACAATATCCATGATCTTTGCCGTAAACAGCACCACATCGGCAGGAAGATCCTGCATGATACGCTGCCCCTCGGCATCGATGCTATAGAACGTGCGCTCGATATGGTCCATCGCGAGCTCCCGGGGGAAGTCACCACCGAAGCCGACACCCTTGCCGAGCGCCACGACCTCGCGACCGCGACTATCTCGACAAATCACGGCGTTATTGTTGAGCTTTCTGATCGCCAGCATATCGATGCACCTCCTCTCTTGATGATAGGGCACTCATTCGGAGCTGAACAAAAAGGGCATGACCTCGGCAGAAAGCAGCACCCTACTTGCCTACGGTCATGCCCTAAAGTGACACCCGAATATATGTGCAATTGAATAACGAACGGAATCCGGATGGCCATGCTCCCCAAAGGGATAACAACCCATCACATGTATTTATAGGCCCACCCGAGATGAACGTCAAGTGTAAATTTGCGTAATCCGCACCCTTGATTGGCAACTTCATCCGCGTAATCCGCACCCCCGACTGATTCTGAGTTGCGGTGAAATAGTTCCTGATGGAGCCAGCTGGGCCGTAAAACAGGAACTATTTCACCGCAAGTTATGGGGAGACTGGGCGTGCGGACGGCCCTGGTGAGCTAGAGGTTGTAGGTGACCACCTGGGACTCGGCGGGGTTGGAGGGATCGGACTGCTCCACGCGGACGAACTTGACCGTCACCGTCTTAAAGCCCGCCTTGTGCAGAACATCCGAATAGACGCGCGCCTGCAGGGCGTGCTTCTCGAACAGCTGGTCGGGTGTCTCATCCGGCGTGCCACCCGTCTTGTAGTCGATGGCCAGTGCGCGTGACGGATCGGCCGGGTCGGTCGCCAGTGCATCGATGGCGCCCTCGGCATATGCACCGTAGCGGGCAATGTCCTTGTCCTCGCAGCCCAGCGAAAAGAACGGCACCTCGGCGCGAACGCACGGCCAGGCAAGCAGCTCGGCACGGACCGCCGACTTGAGCCAGCGGTCCAGGGCAACGTCGAAGCGCTCGCGCTGCTCCGGCGTCAGGC
>UQNH01000050.1:0-14122 GCA_900542365.1 uncultured Collinsella sp. | reverse complement strand
TTGCCGCCAGCACCGCCGTGGGCCTTGCCGCCCTTCTTGCCGGTGCCATGCCCACCGCCAGCAGACGTCTCGCCCGGGCGCGGCGGCACGGGGCGGATTAGACAGTGTTTGGTGTAGCCGATCAGGTCACGACGTCCGGCTTTTTCCAGCGCCTCGCGTACCAGCTTGTAGTTCTCGGGTTTGCGATACTGGATGAGCGCACGCTGCATGGCCTTTTCGTGCGGGTCGCGCGCCACATAGATCGGCTCCATGGTGCGTGGGTCCACGCCGGTGTAGTACATGCAGGTCGACATGGTGGACGGTGTGGGGTAGAAGTCCTGCACCTGTTCGGGCATGTAGCCCATGTCGCGCACGGCCTCGGCAAGGTCCACAGCTTCCTTCATGGTCGAGCCGGGGTGGCTCGAGATCAGATACGGCACCACGTACTGCTTGAGTCCGTATTCGCGGTTCAGGCGTTCAAATTTACGGCAGAACGCGTCGTAGACGGCGCGGCTCGGTTTGCCCATCACGGAGAGCACCGCGTCGCTCACATGCTCGGGCGCTACGCGCAGCTGGCCCGAGACATGGTGCTCCAGCAGCTCGCGCAAAAACTCGTCCGAGGCGTCGGCCATGGTGTAGTCAAAGCGGATGCCGCTGCGGACGAAGACCTTCTTGACGCCCGGCAGCTGGCGCAGATCGCGCAGCAACTGTGTGTAGCCGCTCTCGTCGACCACCATGTTCTTGCACACACTCGGCCACAGGCAGCGCTTGTTCTTGCACACGCCATGCTTGAGCTGTTTGTCGCAGGCAGGGCGGCTAAAGTTAGCCGTCGGTCCGCCCACGTCGTTGATGTAGCCCTTAAACTCGGGATCGCGCGTGAGCAGCTCGGCCTCGCGCATGATCGAATCGTGGCTGCGCATCTGCAGCACGCGGCCCTGGTGGAAGGTGAGCGCGCAAAACGAGCACTCGCCAAAGCACCCGCGGTTGGAGCTGATCGAAAACTTGATCTCGGCAAAGGCCGGTACGCCGCCCGCCGCGTCGTAGTCGGGATGCCAATCGCGGGCGTAGGGGAGCTCGGCGACCTCGTCCATCTCGTCGGTGGTGAGTGTTGCCGATGGCGGGTTCTGCACCACATAGACGCTGTTGGGATAGGGCTCTACCAGGCGATGACCGGTGATGGGGTCCATATTCTGCTGCTGCACGTTAAAGCTGCGCGCGTAGTTGAGCTTGTCGGCGGCAAGGTCGTCCCAGCTGGGCAGCAGGTCGTAGTCGTAGACCTCGTCGAGCGAGCTGGTGCGGTAGACGGTGCCGTTGATGTAGGTGATCTGATCGACGGGCAGTCCCGCGTCGAGCGCGTCGGCGATCTCGACAATCGCGTGCTCGCCCATGCCGTAGATGAGGATGTCGGCGCCCGAGTCGAGCAGTACCGAGCGCTTGAGCTTGTCCTGCCAGTAGTCGTAGTGGGCCAGACGACGCAGGCTCGCCTCGATGCCGCCGATGATAATGGGGGCGTCCTTGAACGTTTGGCGGATGAGGTTGCCGTAGACCGTGACGGCGCGGTTGGGGCGGTGACCCTCCTCGCCACCAGGGGTATAGGCGTCGGTGTGGCGGCGGTGCTTGGTCACCGAATAGTGGTTGACCATGGAGTCCATGTTGCCGGCGCTGACGAGAAAGCCCAGGCGTGGCTCGCCAAGCACCGTGATGCTGGCGGGGTCGGTCCAGTTGGGCTGACAGATAATGCCCACTTTGTAGCCGTGCGCGTCGAGGACGCGGCTGATGATGGCCATGCCAAAGCTAGGGTGGTCCACGTAGGCGTCGCCGCAGATGTAGACAAAGTCGCACTGGTCCCAGCCGCGCGCGTCCATATCGGCGCGGCTGACGGGGAGGAACTTGTCGCGGCCCGGACGCCAGGGGCGGACGGGTGTCGCCTTGACGGTTGTGGCCTGTGCCTTACCGCCGCGCTTTCGCTGCTGGCCCTGTTTGCCCTGCTGACTGCGCTGGTTGTTCTGAGCGTGCTGAGGCTTTTTTGCCACGATCCCTCCCGGTGTTTGTATGCTGCACGTAATTGTAACCAGTCTTTTTAGGACGGGGCTAAAAAGACTGGTGGAGTACACGAGGTCTCGGGTGTCGGTGCCGCGCCCGCCGTTTGTTTCCAGACTGTGTATCTGCGCGTTGGAGAACCCGTCTCGCGCGCACGCCATGTTGTCAATGGGTTACAGTATGAACGGCGGCTATGTCTCCGCCAACGCACGAGAGGGTCGTCAACAAGGAGGATGCACGACGATGCAGCGTGCCAAACAGATATCGGAGTCCATTGAGCTGGGCATCATCTTGGCGCTCGCCGGTGGCTTTATGGATGTGTATTCGTACATTGGGCGCGACCATGTTTTCGCCAACGCGCAGACGGGCAACATCCTTCTGGTGGGCGTGAGCATCTCGGAGGGCAATTGGGCACTTGCGGGGCGTTACTTCTTCCCTGTGGTTTCGTTTGCTGTGGGCATTATGCTTGCCGACCTGGTACACGAGCGGTTTGGCAGTGTGATTCACTGGCGCCAGGTGACGGTGTTCTTTGAAGCCGTCATCTTGCTGGGCGTGAGCTTTATCCCCGGTGGCGGTTACAACCTGCTCGCCAACTGCCTTACTTCGTTTGCCTGCGGTATGCAGGTCGAGAGCTTCCGCAAGATTCATGGACACGGCATCGCCACGACCATGTGTATCGGCAACCTCCGTAATGCCTTGCAAAACGTGGACGATTACATCATTACCCACAAGCGCGGCTTTTTGGAAAACGGCCTGCTGTACTTTGGTGTGATCTTTACCTTTGTGTTTGGCGCCGTGCTGGGCAATTGGTGCATTGAGCGCATGGGTCTGCACGCCATCGTCGTGGCGAGCGTGCTGCTGTTTGTCGCGTTTGCCATCATGTTCATCGACCGCGAGCGCGACTTGCGTTTTCGCTGGAAGGTTGCGGCCGAGGCTTGGAAAGAGGGCTGTCGAAAGTAACCGAATGCGGCAAAGGGACAGCCCCTTTGCCGCAATATATTTTCATCTCTATGTAGTACAGCTTCAGGAGCCAGAAAAAAACTATCTAGCTCCTGAATGTTGTTACGAACTGCTTTTTGCAATTTATTCGAGATGCTCTTCAATCCGAGCCCTCAGAAGGGCAATGGCTGTGGGTATTCCAATTGCGGCGGCTAATTCGGCTTTATCCAAAACCTGTATGTTAAAGCACGATTGTTTATCACATTGAAGGACGTTAACTGAAGATAGCTTCACTTCCCGTTGACTGAATATATCGTAATCTCCAAATAGGAAGTTACCTTTTATTGTGTAATTCGGTATGTTCGTTACGCACTTCATCTCAAGTCTGTTTAGGCCATAATCGAACACCGCAACTTCCTTGTGTTCGATGATGAGCGCAACCCTGGGCATGTTACTAAAACCACCGTCGACGACAGTAAAGAGCTTTTCATTTGCATCGTCATAAACGGTGTATTTAAGACTCAATAGCTGTCCTAGTGGACCCGTGAACCCATGTCTTTTGATGTTGAGGTTGTCTCCCGCTGGGTTGACGAGAGCCAGAGCATGCGGATAAGGGTTACCTTCAATTGAGATTCGATATTCGTTTGTAGCCGTCTTGCTCGATTTAGAACCAGTAGCCATCACGCGTCATCGCCTCGATCGAATTGGAACCGTCTTCTGCTTCGTGCGGAGAATTACGCTGTACGTTGCAGTACATGCAGCTGCAATAACCGCATGGGCAATTTCTAACAAAATGAATGACACTATTTGCTGCATGCATATTAATTACTATAAAGTATCCTTTTATAAACGTATTGTCAAACATATATTGCTAAAACAGAAACAATTTATAGACTGAGTTGGTCGTATTCTTTGGGCAATTGCTCCTATAATCTAGCCTTCGCTGCAGTCGGGAGGGAAGGGCTGGGGCTCCGTTATTATGTTGAAACGCTTTAACACTTTTGACGTTCTCATGCATTTTTTGTTTCAAAAGCGTTAGGATGGAACTTGCAGCGCGGGGCGTAATGGGTGCCCCGCACACGATGGGAGGCTATCAATGGCTAATCGTTTCGTTCTCAATACCATTTCTTATCATGGTTCCGGCGCCATCAAGGAGATCCCCGGCGAGCTCCAGCGTCGCGGCTACAAGAAGATCTTCGTCTGCTCCGATCCCGACCTGGTCAAGTTTGGCGTTACCGCTAAGGTGACCGACGAGCTCGACGCCGCCGGCATCGCTTGGAGCCTCTACTCCGAGATTAAGCCCAACCCCACCATCCAGAACGTCAAGGACGGCGTCGAGGCCTTCAAGGCCGCCGAAGCTGACGCTATCGTGACCATCGGTGGCGGCTCCTCCATGGACACCGCTAAGGCCATTGGCATCATCATCAACAACCCCGAGTTTGCCGATGTCCGCAGCCTCGAGGGCGTTGCTCCCACTAAGAACCACGCCGTGTTCACCATCGCCGTGCCGACGACCGCCGGTACTGCTGCCGAGGTGACCATCAACTACGTCATCACCGACCCCGAGAAGGTCCGCAAGTTCGTGTGCGTCGACACCAACGACGCCCCTGAGGTCGCCGTCGTCGACCCCGACATGATGGCTTCCATGCCCGCCGGCCTGACCGCTTCTACCGGCATGGATGCTCTGACCCACGCCATCGAGGGCTACACCACCAAGGGTGCTTGGGAGCTCTCCGACATGTTCCACTTTGAGGCCATTAAGCTGATCAGCGAGAACCTGCGCGACTCCGTTGCCGAGGCCAAGTCTGGTCAGCCCGGCTCCGGCCGCGAGGGTATGGCTCTTGGCCAGTATGTCGCCGGCATGGGCTTCTCCAACGTCGGCCTGGGCATCGACCATGCCATGGCTCACACCCTGTCTGCCCACTACGACACTCCGCACGGCGTCGCTTGCGCCATGCTGCTGCCGATCGCCATGGAGTTCAACAAGCCGGTTTGCGCCGAGCGCCTGGCCAAGGTTGCCGTTGCCATGGGTGTTGACACCACGGGCATGAGCACCGACGAGGCTGCCGACGCCGCCATCGCCGCCGTCAAGCAACTCTCCGCCGACGTGAACATTCCGCATGTCTGCGAGGCCATGAAGGCCGACGAGATCGAGGTCCTGGCCAAGGACGCCATGGCTGACGCCTGCTTCCCGGGCAACCCGCGCGAGGCGACGCTCGACGACGTCATCGAGCTCTTCAAGAAGATCTGCCCGGCTGCCTAACTTGGTTCGGCGGGCCCTGCCCGTTAGCCCCGCAATCGTCCTCGGACATGTCGGAAGCCCCCGCTGCGCACTTCGTGCGGCGGGGGCTTCCTCCGTCCTGCGGAAAGATTGTGGGACTAACGGCAGGGGCCGCCGGCTCGTTATCGTGGCGGGCGCAGTCCTGGCGAGCTCGATGGGTCATCTCGCTAGGTAAAAAGATGGCTCGCGGTGGTATTGTTGCTGTGGGTTTAATTCGATATGAAAGGGTGACTTTGGTGTCCAAGATGGATTCTACGCTCTCCTATATTACTGACCAGTTGAAGGCGCTTACCTCGATTGCTTCACCTACGGGCTATACCCGTGCGGCTACTGACTATCTAATGGAAACGTTGCGCGATATGGGCTTTGGCCCCGAGCGCTCCAATAAGGGCAACGTGTTGGTTGAGCTTGGTGGCGAGGGTGAGTCGCTCGTACTGGCGAGCCATGTCGATACCCTGGGCGCCATGGTACGCTCCATTAAGGACAATGGTCGCCTGCGCCCCACGACGCTCGGCGGGCACCAGTGGTCTACGGCCGATGGCGAGAACTGCTCCGTTTACACGCGCGATGGCAATGTCTACACGGGCGTGGTCCTCAATACCGAGCCTTCGGCGCATGTGGCCGATGAGCCGGTTAAGACCATCGAGAAG
Organism: uncultured Collinsella sp.; assembly: GCA_900542365.1. Classification (GTDB taxonomy): domain Bacteria; phylum Actinomycetota; class Coriobacteriia; order Coriobacteriales; family Coriobacteriaceae; genus Collinsella. The sequence goes on along the minus strand of UQNH01000050.1, from coordinate 8,233 downwards.
AACATGGAAATCCTGCTCGACGAGAACGTCGATAGCAAGGATGATGTCCTCGAGCTGGGTATTCAGACGGGCGATATCATCGCCATGGATCCGCGCACCACGGTGACGGAAAGCGGCTACATTAAGAGCCGCTTTCTGGATGACAAGCTGTCGGCGGCGATTCTGCTGGGTCTGGCCCGCGCCGTTGCTGACGGCGAGGTGTCGCTTTCGCGCAAGGTGTCCCTGCTCTTTACCGTGTACGAGGAGGTCGGCCACGGCGGCGCTTTCGTGCCGGCCGACACGCGCGAGATGATCAGCGTTGACATGGGCTGCGTGGGTGACGACCTGGGCTGCACCGAGCGCATGGTGTCGATCTGCGCCAAGGATTCGGGTGGCCCCTACAACTACGATCTGGTGACCACGCTGTCCAATATCGCGCGCGAGCTTAAGCTCGATTACGCCATCGACGTGTACCCGCATTACGGTTCGGACGTCGAGGCCACGCTCTCTGCCGGCTACGACATCCGTCACGGCCTGATCGGCCCCGGCGTGTACGCGAGCCACAACTACGAGCGCAGCCACATCGACGGTGTGCGTAACACCTTTGAGCTGGTCCGCGCCTACGTGCAGCGCTAAGGAAGCAGTTTGCGACTCGGCTGACCAATCGCTAAGGCCCGATTTCTCGGGCCTTTTTTCGCTTTAGGTCGTTTAGTATTATGATGTAAGTAATCTATTAATTAAACACGTAAATTACTTAACGAGGTGATGCGGTGTATGGATACGTCTGAGTACTTATCTATGGGTGATGCCGCCCGCCTGTTGGGCGTTACGAAAGCCCGCATATCGCAACTTGCCGCATCGGGGACGCTTGTGTGCGATATTGTGGGCGGCCGGAAGATGGTCGAGTACAATTCTGCGACCGCCTACCAAAAGGTCCGCAAGCGAGGACGCCGTCCTGCGGCCGATGTGGGACGCAAGTTTACGCTGATGTCGGCCGACCATGAGGTCGCGCATGTCTCATTTGATCCGACACGTGAGTTTCCCTTCGAAATCGCCGAGGTCCTCGATGCGCAACGAATGCCGTTTGGCACATGCTCGAGCTCTTCTCCTACGGTGAATAAACGGGAGCTCAACGTGTGGTGGAGCCATCGGTCGGTGCCTGACGTTCGCCCTGGACTCGTCTCGCGCTATCGTGAACTGGGAATTGCCAGTGGCATCGAGGTTCCGGTTCGGTGCCTGGGCTTATCGCTTTCGGATTGTTATTGGCTGCGGCCGGCCGATTGCGCCGAACTCAAATGGCAAAGCATCAATTACTTTGAGAACGAATTTGAGCGATCGGCGCCCGAAGAGCGTTCGGGTTGGCTGGAAGGCATCGGTCTAAATAATCCGGATAACACGTCCGAGGGCGAGCTCCCTAAATCGTGGATGATCCGAAACGGCATTCGCGTTTTGGCTAAAGGGTGCGGGATGGACGACCAACGGCCCTTTAACGAGGCAGTTGCAACGGCTCTGCATCGTCGCTTGCTTTCCAAGGGGGAGTTTGTTCCTTACACGGTTGAGCGCATGTTCGATGGCCCTGTGTGTCTGTGCGACGACTTTCTTGACGGCCGCGAGGAATATGTTCCGGCTGTTTACGTTAAGGGCGCATTTGGTAGCCAGCGGGGAAACTCGACATACGATCGATACTGTTGCTACCTCGGCAAGCATGGTGTCGATGAGGCCGCTGTGAGAAGGTCTATGTCGCAGATGATTGTCTGCGATGCCCTTTTGGCCAACAGCGACCGCCATTGGCGAAACTTCGGCATCATCCGCAATGTCGACACCCTGGAGATAAAACCTGCTCCGCTGTTCGATAGCGGCAACTGCCTGTGGTACAACGTACCAACTGCCGTGCTCGCAGCTGGGGAGTTTGGGTTTTCCGCTAAGCCGTTTGGGCCCGACCCTTCCGTCCAGCTGGCGCTTGCGGATTTGCTCGATTGGTTCGATTCGTCGCGGCTCAACGGATTTGTTGATGAAGCGATCGAGATTCTTTCGCAGAGCGAGTGGGCGACGGCGGAGGGTCGACTCGAGGCCATTCACCGCGGCCTTGAGCGTCGCGTAATCGAGGTTGGTGCCGCTGTTGAGGTACTTCGACACGTGCAGCGATAAACCCGCGGCTACTTAAGCGCGCCGGTCACGGTGCCGCCGCCCAGGACGATGTCGCCCCGATAGACGACGACGGCCTGTCCGGGGGCGATGGCGCGCTGCGGCTCGTCAAAGGTCAGCAACATTTGCCCGTCTTCGCCGCGCGTAAGGGTCGCTGCCTGGTCTTTCTGTCGGTAGCGGTACTTGGCGCCCACGCGAATGCCGCCGGCATCGAGCTCGGCCTCCATGCACTCTGCCGGCGCGCTCCAAATCCACTCATTGGCAGTTAGCGCCGCCGCGGTTAGGTCCTCGGCTTCGCCCAGATGCACAATGTTGTTGGCGGCGTCGACGCCCGTTACGTACACGGGATGCGCCATCGCGACGCCCAGGCCCTTGCGCTGGCCGATGGTATAGCGCAGCGCGCCGCTATGGCGTCCGACCACGCTGCCGTCGCGCCACACAATGTCGCCCGGTGCAGCGGCATGTCCGCAGCGGCGCTCGATATAGCCCGCGTAGTCGCCGTCCGGGATAAAGCAGATGTCCTCGCTTTCGGCCTTCTTGGCGTTGGCAAAGTCCTGCTCGGCGGCAATGCGGCGCACGTCGCGCTCTTTGTCCAGCCCTGCCAGCGGAAAGATCGTGCGTGCCAGGCGCTCTTGCGTGAGCGAATATAAAAAGTAACTCTGGTCCTTCTTAGGGTCCTCGCCGCGGTGCAGCTGCCAGGTGCCGTCTGCCGCCTGGCTTGTTTTGGCGTAATGTCCCGTTGCGATGTAGTCACAGCCCATATCGAGCGCCGCATCGAGCAGCGCGCCAAACTTAATGTGGCGGTTGCAGATGATGCACGGGTTGGGCGTCAGCCCTTCCTGGTAGGCGTTCACAAAGCGCTCGATCACGTTGCGGTCGAAGGTCTGCTGCAGGTCGAGCACATGGTGGGGTATCCCCAGGCGCTCGGCGACGGCCTTTGCATCGGCGATGTCGCGGTCGACTTTACTCATGCCCGTGGCGGGGTCGGGTGCGGGGCAGGTGAGACGCATGGTGGCGCCGACGCATTCGTAGCCCTGGCGCTTGAGCAGGTACGCGGTCACGCTGGAATCGACGCCGCCGCTCATGGCGACGAGCACGCGCTTGTTGTGCATGGGGAGGTTCTCCTTGGTGGCATGTGGCCAAAAAAGAAAAGCGGCGCGGGAGGCTGGTTCCGCGCCGCAGACATTGTAGCAAGTTCGGGCGTCCTGTGGGACACCCTGTTGGGATGAGCTCAGGCTGCCAGAAGAGAGGGGAGACCGGCGTGCCTTGGACTCGTTCTAGGAACGAGAGCTCTAGTCCTGGAAGAGTGCCGTGGACAGGTAGCGCTCGCCGGTGTCGGCGAGCAGCGCCACGATGGTCTTGCCCTCGTTCTCGGGGCGCTTGGCCAGCTGCAGTGCGGCCCACACGGCGGCGCCGGACGAAATGCCCACGAGCACGCCCTCCTTGTGGCCCACGGCGCGGCCGGTGGCAAAGGCGTCGTCGTTCTCGACGGGGATGATCTCGTCGTAGACCTGGGTGTCGAGGACGTCGGGCACAAAGCCGGCACCGATACCCTGGATCTTGTGCGGGCCGGCCTGGCCTTTAGAGAGCACCGGGGAGGTGGCGGGCTCGACGGCGACGACCTGAATCTCGGGGTTTTGCTCCTTGAGGAACTCGCCCACGCCGGTCACGGTGCCGCCGGTGCCGACGCCGGCGACGAAGATGTCGACCTTGCCGTCGGTGTCGTCCCAGATCTCGGGGCCGGTCGTGGCCTTGTGAATGGCCGGGTTCGCGGGGTTCACAAACTGGCCGGCGATGATGCTGTTGGGGGTCTCCTTCTGCAACTCTTCGGCCTTGGCGATAGCGCCCTTCATTCCTTTGGAGCCGTCGGTGAGCACGAGCTGCGCACCGTATGCCTGCATCAGCTTGCGGCGCTCGACGGACATGGTCTCGGGCATGGTGATGATCACCTTGTAGCCGCGGGCGGCCGCCACCGAGGCGATGCCGACGCCGGTGTTGCCGCTCGTGGGCTCGATGATGGTGTAGTCGCCGCCACGCACGAGCTTGCCTGCCTTCTCGGCCTCGTCAATCATGTTCTTGGCGACGCGGTCTTTAACGGATCCGGCGGGGTTGAAGTATTCCAGCTTGACGAGCACGCGGGCCTTGAGGTCCTCATCGGCCTCAAAGTGAGTGAGCTCCAGAAGCGGAGTGTGGCCGATAAGCTGATCGATGGATGTGTACACATTGCTCATGGTGAACCTCCAAAGTGTTCAAATGACTGGATACCGTGTGGTTTTACGGTGTGTGTAGCAACGAAACCCACAAACCTTATGGGTTGTTCGTTTTGCTGTTGGCAAGCATAGTAGGCACTAAAGCCTAGTAATGCAATAGGAAATAGAAGATTATTACGAGTCGATTAACCATCTTGACGGGAATAGGTATTTTCAAAACCAATATTTCGGCTAGAATTTCTACGAATTAAAAGACCGAAAGGCAGCAATATATATGTTGGTTTCCACAAAGGGCAGATATGCCCTGCGCGTTATGGTCGACCTGGCCGAGCACCAGGCGGCAGGCCGCATTCCCCTCAAAGAGATCGCCGCGCGTCAGGGGATTTCGGAGAAGTATCTGGAGAACATTTTGGCCACACTCGTGCGCGCCAATATGCTCTCGGGCATGCGCGGCAAGGGCGGTGGTTACGTGCTCACGCGCCCGCCCGAGCAGTACACGGTGGGCGAGATTCTGCGCCTGACCGAGGGTAGTCTGGCACCGGTCGCATGCCTGGACGGCGACTGCAAGGGCTGTTCGCGTTCGGATGAGTGTCCCACACTCGATGTGTGGAAGAACCTGGACAAGCTCATCAACGACTACCTCGATGGCGTGACGCTCGATACGCTCGTCGCCCCCAGCGAGGGCTACGACTACGTCATCTAGCCCCACCTGCTATTGGGGGACGGGGTAGAAATGGTAGATTTTCCTGCCCTCTGAGGCTCGACAAATGGCAAGGCCGCCCATCGTTGCGATGGACGGCCTTCGTTTTGGCGTGTTGTGGCGGTCCGTATCCGGTCGCTTTAGTTCCGGGCGATGCTGTCGAGAATGCTGCGCATGATGGATACCAGGATGCTGCCCATAAACGCCGATCCAAAGCTGGCGATGGAGATACCCGCGCCCAGCAGATTGACCGACAGGTAGCTGGCCAGCTCGAGCATAAAGCTGTTGACCACAAGCTGAAAAATACCAAGCGTGATAATAGTGAGTGGCAGCGAGATGACCGTCAGGAACGGCTTAACGAGCGAGTCGACGATGTTGAGGAACAGTCCCACGAAGGCAAAGCAGACCCAGGCGTCGGCCATGCCGAAGGGCTGAATGTCGGGGACGAGAAACGTTGCGATCGCGATGGCGATTGAGGTCAAAAGCCAGTTGAGCATAAAGCGCATGGTGTGAATCCTTTCTTGCGCATGGCGTGGTGAGGGAGCGTGAGAGGCACATGCCTTTGCAACTCGGACAGATGCTCGGGCACGGCTCTGTTTGGCCGCCCATTGTCTCAAATATTCGTGGAGCTTACGTGCGCATTCGGTTTCAAAACGGCGTTCGTCCTGAAAAACGCGCCGCTGGCAGAGAGTCTTGTCGCTTTAGTTTGGTGGTGTGCTACACTGCTACGGGCAAAAGCCACAGGCGTTGCCCTATTGCATAGAACGGGCGAACGATGCCCGATGTCAGTATCAACTTCGATGCCTTATGGCGGGTTTGGCGGTGATCGATGAATATCGAGAACATGTTTGACAAGCCTGATGTCAAGCAGCTGGTCCACGCATTTAGTCTTTTGGATGACGAGAAGGATATCCAGGCGTTTTTGACCGATATCTGCACGCCGCGCGAGATCTGCGATCTTTCGCAACGTCTGCAGGTTGCGCGTTATCTGGATGAGGGCGAGCCTTATGTTGAGGTTCAGGCCCGCACCGGCGCTTCGTCCACTACGGTGAGCCGCGTGTCCAAGGCACTCAACGGCGAGTACGGCGGCTATCGCAAGATCCTCATCAAGCTGGAGGATGGCGAGTAGGCCAGCGGTAAAAACGAATTGCGCAGAACCGTCCCTTCGGGGGCGGTTTTTTGATCCTTTGGGGACGGAGGAAAACGGATCACTGGGTTAGACTGACCTCCTCGGTGATCCATTTTCCTCCGTCTCCAAGGGGTCAAATCTGTTGGCGTGGGGCAAATCTGTCCGCGCGGGCGGGTAGGATGAAAGCATTGAATATTGCGAACGGTTTGAGTGGAGGACCATGCCTGTTCGAATCTATACCACCAACGCCGGCGCGGATTTGAGCGATGCCGAGGCGGCGCTGCTTGCCGACCTTATTGCCCGCCACGGGCGTGCCGTGCTGCTGGCGCCAACGTTTGCCGAGCTCGACCTGTGCCGTCATGATGCGGCGGAAGCCGGCGTTTCGCTGGGTATTGACTACAAGACGCCTACATCGTGGCTTCGCTCGCTTTGGGAGCTTTTGGGCGACGGGCGCGGTTTCGTCGACAACCTGCAGCGCCAGATGCTGTTTTCGGACATGGTAGCGCGCCTCGACGACGCCGACCTGCAGCCGCTTTCGCGCAGCCAGGGCACGGTGCGTATGCTCGCGCGTATGGCTCGCGATGTGCTGCCGGGTGTGGCAGGGACAGGCACCGAGCGTTGCTGCGACAACGTTTGCAAGCCCAAGCCCAAAAGCGACGCCGAGGCTCGCGTGTTTGAACTTTTGTGCGCCTATGCGCGCGGTTTGGACCGTCGAGATATGGTCGAGCCCTGCGAGGCGGCTGACATTATGGCCGATGCCCTGGCCGATAACCTGCCGGCGTGCACCCGCGCCGTATGCGTGCGCGGTATCACGTCGTTTACGCACGGCCTGCTCGAGCTGCTGTCTGCCGTGGCGAACAATGGGGGAGAGGTCGTCGTACTGCTTGCCTGCGAGCAGGCGGCGATGCGCGAGGAGCTTGCCGCGGCATTTGATGCCCGCGGTGTGCTGTTCGAGGCCGCGCCGCTGAGGGAGGACGCCGTCGCGTCTGATGCCGCTTGCGGGACCGCCGCTCAGCCTGCCTTTATTGAGGTCGCCGGCCCCCATGCCCGTGCCCATGCTTATGCGGACGCCATCGATAAGTTGGCGAAAACGCACAAGGAGTCCAAGGACGATAAGGCTGCTGCAACGCCCGCCGACCCCGTACGCGTGCTCGTTGTTTCTGCCCGGGCACCCCAGCTGTTCGGTGAGCTCGCCTCTCGTCTGGCGGCTCGTCATATCGCTGCCGAGACAGTTGAGTTCACGGCGTTTTCTCAATCCATTGCGGGCAGGCAGTTCACGGCGCTCGCCAACCTGATCGAGCGTATGAAGGCCGCCGACGAAGGGGCAGCTTCTAAGACTGAGTGGTGGCCCGCGCCGGAGCTTACCGACTGGATTTACAGTCCGCTTTCGGGCGCTGATGCCGTCAATGCCCGTACCTTCGATAAGAATATGCGTCTCTCGCGCAGCAAGACTACCGCGGGCGTTAAGAGCCTGCTGCAGAGCGTCCAAGGCCAGGTGAGGGGCGCGCGCAAGGCGGCGAGCGACGAGAACTGGTTTAAGAACGTGCCGTGCGTGGTCTCGGACGTGTTCCAGGCGCTGTGGCGTGACAAGCCCGTGACGGCGCTCAAGGCCATGCTTGCCGTTGCCGAGGCGTTGCCCGATCGCTCGCTGGGCAGCTTGGATGGCCAAGCCCGTCGCCAAGCGGAGGTGGCCCTGCTGCGCCACGTCATCGGCATCCTTATGAATGGCGCCCGCGCGCTCGACGTGTCGCAGGCCGCGATCGTGCCCGTGCTCGATGGCATTCGCACCAAGGTGGACAAGCGTAGTACCGCCTACGATTACGAGACCTACGAGGTTGACCGTGCGCCACGTGCTCAGGTTCGTTTTGCTTCGCTTGCCGATGCGGCGGCTCTGCGCCCCGGCAGCTACGATGCTGTGCTGTTTGCCGATGTCGATCTGGACAGCTATCCGCTCTCGCACGAGGAGGGACCGCTGGCTACGCTGACGGCGAGCCTTGGTCGCGAGGGCGTGACGCTTGAGCCTGCGGCCCTGCTGCGCGTGCGCTTTGGCCGTGCGATGCAAGCGTCGCG
>UQNH01000049.1:0-14230 GCA_900542365.1 uncultured Collinsella sp. | reverse complement strand
TCGAGAGGCGCGGTCTCAAGAAGGAGTAATATCGGGACTTGCAGCGACGGACCTCAGGACGCTCTTACACCACGTCTGCGCGCGCCACCGGTGGGATAGATGGATAGTGCGGTTACGCTGGTCGATTTCGACCGGATGCTCAACGGACTCGACCATATCTATTCGGAGTTCTCGCGTACCTGCGGCCTTTCGGACTGCGCCTATTGGATGCTTGTCGACACCAGCACGGCGGGCGGTAGCGTCGCCGTAAGTCGACTGACAAGCGAATGGTTCTATAGCAAGCAGACCATCAATTCGGCCATTGAAACCTTGACGGCGCGGGGTTTCGCCACGCTGGAGTTTGCCGAAGGCAGCCGTAAGAACAAGGTTGTGCGCCTGACCGATGAGGGCAAGCAATTTGCCGAGCACTATGCGCTTCCGGCGGTCAAGGCCGAGCAGCGTGCCTTTGGCGCGCTGGAGCCTTGGGAGCAGCGTGAGATATTGCGCCTGATCGGAAAGTTTTCCCGTGTACTAGGGGATGAGTGCGAGGCATTTAAGCAGCAGATGGCTGCCGAAAAACAAAGTGAGGGGGAGTCGTGCGACTCTTAATGAGGTTTTTGAAGCCGTACCGGGGCCTGGTCGCGGTGACGCTGCTGGTGCTGTTGGTGGATAACGTCGGCACGCTGTTGGTTCCCACGATGCTGGCGAACATGGTCAACACTGGCATCACCACAGGCGATGTCGATTACATTTTGCGCAACGGCCTGTACATGCTGATCGCGACCGGCATGGCCAGCGGCGGTGCGGTACTGGGCTGTTATCTGTCGGCGCGCCTGGCCGCCAACGTGGCCTGCGATATCCGCAATGCCGTGTACGACAAGTCGCTCGAGCTCGCGGCCAGCGACTTTGAGCGCTTTGGCACCGGATCGATGATCACGCGCTCGCTCAACGACATCAACGTGATTCAGCAGGCCATCCTGCAGACGATCCAGCTGGTGCTGCCGGTGCCGTTCTTGGCCGTCGCGGGCATCATTTTTGCCTGGCTCATCGATCCTGCCATGGGCACGCTGCTGGGCGCGGTGGTTGCGATCGTGCTCGTGATAGCGGTCTTTACGGTGGCTAATGCCGCGCCGATTTTTATGCGCTTGCAGAGCTTTATCGACCGCATGAACGTGGTGTTGCGCGAGAACATCGTGGGCGTTCGCGTCATCCGCGCTTTTAATAAAGAGCGTCACGAGGAACAGCGTCTGGATGAGGTGTTTAGCGACTACGCGGACAACGCCATTAAGGTCAACCACCTGTTTGTGGGCCTTGATAGCTCCACCTTCTTTTTGATGAACATTGCCGAGGTGGCGGTGCTGTGGGTGGGCGGCAACCGCGTGGGCGCCCATGCAATGCAGATTGCGAGCATCTCCGCGGTGCTGGAATATGCACTCCTGATCCTGTTCTTTGTGATGATGGCGCAGATGGTGATACTGACGCTGCCGCGCGCCGCGGCATGTCTGGCTCGCGCGCAACAGGTGCTGGAGATTGAGCCGAGCATCGTGGACGGCGAGCGTACGCTGGGCGCGGGCGCGTTCGACTCAAAGGACGGATCGGATGCGGTCGCCGTGTTCGACCACATGTCGTTTCGTTTTGACGATGCCGACGAGGACACGCTGTGCAACCTGAGCTTTACCTGTCGCCGCGGCCAGACGACCGCGATCGTCGGCTCGACGGGCTCGGGCAAGTCGACGGTGGCAAAGCTGCTGTTGCGCTTCCACGATGCCACCAAGGGTGCCATTCGCCTGGACGGCGTCGATCTGCGCGAGCTTTCGCAGGGTGAGATTCGTGGGCGCATCGCCTATGTGCCGCAGAAGGCATGGCTGTTCTCGGGTACCGTGGCGAGCAACCTGCGCTTTGGCAACGAAGACGCGACCGAGGCCGATATGCTTCATGCACTCCAGGTTGCTCAGAGCACCTTTGTGCTCGATCAGCCGCAGGGGCTCGATACCCCGGTGGCGCAGGGCGGCACGAACTTTTCGGGCGGCCAGCGCCAGCGTCTGGCCATCGCCCGTGCGCTCATGAAGCATGCCGATCTATATATCTTCGATGACAGTTTTTCGGCCCTGGACTTTAAGACCGATGCCGCCCTGCGCCATGCGTTGCAAGACGAGACGCGTGACGCTGCGGTGCTCATCATCGCGCAGCGCATCTCGACGATCTTGCACGCCGACCAGATTGTGGTACTCAAAGACGGCGAGGTCGTGGGCCTAGGCACGCACGACGAGCTCATGGAAACCTGCGAAGTGTACCGCGCTATCGCGGAATCGCAGATGAAGGGAGGTGAGTAGCATGACCAAGGAGCTCAGGAAGCAGGCCAGCGTTGATGACGCCGTTGCCACGGGGCTTGTTGAGGAAACAGCTGCCGTAGCACCCGAGCTGGACGAGGCCGCCAAGGCTGCAGCCGAGCGCGAGGCTCGCCGCCAAGCGCTCTACGAGGAAAACGAACGCGCCGAGGACGAGCGCGCCCGCGCTGAGGCAGAGCGCATGCGCGATGTGGACGACGAGGACGAGGACGAGAAACCCCGCGACACCTGGGCGACGGTGCGCCGCCTGTGGAGCGAGGATGCCGGTGACCATTGGCGCTTCTATATCGTGTTCGCGAGCATCGTGTTCTATGCCATCTTTAACACCGCTGCGCCGGCATATAGCGCCCGCGTGATCGATGAGCTGTGGGGCCACATTCAGGTGGCGTTTGCCAACGACACCACCTTCAACATCACCTGGGAGAACTGCGGCAGGACCATCTTCATCTACTTTATGATCTGGACGGCCGCTGCCTCGTTCTACGCGCTCCAGAGCTTTTTGATGTCGAGCGTGGCCGAACGCCTCAACCTGCGTCTGCGCAACCGCATCGCTCAAAAGCTCAATCGTCTGCCGCTCGCCTATTTTGACGCGCATCGTCCCGGCGAGGTCGTCAGCCGCGCGACCAATGACTTGGACAAGATGTCCGAGAGCATGCAGCGCGGCTTGCTGCAGCTGCTGGTGTCGATTGGTACGGTAGTGGGCGCTGTGGGCGTGATGTTTGTGTTCAGTGTGCCACTTACGCTGGTCTTTTTGTTCTTTACGGCGTTGTCGCTGCTGGTGACCAAGGTGGTCTCGCGCCGCACGCATGACGTAACCGGCGAGCGCCAGGAGTGGGTGTCCAAGATTACGAGTGCAGTCGAGGAAGGCTACTCGGGCCGTCTGGTGATTCGCGCGTTTAACCGCGAGCGTCAGAGTTCTGCCGAGGTGCACCAGGCCTCGGGCGAGCTGGCACGCGTGAGTGCCAAGGCCGACTTTATGATTAACGCCGTCGGCCCCGCGGTGCGCTTTATCGGCCGCCTGGCACAGATCGTGATTGCGATTGTGGGCTGCAGCATGCTGGTTGCCGGCCACATGACCGTCGGCGTGTTCCAAGCGTTCTTTCAGTTTATCTACGAGGCATCCGAGCCCATGACGCAGCTGTCGTTTACCTTCAACTCGCTGCAGAGCGCGCTGGCGAGTGCGGAGCGCGTGTTCGACCTGCTCGATGAGCCCGAGATGGAGGCCGATCCGCAGCCGGGCGAGGCCGCCAAGCTACCGGGTCGCGTGGAGGGCCGCGTCGCCTTTGAGCATGTGCGCTTTGGCTACACGCCCGAAAAGCCGCTTATGCGCGACGTGTCGTTCACCGCCGAGCCGGGCCAGAAGATCGCCGTGGTGGGAACCACGGGCGCGGGCAAGACCACGCTCATCAACCTGCTCATGCGTTTCTACGAGATTGACGGCGGGCGCATTACGCTCGACGGCGTGGATACGAGCCGCATGGATCGCGGCGAGCTGCGGCAGCAGTTTGGCATGGTGCTGCAGGACGCCTGGCTGTTCGATGGCACGATTGCCGAAAACATCGCATATGGCTGCCCTGAGGCAACGCGCGAGGAGGTCGTGGCCGCCGCCCGTGCCGCGCAGGTCGATTTCTTTGTGCGTACCATGCCACAGGGCTACGACACGCACGTGGCCAACGATGCCGAAAGCATCAGCCAAGGTCAGCGCCAGCTGCTGACCATCGCGCGCGTACTGCTCAACAACCCGGCGATTCTCATCTTGGACGAGGCGACGTCGAGCGTGGACACGCGTACCGAGCTTGCCATCGGCCGTGCCATGGATGCGCTTATGCGCGGGCGCACGAGCTTTGTGATCGCGCATCGCCTGTCGACAATTGTGGACGCCGACCTGATCTTGGTCATGGATCATGGCAACATTATCGAGCAGGGTACGCATAAGGAGCTGCTGGCTGCCGAGGGTGCCTACGCCGACCTCTATCTGAGCCAGTTCGCATAATTTGACAAAGGGGCAGCCCCTTTGTCATATCACAAATAAGGCGCGCCGGGGATGAATTCCCTGGCGCGCCTTTGCGTTGACGTCAATGTTGTCGGTAGCCATCCGCTTCTAGCGTTCGTCCATGAGCTTCGTGACGAGGGCTTTGAGCTCGGCCACCTCTCGCTCGAGTTCCTTGACGCGGCGGGCATTCTCGGTGATGCCTTGGCGGTTGAGCGCGGACTGCTCGGCGGCGTCATCGGGCATGTACTCGCGATGCTGCTTGGCATCGAAGCTCTCCTCGAACACGCGGCAGCCGTTGCGCTTGATGATGCGGCCTGGCACGCCCACGACGGTGCAGTTGTCGGGCACGTCCTTAACGACAACCGAATTGCCGCCGATCTTGACGTTGTTGCCGATGCGAATGTTGCCGAGCACCTTGGCGCCCGTGCCCACGGTGACGTTGTTGCCCAGGGTGGGGTGGCGCTTGCCGGTTTCGTTGCCGGTGCCGCCGAGCGTAACGCCCTGGTAGAGCACGCAGTTGTCGCCCACGATGGTGGTTTCGCCGATGACGACGCCCATGGCGTGGTCGATAAAGAAATGCTTGCCGATCTGTGCAGCGGGATGAATCTCGACGCCGGTGATGTGGCGGGTGATTTGCGAGAGCACACGGGCGAGCGAGCGATGTCCATGCTCCCACAGCCAGTGCTCGGGCACATGGTTCCACTTGGCGTGCAGGCCGGGGTAGGACAGGAAGATGACCAGACCGTTTTGCGCAGCGGGGTCTTGCGCCTGGACGGTTTTGATGTCCTCGCGAATGGTATTGATAAAGCTCACCGGCCGCCCTCCCTTAGCGCCGCGACAATGCGATTCAATAAAGTATAGCGATTCGCTAGGGATTAGGAAGGACAATCTTGGCGGCATTGCGCGACAGGTGTCAGTTATGCAAACTTGCTGGTAATGAAGTAAGACTTTTGAGGGGTTTGACCCGTGCTCGTGCCGCAACCGTATACTGGTCAACTTGGACGTGTCCGCGCCCACAACTGAGAGGTTTTACTTCATGGGTTTCATCAATTTCATTGCCGAGCTGCTTAAGGATCCGCGCACCGCGATCGCCAGTTGGATTGCCGCCGGCCCGCTTATGGCCTACGGCTGCGTGTTCCTGATCATCTTCATCGAGACGGGCGTGGTATTCTTCCCGTTCCTTCCCGGCGATTCGCTGCTGTTCGCCTCGGGTTTCTTTGCCCATAACGGCGGCTTTAACATCGTGGCTCTGTTGGCCGTCGCATGGTCTGCCGCCATCTTGGGCGATCAGTGCAACTTTATGATTGGCCATTTCTTTGGCAAAAAGATTATCGCTTCGGGCAAGGTGAAGGCCATGACGCCCGAGCGCATCAAAAAGTCCGAGGACTTCTTGGACAAGTGGGGTCACCTGGCCATCTTCCTGGGTCGCTTCTTCCCGTTTATCCGCACCTTTGTGCCCTTTATCGCCGGCATGGGCGGCATGCACTGGCGCAACTTCGTTATCTTTAACGTGCTGGGCGGCATTACCTGGTCGACGGTCTTTACGCTGCTGGGCTACTTCTTTGGCGGCATTCCCTTTGTGCAGGAGCACTTTGAGCTGCTGATTATCGGCATCGTCGCCGTGTCGATCATTCCGACCGTGGTCGGCTTGGTTAAGGCTAAACTGGGCAAAAAGAACGCATAGCTCGAGGCAGCGCACAAACTGTGTCGTTGAGGTCCGCCACTGCTTACGGTGGCGGGCCTCTTTAGCTTCGGTTGAATGAAAATACTTTACTTAGTTAAAGAAAAGCGTTTTATCAGGCGTGTGCGGGGAGTACAATCTCGTGCATGCGAATCGACGTGCCATGGGCTTTGGTGTTGTCCGCGTGTCCCGTCCGGCTCTACGCTCCGGGCGTGCGACGTTGCGACGCGGTCGGCCTCGGTCCTTGCGTGCGAGTTCGCGAGTATGCAACTGTGTATGTAAGGAGCGACACATGACTGTCGAGAAGAAGGATATCGATTGGGGTAGCCTCGGCTTTGGCTACATGAAGACCGATTACAGCTACGAGGCCCATTGGAAGGATGGCGAGTGGGACGAGGGCGGCCTGACCACCGACCACACCCTTCATGTCTCCGAGTGCGGCGGCATCTTCCATTACTGCCAGGAGGTCTTTGAGGGCCTGAAAGCCTACACCGCCGAGGACGGCAGCATCGTCTGCTTCCGTCCCGATATGAACGCCGAGCGTATGTACAACTCTGCCCAGCGCCTCGAGATGCCCCCGTTCCCCAAGGACAAGTTTGTTGAGGCCGTCAAGCAGGTCGTTTCTGCCAACGCCGCCTGGGTTCCGCCCTTTGGCTCCGGCGCGACCCTGTACGTGCGCCCGTTTATGATCGGCTCCGGTGACGTGATTGGCGTGGCTCCCGCTCCTGAGTACACGTTCCGCATTCTCGTGACTCCGGTCGGTCCGTACTTTAAGGGCGGCCTTAAGCCCGTTAAGCTGCGCGTTTCCGAGTACGACCGCGCCGCACCGCATGGCACCGGCAACATCAAGGCCGGCCTGAACTACGCCATGTCCCTCAAGCCCACGATGGAAGCACACCGCGAGGGTTATGCCGAGAACCTGTATCTCGACTCCGAGTCCCGCACCTATGTCGAGGAGACCGGTGGCGCCAACGTCCTGTTCGTGAAGGAGGATGGCACCCTCGTCGTCCCGCAGTCGCACACCGACTCCATCCTGCCCTCCATCACCCGTCGTTCGCTCGTTCAGGTTGCCGAGGATCTGGGTATGACCGTCGATCAGCGTCCCGTCGAGTGGGCCGAGGTCAAGGCCGGTACCTTTGTGGAGTGCGGCCTGTGCGGCACCGCTGCCGTCATCTCCCCGGTGGGCGAGATCGACAACAAGGTCTATGGTGCCGATGAGACCGTGACCTTCCCGGCTGGCTACACCGAGATCGGCCCCGTGATGAAGAAGCTTCGCGAGACCCTGACTGGTATCCAGTCCGGTGCTGTCGAGGATAAGCACAACTGGGTTTACACCGTCGCGTAAGCTGCCTTGTATGTCCGGCCCGAGGGCAACCTGCCTTTCCGGCGCGTCCTCGGACATGAAAGAACCTCCGCTGCGCACTTCGTGCGGCGGAGGTTCTTTCGTCCTGCGGAGTGCGCCGGAAAGGCAGGTTGCCCTCGGGCCTGCGTTACCTCGGTGCTGCCGTTACGGGCAATATAGATCTGAAGTAAAGATGGTGCGCGGCCTATTGGCCGCGCGTTGTGCGTGGGCGCGTTGTGCGTGGATAAGAAAAGGGCCCAAGGTTTGTGCCTTGGACCCCAAAGGGTTGATGAGCTGGCTTAAGACTCGGCCGTGATTGTTAGAACTTGACGGTCGGGGCCTGGCGGGCTGCTTCGGCGGCCTCGAAGCCCTGGCGTTCCTTAAACTGGAAGATGCCGGCAAAGATGACAGCCGGGAACGTCTGAATGGCGTTGTTGTAGCTGAGCACGCAATCGTTGTAGCTCTGGCGTGCATAGCTAATCTTGTTCTCGGTATCCTCGAGCGATGCCTGCAGCTGCGTAAAGTTAGTGTTTGCCTTAAGATCGGGATAGGCCTCGGCTACGGCGAAGAGCTGGCGCAGCGCACCGGTCAGCACGTTGTCGGCTTCCATCTTGGCCTCGGGCGTGGTGGCCTTGACGGCGGTGTTGCGCGCGCTGATCACGGCGGAGAGCGTCTCCTGCTCGTGCTTGGCGTAGCCCTTGACGGTCTCGACCAGGTTGGGGATCAGGTCGTTGCGGCGCTGCAGCTGCGTATCGATGTTCTGCCAGGCGTTATCGATGCGGTTACGCTTGGTGACCATGTTGTTGTAGATGCCGGCGATGGCGCAGACAATCACAATGACAACAACGATGCCGATGATGACGGTAATCATGATGTCTCCGTTTCGAATGGCCGCGGCGGCATGCGCCAGCTGCCGTTGGTATAACGCTACTAGTATACCCGCAACGTTTTGCCGTGCCGAACTTTCCGGTAAGCGTTATGTTTTCGGCGGGGTTGGCACTGGGGCAAAGCGCGCGAGGTACAGGTGTAAGATATGCGACAGATTGACGAGTGTTGTCTTTGCCCTGAGGATGGCGATACCAGTGGACCTTCGCATCAAGAAAACCTACCGTGCCCTGTTCGATGCCTTTACCGAGCTTCTCGAGGAGCATCGTTTTGAGGACCTGACGGTTGCCATGTTGTGCGACCGCGCCATGATTCGCCGCACGACGTTCTACAAGCACTTTCGCGACAAGAACGATTACTTTGCCTTTTATATCGATGAGCTTATGTCGGGTTTGCCGCAAAAACAGCCCGATGAGGCCGGCGCGGTATCTGCCGAGGACGTGCGCGCGCTTCGGCACGCGATTTTGGACGATGCCATGGATTTGATTCTGACGCACGAGCGGCTCATGGATAACATTTTGGCAAGCAGCATGTCGGGCATGCTGACAAACGTTATTTGCGACCGCATTGCCCGCTCCATCCGCGAGCGTGTGATGAACGTGCTTGCCGAGGATGCCCTGGCCCCCGTGTCACTCGAGACGACGTCTGAGTTTGTCGCCGGCGGTATTATTCGACTTTTCACGATATGGTGGGAATCGGGCCACGATCTTGAGCGTCGACCTGAGATAGCCGACGTGGTCGATGCACTGTTCGAGCGAACCATGACGCCGGTGCATCATTAAAAGTGGCGGAGAGAGGGGGATTCGAACCCCCGGAACGCTCTCGCGCTCAACGGTTTTCAAGACCGCCGCATTCAACCGCTCTGCCATCTCTCCGTGAGTCGTAATGATAGCATCGTTTTGAATTTGCAACAGGGAAGGCGAACGATGACGAGCACCGAAATCGACGAGAAGTTCATGCGCGAGGCGTTGGCGGAGGCGCGCGCCGCCGCGGCGGTGGGCGAGGTGCCCATTGGCGCTGTGGTGGTGCGCGCGGGTGAGATTGTCGCGCGGGCGCATAATCGTCGTGAGCTCGATCAGGACCCTTCGGCGCATGCAGAGTTCGCGGCCCTGTGCGCTGCCGCTCGGTCGCTCGGTCGCTGGCGCCTTTCCGACTGTACGGTCTACGTGACGCTCGAGCCCTGCTGCATGTGTGCGGGGCTTATGGTTAACGCGCGCGTGGGGCGCTGCGTGTATGGCGCGAGCGACGCCAAGGCGGGCGCGTTGGGATCCCTATACGATTTGAATGCCGACTCGCGCCTGAATCATCGGTTTAACGTGACGGCTGGCGTGCTGGCAGACGAGTGTCGTGAGGTGTTGAGCGGCTATTTTAGTGGGTTGCGTGGCACCGATGGTACTGGCTGCGGTTGTGGGGCCGATCTCGAGGCACATGCCGCTCATGCCGAGGCGCTCGCGTGTGCCGAAGAAATCGCCGTTGAGGTGGTCGATTTTGGTGCCGCGTGCCGCCGGCCCCGCCGTGTGCTGTTGGCGATCGACTCCTTTAAGGGTAGCGTTTCGAGCGCGCAGGCGGAGGCGGCGGTTGCCGAAGGCGTGCGCCGTGTGTGGTCCGATGCCCAGGTGGCCACGTTGCCGCTGGCAGATGGTGGTGAGGGAACGCTCGATGCCGTTGCCGCGTGCGGCGGTGAGATTGTGACCTGCGAGGTGGCAGGCCCCTTTGGCGACCGCGTGTCCGCCCGGATACTGGTGGACGGCGAGCACGAGTCGGCTGTTATTGAGATGGCCGAAGCCGCAGGCATCGGGTACTCGCCTTGCACGGAGTCGTCGGCGCTTGCGGCTTCGACCTATGGCGTGGGCGAACTGATGCTTCATGCGGTTCGCGCGGGTGCAAAGACTATCTATATTGGCTTGGGCGGCAGCGCCACCAACGACGGCGGCGCCGGCATGCTGCAGACGCTGGGCGCGCGTGTGGTCGATGATCGGGGCTGCGATGTCGCCCCCGGTCTTGCCGGCCTTGAGCAGGTGGCGAGCGTTGATTTGGCGCCAGCGCTTCGGGCGCTGAACGGCGCGCGTGTCGTGGTGCTTTCCGATGTCGAGAATCCGCTTGTGGGACGCCGAGGCGCCCTAGCGGTGTTCGGTGGGCAGAAGGGCCTGCCGACAGATGACGCCGAAGCGCTTCACAAGTGCGACAGCTGGATGGTCGGCTACGGCCGCCTGCTCGATACGGCGATTGCTAGGGCGCGGGCTCAGGGGTTGTTGTGCGCACTCGAGGGCACACGGACATTTGGCTCGGTGCTCGGCGTGCCCGGTGCAGGTGCCGCCGGCGGCCTGGGAGCAGCGCTGTTGGCGCTCGGTGCGGAGCTGCGTTCGGGCGTGGAGACGGTGCTCGATCTCGTGGGATTTGACGAGCGCGTGCGCGATGTCGACCTCGTCATAACGGGCGAGGGCAATATGGATGAGCAGTCCGCCGCCGGCAAGGCGCCGGTGGGTGTGGCCCGTCGTGCGAAGCGATATGGCAAGCCGGCAATCGCTGTCGTGGGCGGTCGCGCTGACAACCTGGATGCGGTGTACGAGCAGGGTATCGACTTGGTTTTGCCGATTTGCCGCAAGCCCATGGATCTGGAGCAGGCACTCGATCCGCAAGAAGCCACAACCAACCTCATCTGCGCCGGCGAGGCAACTGCCCAAGCCTATGACCTCGCTCGCCTCTAAAACCCATCCCCTCGATAAGTTGCGGTGAAATACGGAGTGTTTTTGCCTTTAAGGTGCCAATTCAGTCTGTATTCCACCGCAACTTCGTGAATGGTCATCCGAGGCTGGTCGACATGGGTCTCGAGTCGGACCGTTTGCCACGAAACACGGCTATCTACTACGTTTAACCGACCACCCTCGACTATCTCGGAATTTGCAAAAATGAAACCGCAGGTAGAGAGCTTGCCGGTTTTCGAAAAAGTCGGCTATGGTCGACCCCTGCGACCAAAACGTAGTAGATAGGCCCTTTTTGTGGCGCAGCACCAGATCAGTCTTTTGGGGACGGGGCTTTCTTGGCTACTTTCGTCACCCTGATGTCCCCAGTCAAAAAGTAGTCAAAAAAGCCTCGTCCCAAATTAGCTGTCTTGCCCCATCGGGCGGGAGCGGGTAAGATATACCGAGCGCCTAGCGCGTTCGATGGGTTCGGATGACGACATGTTCCGAATCTGGTCAGGTCCGGAAGGAAGCAGCCATAAGGAGCCTCTGTCGGGCATCCGAATCCATCGAGCGCACGGGCTTTCTTTTTGCGCGGTTTTACCAAACCGCGCAATGCTCGACGCTGCGCGCCACCCAGGGCGAACAATTTGTCATTCAAAAGGCAAGGCATGACCAGAAGGTCTATGCCTTGCCTTTTTCATGCCAACTTGTTCGCCCTGGATGTCGCTCGCTGGCTGCGCCAAGACATCAATGGCTACGTGGTTCAAGAGATGGTGGCATTACCATTTGTTTTTACAAGTAAAGAGGCCCGTTTCCCTGGTTTTGGTCGGGGAAACAGGCCTCTTTTTGTCTCTGGGCTTGTGGATTGGCGAAGACAATAACCGCTGGCGGCTATTTTGAGTTCCTGATGCGGCGTGTGGCCGTGGCGGTTATTCCGAGGCCTGCGGTGGCGATTCCTGCGAGTGCGATTGCGCTCGGTGTTGTGTCGCCCGTGTTCGCGAGCTTGTCGGCGGTCGTATCTGCTTGTTTGCCGCTGCTCGAGTTCGCCTGCTTGGTGGAGTTTGGCGAGGTGTCTTTACCGGTTGCGGACGAGCCGGTGGGCTGCGTCGTCTCGGTCGGTTGCGTCGAGTTGGAGGGAGACGTCGTCTCGGTCGGTTGCGTTATCTCGGGCGAGGTGGCCTTGTCTGCCGCGGCCTTTGCCTCTTCGTATGCCTTGCAGGCGTCGTCATAGGCCGTTTGCGCTTTTTTCAAATTGTCGAGGAGCGCATCTCGCTTGGCTGTCTCTTCGTCGATATCGGTTTGACATTTTTCCGCATTGGCTTCGAACTTCGCGACGACACTTTCCTGGCTTTCGAGCCGGCGTTGGCAGCGGTGAAGATCATCTTCACAAGATTTTTCTCGCCTTTCTGCCGACATGATCTCACTTCGCAACTGCTTAATAGTTTCGTTAGAAGCTCCGTCGTCGATTGCCTTATTTAATTCTGCCTGAAGGCCGCTTGTCCGGTCGTGGGCCTCATCGTATTTGGCTTGGGCTGCATCGACGTTCGCTTGTAGGTAAAGAAGAGGTCCCCTTGAGTCGTCGGCTTCCTTCAGCATCCTGTCGCGGAGCGATTGCAAATCGGTAATCACATGCTCGATAGTCTCTAATATCTCAGGACCTGCGGCGTCTTTTGCGGCCTCGAGGTTTTTGAGCGCTTCCTGCATGGCTGCATACGCTTTTTCTTTTGCGGCGGCCGCGTCTTCCGTCTGCAAGGCAACTGCACCGGTGGGGGAACTGGTTTCTGCCGCGATCGCCGTTACGGGGGGGCGATTCCCGCGACAAGCGCCGCGGAAAGGGCGATGCCCACAGTTGCTCGTCTTGCTCTTCTTGCGAGAATGTCGTTCATCTCGGCACCTCATTTCAAGGGTCGGCGGCTCAACTTGGTAGCACTAATGTAAGTATACCAAGTGATCGACCCGTAACTTGCCGGGCATGCGCGCCTCTCCGCTTCTCTGGAAACCGAATCCCATTAGAAATGACGAGCTGCTTACGCAATTTTTGGGCTCACCGTACTATCATGATTCGAATTGAGTGTGAATGATGATAGGGAGCGCCTTTTTATGATTGAGCTGCTCAGGCGTTTTGGTGGTAAGTTTCGCCGATATATGGTGATTGGCCCTGCGTGCAAGCTGATCGAAGTGATCTTTGACCTGCTTACGCCGCTGGTGATTGCCCAGATGATCGATAAGGGTATTGGCGCACACGATGTCAACGCCGTTATCCACTACGGCATGGTACTTGGCGCCATGGCTGTGATCGGCATCTCGTTTACGCTCGTCTGCCAAAAGATGGCGGCGCTGACCTCGCAGGGCATGGGCACCGACATTCGCGGCGCGCTCTACGAGCACATCAACAAACTGAGCTATGCCGAACTCGACCGCTTTGGCACGCCGTCGCTTATCACCCGCATCACCAACGACGTCAACCAGGTGCAGCTTGCCGTGGCGTTGGGCGTGCGCATGCTCATCCGCTGGCCCTTCTTGGCGGTGGGCTCCATGTGCGCGGCCCTTGTCATCGACCTTAAGCTCGGCATGATCTTTTTGATTTGCACGCCCGCCATCGGCCTGGTGTTTTGGTTTGTCATGGCGCGCTGCATTCCGTACTACAAGCAGCTGCAGGCAAAGCTCGACCGCATCGCGCTCATTTGCCGCGAGGGGCTTTCGGGCGCTCGCGTGGTTCGCGCCTTCGTGCGCGAGGACCACGAGCGCGAGCGCTTTGCCCAGGCCGCCGATGACCAGGCCAATACTGCCATCGCGGTGGGTAAGCTCTCGTCGATTCTCAACCCCGTCACGTTTCTTGTGATGAACCTGGGCGTGTGCGCCATCCTGTGGGTGGGCGGCATCCAGGTCAACGTGGGCGAGCTAACGCAGGGTCAGGTCATGGCGTTTGTGAACTACATGACGCAGACCCTGACCTCCATCGTGTATGTCGCCAACCTGGTCGTGGTCTTTACCAAGGCGAGCGCCAGCGCGTCGCGTATCAACGAGGTGCTCAATTGCGAGCCGAGCATCACCGACGAGGGCAACCAGCCGGTCGCGCTGCCTGAGCCGAGCGACCTGGCGGGTGGCGCTGTTCCGGTCCCTGCGCTGAGCTTTGACCATGCGAGCTTCTCCTTTGGCGCGGGCGCGGCAAATGCCGTCAACGATGTGACCCTGGAACTCCCACTGGGCAAGACGCTCGGCATTATCGGCGGCACGGGCAGTGGTAAGTCCACGCTCGTCTCGCTCATCCCGCGCCTGTACGACATCGACGGCGGCGAGCTGTTGGTCGGCGGCCGG
>UQNH01000048.1:0-14726 GCA_900542365.1 uncultured Collinsella sp. | reverse complement strand
CGTCGTGCCCTGCGTGCCCGCGCTGATCGAGGCGCTCGATCGCCCCGAGGCGCAGACCCGCTGGGAGGCCCTCGATGCCTTGGCGGCACTCGCCACCACCTGCCCCGAGCAGCTGGGCGATGCCTTTGAGGGCGCCGAGACCGCACTGTTCGACGAGATTTCCTCCACGCTGCGCTATGCCGCCTTCCGCCTGCTGTGCGTGTGGGGCGCCACGAGCGTCGAGCGTTCGCGCGAGGCTTGGCCCATCCTGGACGAGGCCATCCAGTGCTACCACGGCGACCTTGAGTATCGCGACATGCTCGGTTGCCTGTACGAGTTTTGCCAGGGCGAGATCGACGCCGAGGTCGCAGAGAAGCTTGCGCTGCGCCTTAAGTTCGACGCCGAGAACGGCAAGGGCAGCTATCTCAAGGCCCGTTCGAGCGAGATTTGCGAAATGCTTGTTAAACGTTTTGGCCTGGATCTCTCCAAAAAGAAGAAGCGTGCTAGCGTTAAAAAATCTGACGCCGCCGAAGACGAGGAGTAACAGATTATGGCGCACGATGTAGTCCTGATTCCCGGTGACGGTATCGGTCCCGAGATTACGCAGGCCATGCGCCGCGTGGTCGAGGCCACCGGTGTCCAGATCAACTGGAACGTCCAGGAGGCCGGCGCCGGCGTCATGGACGAGTTTGGCACGCCGCTGCCCCAGCACGTGCTCGATGCGGTCGCCGAGACCAAGGTTGCCATCAAGGGCCCCATCACCACGCCGGTCGGTACGGGTTTCCGCAGCGTTAACGTCGCCCTGCGCAAGCACTTCGACCTGTATGCCTGCGTGCGCCCCTGCCTGTCGCAGCCGGGTGACGGCTCGCGCTTCCGCGACGTCGACCTGGTCATCGTGCGCGAGAACACCGAGGACCTCTACGCCGGCATCGAGTTCGATGAGGGCGCTGCCGAGGTCGAGGAGCTCTCGCAGCTCGTCGAGCGCTCGGGCCAAAAGACCTTCGCCGCCGATTCTGCGATCTCGATCAAGCCGATCTCCATCGCCAAGAGCCGTCGCATTGTGGAGTATGCCTTTGAGTATGCCCGCCGCTGCGGCCGCAAAAAGGTGACGGCCGTGCACAAGGCCAACATCATGAAGGCGACCGACGGCCTGTTCCTGCGCGTGGCGCGCGAGGTGGCAGCCAACTATCCCGATATCGAGTTCAACAACAAGATCGTCGACGCCACCTGCATGGGTCTGGTCCAGAACCCCAACGACTTCGATGTCCTGGTGCTGCCCAACCTGTACGGCGACATCGTGAGCGACCTGTGTGCCGGCCTGGTGGGCGGCTTAGGAATGGCCCCCGGCTCCAACATCGGTGCCGACTGCGCAATCTTTGAGGCTACGCACGGCTCCGCGCCCGATATCGCTGGCCAGGATATCGCCAACCCCACGGCCGAGATCCTCTCTGCTGCAATGATGCTCGACCACCTGGGCGAGAACGATGCTGCCAATCACATTCGTGCCGCCGTATCTGCCACGCTCGACGAGGGCGAGCAGGTTACCGGTGACGTGCGTCGTGCCCAGACCGGCTCCGTTGAGGGCGCTGTGGGCACGCAGGCCTTTGCCGATGCCGTTATCGCGCACCTAGCTTAAGGCATGCAGGCTGCAAACGCCTAAATAGTACTTAAGTGTTTGCGTATAACCTAAGAATCAATACGCCCGGCGCCTCGTCGGGCGTATTCTATTGAAGACTATGTTTCCTAACAAGGAGTAACTGATATGGGTCTGATTCAAAAGAAGGACGAGAAGGACGAGATCGACGGCATCCAGATCATCGAGCGCGGCGAAGGCCCCAATGGTGACGAGGACGAGAAGATCGACCTGGTCGTCGGTACGTCTGCCGAGCACATTGCTGCCGGCACGACCGCCGAGGAAGAGGACGCTCGCCTGGAGGCAAAGATCGCCGCGGACGCCGCCGACGAGAACCTCATGCCCGAGGAACAGGACGAGGACGACGACTCCGACGCGGACGACCATGCATCCAAGCACAAGAAGACGATGATTGCCGCCTTTGTGGTCGCTATCGTGATCGCTGCGGTGGTCGGCTTCTTTATTGGCAATGGCGGCTTTGGCGGCAAGGGTGTCGGTTCGTCGACCCTGACCGAGGACCAGCTCGATTCGACCGTGGCAAGCTATAGTTATAACGGCAAGAAGAGCGACATCACCGCGCGCGAGGCCATCGAGAGCCAGTACAGCCTCGATACCGTCAAGGATAGCGATGGCAACTACACCGCTCCTTCTGCCGATGTCATCCTGTCCTACGTGCGCAACAAGATTCTGCTCGATGCTGCCGAGGACGAGGGCATTACCGTCTCTTCTAAGGAGATGAAGAAGTACGCCGAGGATTCCATCGGCACCTCCGACTACAAGACCATGGCAAAACAGTACGGCGTGTCCAAGGATCAGGCCAAGCAGATCGTCCGTCAGTCCGCGACGCTGCAGGAGCTCTACAAGAAGAAGGTGGGCGATGCTTCCGCGAGCATGCCGACCGCTCCGACCGAGCCTTCTGACGGCAACGAGGAGACTGCGAGCAAGGACTACGCCGACTACATCATCAAACTTGCCGGCGACGAGTGGGATAGCTCGAAGGGCACCTGGAAGGACGCCGACAGCACCTACGCTAAGGCCTTCGCCGACGATGCCTTTACCGCCGATAGCGCCACCTATAAGCAGGCCATGACCGCCTATTACACCGCTTACCAGCAGTATTCTTCGCAGGCTTCGAGCGCCAGCTCCAAGTGGACCGAGTATGCCAACGGTCTGTACGCCAAGGCCAACATCAGCATCTACGGCCTGTTTGCGTAAGATCTGCCTGAGCTTTCGAGCGCGAAGTCGAAATATCTGATTGAGCCCGCTAGAACGACAACGTTCTAGCGGGCATTTTGTTACCGAAACCACTAGGATAGGACTTGCGCCCGTGCAAGTGCTTCATCGGGTATCCTCAATTCATCCGGGAAAACGGCCGTAAACGATTGCAAATAACCGGTGAACGGTCGAAAACTACCGTTCACCGATAATATCGAAACTGGTTCTAACTGGTATTAAGTCAAAAAGACCAATTCACAAATCTTCACAATGACCTGCATTTTTTCTACAAGCCATTTTTAGCCAACCTGCGTTGTTTAGACACGAAAAAAGTTCCGATCTTTCGTCAAATCATTTCGAAACGGTTTCAAAACCGCAGGTAGACGTGTTAATGAGCGGTAAACGGTCGATTTTTCGCCGTGAGCGGTGCAAAAACGTTTTACTGTATGAATCAACGAAAGCAACCTCTTCTGTGGTGATATAGTGACAACAACACATCACGTGGTTACTACCAGTTGAGAGACCACTGGTTCTCAAAGAACGCTTTCCAAGAAGCTTTAAGGGCGATTGCCCGTTGGCTTCCGAACATCATCGGACTCAGATCGTACACACCTTCGGAAGGGAAATTTGAATGGTTGGCTTTATTCTTACCGGTCATGGACAGTTCGCACCCGGCCTCGCAAGCGCTATCGCTATGGTCGCTGGCGACCAGCCCGCTTTTACCGTCGTTCCTTTTGAGGGCGACCAGGCTGCTTCCTACGGTGAGGATCTCCGCGCCGCTATTACCGCCATGCGCGAGGAGTGCGATGGCGTGCTCGTCTTTACCGACCTGCTTGGTGGTACCCCGTTCAACCAGGCAATGATGATTGCCCAGGATGTCGACAACGTCGAGATTCTGACTGGAACTAACCTTCCCATGGTTATTGAGCTTCTGTTCCTCCGCGGCAACGCCACGCTCGCCGAGCTTGGCGAGCAGGCCGTGACCGTTGGCCAGACGGGCATCACCGCCCAGACGGTCGCTTCCGTCGCTGGTGCCGAGGAAGAGGATATCTTCGGCGACGAGGACGGCATCTAATGGCCGATTTCGGAGCCAGTGTTCTGAGTTCCTCGGTCGCTCTTTTGGGCCTGCTTGTCATCATGGGCTTGATTTACACCATCTGGTCGCAAATCAACATGAAGAAGAAGCAGAAGTACTTCAAGGAGCTGCACACGGAGCTCAAGCCGGGTCAGGAGGTTCTTTTCGCCGGCGGTATCTACGGAACCGTCAAAGGCATCGAAGGCGAAAAGGTCCAGATCAAAGTCCGATCCGGTGCCGTCGTAGATGTTTCGCGTTACGCGATTCAGGAGATCAAGTAACTGTCGTCAGCAAATAACGAAAGGAAGCTGATCAACATGGCAGAACCCAACATTCTTCTTACCCGCATCGATAACCGACTGGTTCATGGTCAGGTTGCCACCCAGTGGAACTCCACCCTGGGCTCCAACCTCATCCTCGTCGCCAATGACGACGTGTCGAACAACACCATGCGCCAGAACCTCATGAAGATGGCCGCTCCCACCGGCGTTGCTACGCGTTTCTTCTCCCTGCAGAAGACCATCGACGTCATCGGCAAGGCGAGCCCGCGCCAGAAGATCTTCATCGTGGCCGAAACACCGGAAGACGTGCTTACGCTCGTCAAGGGCGGTGTGCCTATAAAGAAGGTAAACATCGGCAACATGCACATGTCGGAAGGAAAGCGCCAAGTCGCCACCTCCGTCGCAGTTAACGACGAGGATGTCGCTGCGTTTAAAGAGCTGCAGGAATTGGGGGTGGAGTTGGAGATCAGGCGCGTTCCGAGCACGCCTGTTGAGGACACGAGCAAGCTCTTCTCGTAATCCTCATGATCCACGTTGTCAGGAGTGAAACCCTGACATTCTGTACGTGTTATCCAAAGTGCGTACATACATTTTGAAAGGAGGAGCAAGATGGAATACTCGATCATCCAGGTCGCTCTGGTCTTCGTCGTCACGTTCATCGCGGCAATCGACCAGTTCAACTTCCTCGAGTCTCTCTATCAGCCCATCGTCACCGGCGCCGTCATCGGTCTTATCCTTGGCGACCTCAACACCGGTCTTCTCGTGGGTGGTACTTATCAGCTCATGACGATCGGCAACATGCCGATTGGAGGCGCTCAGCCGCCTAACGCCGTCATTGGCGGCATCATGGCAGCCATTCTCGCTATCGCCACGGGCCTCGAGCCCAACGCGGCAGTCGGCCTTGCCATTCCGTTCGCTCTGCTTGGTCAGCTCGGCGTTACCCTGGTCTTCACGCTTATGTCGCCGCTCATGTCCTCCGCGGACAACATGGCTCACAACGCTGACACCAAGGGTATCGAGCGTCTGAACTACTTCGCCATGGCTCTGCTCGGCCTGATCTTCGCCGTCGTCGTCACCCTGTTCTTCATCGCTGGCGCCACCATCGGTCAGACCATCGCTTCCGCCATCCCGACTTGGCTGCAGACCGGTCTTTCCGCTGCAGGCGGCATGATGCGCTTCGTCGGCTTCGCCGTCCTGCTCAAGGTTATGATGAACCGCGATATGTGGGGCTTCTTCCTCATGGGCTTTGGCCTCGCGCTCATCACCGTTGCCAACGATTCTCTGGCAACCCCTGCTCTGCTCATCCTCGCTCTCATCGGCTTCGGCATCGCCTTCTGGGACTTCCAGCAGCAGACCGAGCTGAAGGGTGCAGCTGTTTCTGACGGAGGTGACTTCGAAGATGGCATCTAATGAGTATGTGATCCCGGAGCACTACGAGGATCTCACTCCTGCTCCGCAGCTCGACCAGAAGACCCTCAACAAGATGGCTTGGCGCTCCTGCTTCCTGCAGGCATCGTTCAACTACGAGCGCATGCAGGCCGCTGGTTGGCTCTACTCCATCATCCCCGGTCTGGAGAAGATCCACACCAACAAGAACGACCTCGCGGCTTCCATGAGCCACAACCTGGAGTTCTTCAACACTCACCCGTTCCTCGTCACCTTTGTCATGGGTATCGTGCTTTCGCTCGAGCAGAACAAGGTTGACATCCCCACGATCCGCGCCGTCCGCGTCGCCGCAATGGGCCCGCTCGGTGGTATCGGTGACGCCCTGTTCTGGCTGACGCTCGTGCCTATCACGGCCGGCATCACCTCCAACATGGCTATCAACGGTAACGCCGCTGCGCCGCTGATCTTCCTGGTGATCTTCAACGTCGTCCAGTTCGCTCTGCGCTTCTGGCTCATGAACTGGTCCTACAAGCTTGGCACCAGCGCTATTGACGCTCTGACCGCCAACATGCAGGCCTTTACGCGTGCCGCTTCCATCATGGGCGTCTTCGTCGTCGGTTGCCTGGTCGTCACCATGGGTGGCACCCAGATCAACCTCCAGATCCCCAACGGCACCACCCGTGGCCTCTCCGCTACTACCGTGATCGTCTCCGAGAAGGAGGCCGAGAACTTCACCGGTATGGAGGGCATCGATACCGAGACCGCTGAGGCCGGTACCATCGCCATGACCGATGAGGACGGCAACGCCCTCACCGCTTCCGATGCCGACGGCAACGCTGTCGAGTGCGGCGTCACCGATCTGGGCAACGGCATGGAGTCCGTTACCTACGGCACCGTCACCGAGGATCCGGTCAACTTCTCTGTTGCCGACACCCTCAACACCATCGTCCCGAAGCTTGTCCCGCTTATGCTTACGCTGCTGCTTTACTACATGTTCGCTAAGCACAGCTGGACCCCGACCAAGGGCATTCTGCTGCTCTTCGTTCTGGGCATCCTGGGCGCTGGCCCGCTTGGTCTCTGGCCGAGCATCTGGTAAGGCTCTAGCTTGAGGGGTGTGTCCCTACGCGGCTCACACCCCGACCCCTTAAGCCATGTGTATGTTAAAAGCCGCGTGCTCGAAAGAGCGCGCGGCTTTTGTTTTCTTGATGATTCGGGTGTGGCAGACAGATAATGCTAAACACCCAAGGTATTAGCCTAGTTTGAGCAAAAGGGAGGATAGGATGGCGATCGGAGCGCGCAAGCAACCGCTGTACGATCAGCTGGTCGATATTCTGACCGAAAAGATTGACCATGAATATCGCGCCGGTGACATGATTCCTTCCGAGCGCGAACTTTCGGAGCGCTATGGTCTCTCGCGCACTACGGTACGCCTGGCTCTGCAGGAACTGGAGCGTTTAGGACTGGTGGTTCGGCAGCACGGTCGCGGTACCTTTGTGACCGACCGTTCGGCAAAGGCAACCAATCTTATGCAGTCCTACAGCTTTACCGAGCAGATGCGCGCGATGGGTCGCGACCCCGAGACCACGATTCTCGATTTTTGCGAGATGGAGGCCGATAAGAATCTGGCCGAGCATATGGGATTACGTATCGGTGATCGCATTTTTAAGCTCAAGCGCCTTCGTTCTGCCGACAACATGCCCATGATGGTCGAACGTAGCTATCTACCGGTTCGTCAATTTCTGTCCCTAAAGCGACCGCTGCTGGAGCGTAAGCCGCTTTACGATGTGATTGAGCAAGACTTTCAGCAAAAAATACGCGTGGCTGAAGAGGAGTTCTATGCGAGCATAGCCCGTCCCACCGATGCCCACCTTTTGGAAATCGTCGAGGGCTCGCCTGTGCTCGATTTGGTTAGGACTACGTATAACGAGTCAAACGAGGTTGTGGAGTATACGCTCTCGGTTGCTCGTGCCGATCAGTTTAAATACAAGGTTTACCACCAGCGTAGCGATTAGTGTCTGCACCGTTTCCATATGATGATTCTTTGTATTTAACTGGTTACTACCAGATAACCAACCGAAGTGTATAATTGCACGTCAGAGGATTACTTCTAGAGAGAGGTATTAGAAATGTTCGAGAAGAGTGTCGAGGAGCTCACCGAGCTCGGCGCCCAGATCACCACGGCCGAGATTGCTCAGCAGCCCGAGCTTTGGCGTGATACGCTCAACATCTATCGCGAGAACAAGGAGGCCATCGAGGCCTTCCTGGCTGAGGCTCGCGCTATGGGCGAGGGCCGTCTGTCCGTTGTCTTCACCGGTGCCGGTACGTCCGACTATGTTGGCGATACCTGCGCCCCGTACCTGCGTCACGCTGGCAACACTGATCTCTACGACTTTAAGCCCATCGCCACGACCGATATCGTGAGCGCCCCGCGCGACTTCCTGCGCGCCGAGGATCCCACGCTCGTGGTTTCCTTTGCCCGCTCTGGCAACAGCCCCGAGAGCCTTGCCGCCGTCGCCGTTGCCAAGGAGCTCGTCCACAACGTCAAGTTTCTCAACATCACCTGCGCTCCCGAGGGCAAGCTCGCTGTCGAGTCCGCTGATGACCCCAATGCGCTGACGCTGCTCATCCCGCGCGCCAACGACAAGGGCTTCGCCATGACCGGTTCCTACACCTGCATGACCCTGCTCTCTACCCTCATCTTTGACGAGGCTTCCGACGAGCAGAAGGCCGAGTGGGTCGAGACCATCGCCAAGATGGGCGAGGAGGTCATCGCTCGCGAGTCCGAGGTTGCCGATTACCTGGCTGGCGACTTCAACCGCGTGACCTACTTGGGTTCCGGCTCCTTCGGTGGCCTTGCCCAGGAGAGCCAGCTCAAGATCCTCGAGCTCGCTCACGGTCTGGTCGCTACTTCCTACGACACCTCTATGGGTTATCGTCACGGACCCAAGTCCTTCGTCGACGACAAGACCCTCGTGTTCGTGTTCGTCAACAACGATGCCTACACCCGTCAGTACGATATCGACATCCTCAACGAGATCGGTGGCGACGAGATCGCTCAGCACACCGTTGCCGTTCAGCAGGATGGCGCTACCGTCTACGAGGGCGAGTCCTTCACCTTTAAGGGCTATGAGGCACTCCCCGAGGGCTACCTTGCCCTGCCGTTCGTGATGTTTGCCCAGGCCATCAGCCTGCTCAACTCCGTGCGCGTGGGCAACACACCCGATACGCCGAGCCCCACCGGCACGGTCAACCGCGTGGTTAAGGGCGTGACGATTCACCCCTTCACCGCTTAATCGCGTCCCCCCCCCTGTAAGGGCGCCCGTCCGCTCATAACGGCGGGCGGGCGCTTTTTGTTTTCACTTGGACCGGGTATAAGCATCACCACAGTCAACTGCTTTAGAAGCAAGGAGTGCATATGAGCACGTACGCAATTAAGGCTGACAAGTTCTTCTTGCCGGCAGGTCCGCAGCTGGGCGGCTATCTTATGGTCGAGGATGGCGTCTTTGGCGCCTGGCAGGGCGACGAGCCCTCTTGCGAGATCAAGGACTACACGGGATCGTGGATCGCACCGGGTATGGTCGATACCCACATCCATGGCTTCTACAACCACTCAACTACCGATAACGATCCCGAAGGCATCGATATCAGCTCGACTGAGCTCGCCCGTCGCGGTACCACCAGCTGGCTACCCACGACGTTCACCGATGGCGTCGAGCAGATCAAGGACGCCTGCGTCGCCATCGCTCAGGCGGACGAGGGTCGCGGCCCCGACTTCTGCGGTGCTCGCATTCAGGGCATCTACCTGGAGGGCCCCTTCTTTACCATGAAGCACGTGGGCGCGCAGAATCCCGCTTATCTTATCGATCCCTCCGAGGAGGTCTTCGATCAGTGGCAGGAGGCTGCGGGCGGTCGCATCGTTAAGAGCGCCATGGCGGCCGAGCGCGACGGCGCCGCTGCTTATGCGGCTGCTCTGAACGCCAAGGGTGTGGTGACCAGCATCGGTCACTCCGACGCCACCTACGATGAGTGCATCGCCGCCATCAACGCCGGTGCCAGCTGCTTTACGCATACCTATAACGGCCAGCGCGGGCTGCATCACCGTGAGCCCGGTGTCGTGGGTGCTGCTATGTCCACGTCCGAGACCTACGCTGAGATCATCTGTGACGGCAAGCACGTAAACCCTGCCGCCATCAAGGCGCTGCTGCAGGCCAAGGGCTGGCAGCACACGGTACTCATCACCGACTGCCTGGGCTGCGGCGGCATGCCCGAGGGCAGCTACACCAGCGGCGGCATGGACGTCATCATGAAGGACAACCTGTGCTGGCTCGCCGATGGCAAGAGCATTGCCGGTTCGGTGCTCACGCTTGCCCAGGGCGTCAAGAACATCGTCGACTGGGGCATCGCCAGCGCCGATATCGCCATTCGCATGGCAACCGAGGTGCCGGCACGCTCCGCGCACATCGAGGATAAGTGCGGCAGCATCATGCCGGGTCGCGACGCCGACTTTGTCGTGTTCGACCATGAGCTCACCCTCGTCGAGACGTATGTTGGCGGCCAGAGCGTCGGCAACGCCTTTACCGAGTAACGAAAGAAAAAGACGGCGGGCCCGAATCTGCTCGGACCCGCCGTACGGGTTAAACGCTCAAAAGCACCTTTACAGTTACAGCTTGCTAGCGATTTTCTTTGCCGTACGCTTAACGCCGGCCACCAGGCCTCCTGCAGGATGCTCCTTCTCGTATGCTAGGCGCTTCTCGCGCTTGGCGTACTCTTCGACGATGATATCTCCATACTCGTCTTCGATCTTGTCGAAGAAGTCGACGGCACCCTTAATTTCCTCAGCGGTCGGGTGCCCCTTTTGGACACCGCCGGTGAGTTTGAACGGCCCCCACGTATCAAAGCCGGGGCAGCCGTAGACACCCATAAAGATGGCCTGCCTCATGCGGCAGATGCCATCGATATCCTTGCCGTACCACTTGTTTTTGCCACCGTAGGTCATAAGGCCAAACACCTTGTCCTGCGGCTGCAACACGTTAGTGAGCACGCGTGCCATGTCCTTGTCGATCTCGGAGTAATAGATGCCCGTGGCGACACCAATCAGATGGTATTCGTGCAGGTTGGGATACTCGTTTTTGCCGAGCGTTTTCACATCGAGGGTATCGATTTCGGGGTGCGCCTCGACGATGGCGTCCACGAGCTTTTTCGTATTGCCGTGGTGGCGTGAGGCATAAAGAATGATGGTTCGCATAAGAAGGCCTTTCAGCTGTAATTGCATCAATGTCTGTATGGTACCCCGTTACATGGCCGGGATACCGGACGCATCGATGAGCGTGCGGGTTTGTTCTATGGTTAGGATTGAAACGGGCGCTTGCGTGAAATAAAGCAGTTGTTCGAAAGGATGGGTAATGGAATACGCTCTCTCCAACGATTCGATTTCTATTAAGGTTTCCACGGCTGGTGGCTCGTTTACCTCGATTGAGGCCGGAGGTCGCGAGTACTTGTGGCAGGGTGATCCCACCGTGTGGTCCGGCCAGGCGCCGATTTGCTTCCCGATTTGCGGAGGCCTGCGTGATGGTAGCGCCATGACGTTTGCCGGGCATCATGTGAAGCTCGCTCGCCACGGGTTTGCGCGCAAACAGGAGTGGAAGCTGCTGAGCCAGAGCGAGAACGAGCTGGCGATGTGCCTGGCTTCGGAGGATAACGCCGCGCTGCTGAGCGATTATCCGTACCCGTTTAAGCTTGTCGCTCGTTATGCGCTTGAGGGGGATACCGTGCGCGTCTCCTATGAGGTTACCAACGAGGGCACCGAGGACATGCCGTTCTTTATCGGTGGGCATCCCGGCTTTAGGTGCCCGCTCGATGAGGGCGAGGCCTATACGGACTACGAGTTGCGCTTTGAGAAAGAAGAGGCTGCAGAGCTTTGCACCGCTGTCCCTTCGACTGGCTTGATTGACGTGGACAAGCGCTCCAAGAACCCCATGGTGGGAAAGACGCTGCCCCTGTCGCACGAGCTCTTCGATTTTGCGGAGACCATCTTTGACGTGCTCGAGAGCCGCCAGGTCACGCTTTCCAAAAAGGGCGAGGACAAGGGCGTTCGCCTGAGCTTTGAGGGCTTCCCATATCTCATTGTGTGGAGCAAGCCCGAGGGTGATTTTGTGGCAGTTGAGCCTTGGGGCGGCCTTTCGACCTGCTCCGATGAGGACGACGTGCTTGAGCATAAGCGTGGCTGCCTTGTCGCCAAGCCCAAGGAGACCGTCGTTCGCTCGTTCACGATTGAGATTCTGTAATTCCGTTTTGTCGACTCGTATCGCGAGGCACAAGGAGCCTGCGAGATAAGGAGCTAAAAATGATCCTCACCGTTACGATGAACCCGTCCGTCGATACACGCTATCAGCTCGATGAGCTCATTATCGACGACGTTAACCGTGTGACGCCCGAAAAGACCGCCGGCGGCAAGGGTCTCAACGTGGCCCGTGTACTGGGCCAGCTGGGCGACGACGTTGTGGCAACCGGTCTACTCGGCGGCCACATGGGCGCCTACATGGCCGAGCTCATGGATGCCAACGGCATTAAGAATGATTTTGTACCCATCAAGGGCGAGACTCGTATTTGCCTTAACATCCTCCACGCCGGCAACCAGACCGAGCTACTCGAGAGCGGCCCGACGATTGCCCCCGAGGAGCTCGATGCCTTTACCGCCAAGTTCGCCGAGCTTGCGAGCAAGGCCGCTGTCGTTACCATCTCGGGTTCGCTGCCCCGTGGTGTCGAGGCGGGCTACTACGCCAAGATCACGGGTATTGCCGAGAACGCCGGCGCCAAGGTGCTGCTCGATACCTCGGGTGCTTCGCTCGAGGCCGCCCTTAAGTCCGAAATTAAGCCCGAGCTGGTCAAGCCTAACCTGACCGAGATTAACGGCCTTCTGGGCACGAGCTTTACCACCGACGATGTGGACGAGCTCCGCGCCGCGCTCGCCTCTGATGCCCGCTTCTCCGATATCCCCTGGGTCGTCGTGTCCATGGGCGCTGCCGGCTCCGTTGGCTTCCACAATGGCCGTGCGTTCCGCGCAAAGACGCCCGATATCCCTGCCGTTAACGCTACGGGCTCTGGTGACTCCACTATCGCTGGCTTCGCGCATGCCATTGCTGCTGGCGCGGACGACGAGACGGTGCTGCGTACCGCCAACACCTGCGGCAAGCTCAATGCCATGGATCCCATGACCGGCCATCTGGTCATGGACCGTTGGGACGAGGTCTACAACGGCGTTGTCGTGACCGAGCTGTAAAAGCCTGGGCGTCGGCCCCGGCATTGCTTGCTAGCTCATGTCGACGACAAGTGCGGTAGCATTATGCTGGGGCGCGACGCTGAGTTTGTCGTGTTCAATCCCGACCTTACCCTGGTCGAGGCGTATGTGGGTGGCAACAGCGTCGGTAACGCGTTTGCCGAGTAGCCGCCAAAGAAGCGATCCGAGAGGGGATTTAGATGATTTACGGTGCATTGGGCGATATCGAGGAGTACCGCGGAATGCTCAAGGGCCTCGACGTGCTGATCGACTGGCTCGAGGAGAACGACCCGGCAGAGCTCGAGGTCGGCAGCCATCCGATTCTGGGCGACAAGGTCTATGCGAACGTCATGGCTCCCACGACGCGTCCCGAGGCCGAGGCTCACTTTGAGACGCATCAGCGCTATCACGACCTGCAGATCGACGTCGAGGGTCGCGAGGCCTTTAAGGTCGCCACGGGAAGCCTGACGCTGGTTCAGGAGTTTGACGAGAAGGACGACTACGATCTGGTCGATTCCGACGCTTCGATCGCCGGCGATCTTGCCGACGACAAGTTTGCGCTGTTCGTTGCCGGCGAGCCTCACATGCCCACGCTCGAGTTCCCGGGCGATGGCGCACAGCCGGTCAAGAAGATCTGCTTTAAGCTGCTTGCAGATGCTTACTGGGAGGAGTAGCGCGTTGCTCGGCTGAGTTGTTCGTGTTGCGAGCGTTGTCCCTTGGAGGAGCGCGCTTGGGCCCCGCTGATTGCGGTTCCTTTGGGGATTGCGGTCGGCGGGGCTTTTTGTTGAGTAGGGAAGTTGCCGGCGGCGTTGTGCTTGGATTGGCGGATGTGCGCCCGAAATCGGCAACAAAAAAGCCACCCGAAGGCGGCTGTCTTGTGCAATGGAGCCAGCGACCGGGCTCGAACCGGTGACCCCCGCTTTACGAGAGCGGTGCTCTACCAACTGAGCTACGCTGGCGGCCATGTGGTGACGCAACTGAGGCGTCAACGGCTGTCTATGATACGGGACATCGCACATCCGCGCAAGTGTTGTGACGGCTTTTCTCACTTTAAATGCACTAATATTGGAGACGCGATGTCTTGCTCTTACGGGTCTCAAACAGAATGGGGCAGCGATGGCTCAACCCAAGATTCTTCTCACACGCATCGACGACCGTTTCATTTACGGGCAAGACGTTGTGCTGTGGAATGAGGCGGTTGGTTCCAACCTCGTCCTAATCGTTAACGACGAGATTGCGGCGGATTCGCGCAAGTGGGCGCCTATGAGGGTCGCGGCGCCAGAAGGCGTGTGGATGCGGTTTTTCTCGGTGCAAAGGACCATCGACATCATTCATACCGCAACGCCGCGTCAATGGATTCTGATCATGGTGGCCTCACCCGCCGATGCGCTCGCGCTGGTTAAGGGTGGTGTGCCGATCACCAAGATCAGCATCGGTCACATGCAAGCAGGGGAAGGCAAGCGCCCCATAACGCCTGCAGTTGCCGTAGACGACGCAGACGTCGCTGCCTTCAAAGAGCTGCAAGCACTCGGTATAGAGCTAGAAATCCGCTATCTCCCCAGTTCTGCCCCCGACCCCATCGGCAATCTGTTCAACTGATCCCTTGGGGACGGAGGAAACCGGATTATTTTGCCCTTGCGAGGGATACGCGCGATGCCGCCTGCCAAAAACTATGTCCATTTACTACGTTTGATCGGCTATCGCCGAGCATGTCGGGGTGGCGCGCGCAGACGTGGTGTAAGAGCGTCCCGAGGTCCGTCGCTGCAAGTCCCGATATTACTCCTTCTTGAGACCGCGCCTCTCGACTATCTCGTCCACTATCTCCCTGGCGCGCCGCCCGAGCGCGCGGCGCCTCCCCTCTGTCGGGGCCGGCCTGTCCGC
>UQNH01000047.1:0-15023 GCA_900542365.1 uncultured Collinsella sp. | reverse complement strand
ACAGCGCCTCCCAGTCGTTCATTCAAGACCAAGCCGCCTACCTGTGGGAGACGGTCAATTGGTTGAGGGAGGAACTCCCGGCGCGCATCCCCGGTATCCGCATTGCAGGGGCGTGTGATGCGACCTATCTGATGTGGCTGGATTTCAACGGCACGTCTATCGCGAAGGTCACTAATAGGCCTGCGGAGTACCTGTTGGAGCATGCCAAGGTGGCGTTGAATGAGGGCGCGGCGTTTTCCCCCGAGGACCAGTGTTTGGGCGACCACCATGCGCGGCTGAACTTTGCGTGCAGCCGCGACATTCTTGCGGCGGCCATTGACCGTATCGCGGCCGCCCTGCCCCAGTAGTTTCCCGGTGGGTTCTTAGTAGCCCTTGGAGGGATCAACCTCGGTAGGCATGGTCTCGCCGGCGACCAACGCTCGGTAGTTGGCGGCGACCACCGGCGCCAGCAGCCGGTCCATGGAGTTCATGGTGTTGGCGGTGTGCGGGGTGATGATGACGTTGCTCATAGACCACAGGGGGTGCTCGTCGGGTAGGGGCTCGGGGTCGGTGACGTCGACCGCGGCGCCGGCGAGATGTCCCGACTCCAGGGCGGCAACCAAGTCGTCGGCGACCACAAGATCGCCGCGGCCGCCGTTGGCAAAGAAGGCGCCCGGTTTCATCGCGGCGAAGAACTCGGCGTTCGCCAGGCCGCGGGTCTCGGGTGTGCTGGGCATAAAGGATGCGGCGATGTCGGCCTCGGCTAGGCGCTCGGACAGGGCATCCATGCCGTCCATGTCCTCAAACACAATGGGATAGACGAGCGGATGGCGCTTGATGCCGCGGACGTGCGCACCCATGCTGCGGCAGAGCGTGGCAAAGTGGCCGCCGATATCGCCCGCGCCCAGCACCAGCACGTTGGCATTTTTGAGCGAGGTGACCGGGCCCAAGTCCTCCCAGCGATGTTCGCGCTGCAGGTCCTGGTAGCCGGGCAGGCGCTTCATCATTGACAGCACCATGGCAAACATGTGCTCGCTCACGGCCTGACCGTAGGCGCCGATCGAGCAAGACAGCTTGGCGTCAGCCGGCACGGTGCCAGCAGCAAGGTAGTCGTCATAGCCGGCAGTCTGCAATTGCAACAGCTGGAGATGCTCGCATGCCGTGAGCATGTCAGGGTCGATGTTGCCCAGGATCACGTCGGCATCGGCGACCTGCTCGTGCGTGGCGGCGTCGGCGCTCGTGTAGATAAAGTCTTCGCCCGGAGCGCTCGACTCAAGAATTGCGCGATGACGGTCGTTGACGGGCAACAAAACCAGAATGTTCACAAGCAGTCCTCTCCGCTCGACCTACCAAAAGGGACAGGTTTATTTTGGCAGGTTTTATCAGGCAAAACGCTATAAAAACGCCGGGCTTCGCGATGGTTAACATATCCATCGTGAAGCCCGGCGCATCCACGGCTACCAGCTCAGCAGCTCGTAGCCGTCCTCGGTCACCACGAGCTGTACCTCGCACTGGGCCGAATCGCTGCCGTCCTTGGTGCGCACGCACCAGCCGTCGCCCTTGCTAATCTTGATATCGGGCGCTCCGGCGTTGACCATGGGCTCGATGGTAAAGACCATGCCCGGCACCATGATGGTGTCTACGTCGGGCGCCTCGGTGGTAAAGCCCACAAACGGGTCCTCGTGAAACTCCTTGCCAATGCCGTGTCCGCCGTACTCGCGCACCACGCTAAAGCCGGCGTCCTCGACCGTCTTTTGCACGGCCTCGGCCATAACGGAGAGCGGTAGCCACGGCTTGACAGCGGCCAGGCCCGCCTCCACGCTGGCACGGGTGATTTCGACCAGGCGCTGGCGCTCGGCCGAGACCTCGCCGATGCAGAACATGCGGCTCGAGTCGCTAAAGTAGCCGTCCAAGATCGTGGAGCAGTCCACGTTGATGATGTCGCCCTCGTGCAGCACGTCCTCATCGCAGGGGATACCGTGGCAGACGACGTCGTTGATCGAGGTGCATACGCTCTTGGGGTAGCCCTCGTAGTTGAGGTCGGCCGGCGTGCCACCGTGCTCGACGGTGTAGTCGTAGATCATCTGGTCGATCTGGTTGGTGGTCATGCCTGCGGCGATATGCTCACCCACATAATCGAGCACGCCCACGTTGATGGCGGCCGAGCGCTTGATGCCCTCGATATCGGCGGGCGTTTTGTAGAGCGTGCGGGGTAGGACCTCCCAGCCCTCTTCCCACAGGCGCTCAAGGCGCTCATCGAAGGCGCTATGGCATTTCTTATATTTTTTGCCGCTGCCGCACCAGCAGGCGTCGTTGCGGCCGGGCACGGGTCCTTTGTCATACATGGCTAACTTCCTTTCATCCGCAGCTAGTATAGCCCACCCACGCGTCCATAAAAGTTGCGGTGATATAGTTCCGATTTAAGCGGTTTAACAGCATAAATAGGAACTATATCACCGCAACTGATGGAGCGGGATGGCGGGCACTGGCTGCTGTGTGGTTTTGCTAGTAGCTCACCTGGCAGGGAATGCCGAGGGCGCGCACGCGCGCGGCAATGGCGTCGAGCACCTCAGGCGCCGCTTTAGCAAGTCCGGCGACCGGTGTCTCGCGCGCCACCGTGTAAAT
Organism: uncultured Collinsella sp.; assembly: GCA_900542365.1. GTDB lineage: Bacteria > Actinomycetota > Coriobacteriia > Coriobacteriales > Coriobacteriaceae > Collinsella. The sequence goes on along the minus strand of UQNH01000047.1, from coordinate 12,419 downwards.
GGTCGCCTCCTGCGGGCGAATGCGCTCGAGCGCCGCGAGCCAGGGGGTAACGTACTCCTCGCCGGTGTTGTCGATGAGCTTGCCCTGATACTCGCCGGTCAAAAAGATTGTCTGGATTATAACGTGGCCGTCAAAGCTTGCGAACGTCTCGATCTGGTGCTCGACATCGTAGGGGCCAACGGGCTGGTCGAGCAGCTGGATAAACGCCGGGTCGGCGGTATCGAGCTTAAGAATGTTGTCGTCGACCATCATGAGCGCGTCGTGCACCTCGGGGCGGTCGGCGCGCGTGCCGTTGGAGAGCACGGCGATTTTGGAGTTTGGGGCAAGCTCGTCGCGCAGCGCGACGGCGCCGGCAATGGCCTGCGGAAACTCCGGTGCGGCGGTGGGCTCGCCGTTGCCTGCGAAGGTGATCACATCGGGGAGCTCGCCCTCGGCTGCCATCTCGCGCAGCTTTGCCTCGAGCGCGTCGAGTACCACGGCGGCCGTGTTGTACGGCTCATGGCAGGGGCGCTCGGCGTTGAGGCCGTTTTCGCAGTAAATGCAGTCGAACGTGCAGATTTTGCCGCTGGCCGGCATCATGTTGACGCCGAGCGAGAGACCAAGGCGACGGCTGCGAACGGGCCCAAAGATGGGGCTGGCATTCAAAAACGTAGACATAGGCATATGCTCCTCAAGACAATTGTGCCTAAGCATAGCATCGGCTCCGAAGCAGGGTGTGGGCTCTTGCTTTACAAGTTTCGTTTTTTCACGTCGCGCATGATGCCGTGCCATGAAAAGCCTCGGGTCGGGTACAGTTAATCTGTTAACAAGTCGTAAGGCAATGCGGGTCCATCCAACCGTACTGACGTGCAGCTGGATGGGCATTGATGATGGGGGCACAACATGGATTTTACGGTCGAGAATGCGGGCACCACGATTGCCTGTCGCGAATATGCCGGCCCGGATGTGTCGCCTGATACTCCTGCTTTGGTGTGCGTGCACGGCGCTTGTGTCGACGGCACATTTTTCGACGGCATCGCTTGTGAGCTCAGCCGCAACTACCGTGTAATTGCCTACGACCGCCGCGGCTGTGGTGACAGCAGCGAAGCGGCAGACGGCAGCTATGATCTTGCCGCTCAGGCCGCCGACCTGCAGGCCGTGATCGAACACGTTGGCGCTCCGACAAATGTGCTTGCGCACAGCGCCGGTACGTTGGTGGCGCTGGAGCTTCTTCGCGCCGAACCCCATCTCGTCGCCCGTGCGATTCTGCACGAGCCGGCTGTGTCGGCCGAAGGCGTCGGCATGGGCGCAGCTCCGGTTTTGCTCGATATGATTGCGGCTGGAAAGGTTTCAAGGGCGCTCCGGCTTTTCTTGGGAGCCCTCGGCGACTTGGACCCCGAGGCTCCTGGGACGACTAAGGCGGAAGCCAAACATGCCCTGCGCAATGGTCGTTGCTTCATGGCCAATGAATACGGAACAAATATGACATATGCTCCCGACTGGGAGCGCGCCTGCGCGTCAAAGGCGGTGTCGGCTGTGTTTTTGGGCGAGCTTTCGGTCGATACGCCCCGCGAGGCTGGCACGCGAGCGGCTGCCGAATATCTCGATTGCCCCCTTGTGACGATCCCGGGCGCGCATAACGGTCTGCGCGATCGTCCCGTTACGGCGGCAAACGCCGTTCGCGATATCTTGGAGCGTTAGCACGCTCGATGACCTGCGGGGAGGGGGACTGTTAGCGTTTCGTCATTGTTAACGAATGCGCCCATAACCGCGTGCCCGCGGCTTCATTACCGCCGTTTGCCAGGTCATAAAAATGTAACGATAATCGCGCGTTTGCCTGCAGTTGTTAGATGTTACCCTTGTACCATTTGATATGCACCGTTGCCGTGCGTAACGATAGAAAGGGCCCCATATGCTCAATAATCACGAGGTCAATCTAACCGACGAGGAGGCTGCCGCCGAGGTCGCCCGCGTCGCGAAGACCTACCCCGTGGTGCGTTTGTTGTCGGCCGATCAGATTAAGAGCGAGCCTAACTGCCTGCTCGCCGGTGATCGGTGTCCTTGCCTGCGCCAGTCAAGTCTTGAGGCCTTGGCGGCAGGTTCCGATGAGGTGTCGGAACGGCTGCTCAACGATGGCGTTGAGTACCGCGCTCGCCTGCGCCCTCTGAAGGTCGAGGGCGAGCCTCACGTCCTGCTGATGGTGCGTCCGATTGATGAACAGGAGACCGCAGAAGAGGACCTTGTCTACACCGACGTGCTGACGAGCGTGCGCAATCGCCGATATTACGAGGAAAAGCTTCGTAGCGCCCGCATGCAGGCCGGTGTGGCCATGATCGACCTTGATGATTTTAGAGTCTTCAACGATACCTGTGGCCGTCATGCCGGCGACCTTGCACTCGGTGCGGTGGCGACGGCCATACGCAGCAGTATTCGTTCGACTGACGAGCTTGTCCGCTATGGCTGCGATAAGTTTGTGGCCGTCATGCCCAATATCCCCTCCGATGATTTCGCCCGTCGCCTGCGTCACGTATCCGATGCCGTTCATTCCACGGTTATTCCGGGCCATGAGCGTGTTAGCTTGACGGCATGTGTTGGTGGCGTTCGCATTAATGGCGAGACGGTCGATGAGGGCGTTGGCCGCGCTGTCCAATTATTGAGCCGCGCTAAGGCAAAAGCCGGTACGGTCATGACCGATACCGATTCCATCGAGGCCTTCCAAAGCGAAAAGCCTTCGGTGCTTATCGTCGATGACTCCGAGATGAACCGAGCTATTCTCAGCGAGATGCTCAAGGACGAGTATTGCATCCTTGAGGCCGATAGCGGTCGCGCAGCGCTCGACATGGTCGACCGCTATGGCGATGAGTTGTCGCTCGTGCTGCTGGACATTGTCATGCCGGGCATGAACGGCTTTGAGGTGTTGGGCGATCTGTCGCGCCGGTCGATTATTGACAATCTGCCTGTCATCATGATCTCGAGCGAAGATTCCGACGATGTGGTGCTGCGCGCGTATGAGCTGGGTGCCTCGGACTATGTCAACCGCCCGTTTGACTCCCGCGTTGTGCGCCGCCGTGTAAGCAACACCATCCGCCTGTACGCCAAGCAGCGCCGTCTGACGAGCCTGCTGTCCCAGCAGTACAACGAGCGCGTCAAGAACAGCCGCATGCTCATCGACATCATGGCCGGCGTCATGGAGCTTCGCAATGGCGAGAGCGGCAGGCATGTTACGAACATCGAGAAGCTGACCGAGCTGCTGCTTGGCTGCCTGGTCCACCGTAGCGACAACATCTCCCTCGACAATGAGGAGCGCTCCACGATTGCCCTGGCTTCGGCGCTGCACGATATCGGCAAGATGTCGATTGACGATGCGATTCTCAACAAGCCCGGGCGCCTCACGCCCGAAGAGTTCGAGATTATGAAGACGCATACCACGATCGGCGCCGACATGCTGCGTGAGCTGGGTCGCCATCACGCCGGCAATGCGCTTATGGAATATGCGTACCAGATTGCGCGCTGGCATCACGAGCGCTGGGACGGCAAAGGTTATCCCGACGGCCTTAAGGGCGACGATATTCCCATCGCCGCACAGGTGGTGTCGGTGGCTGACGTGTACGATGCGCTGACGAGCGTGCGCGTGTACAAGGATGCTATTCCGCACGAGGAGGCGATCCAGATGATCCTGGACGGTAAGTGCGGTGCCTTTAACCCGCTGCTGCTCGACTGCTTGCTCGAGGTGCAAGACCGTATTGCCGAAACATTGGCGCGCCCCGCCGAGGTCGTTGCGCTTCCTACGATTTAGTTTGACCAAAGGAGTTCAAATCCATGATTTCCATGCGTGAAGCGTATGAGAAGATCGGCGCCAATTATGATGACGCTTGCACTCGGCTGATGGGCGAGGAGATGCTTGCCCGTTTTGCCCTCAAGTTTTTGGATGACGAGAGCATGGACAAGCTGGAGGCTGCCATGGCGGCAGGAGACGCCGGGGAAGCGTTTATGGCGGCGCACACGCTCAAGGGCGTGAGCCAGAACCTGGGATTCGATAATCTGTACGAGCCGGCGCTCGTGGTGACCGAAGCACTGCGCGGTGCCGATACTGTTGACGGCGCTCGCGAGGGAATGCATGCACTGCAGCAGCAGTATGCGGCCACGATGTCGGCCCTGCGCGAGGCAGCCGAGTAAGAGGTTGTGAGCCTTGGCTGTGTGTCTGCCGCGTATAGGCAAAAGGGCGCCCCGCCGGACCATGTGGCCGGCGGGGCGCCCTTTTCTGTTGCGTAGCTCGTAAGCTAGCGCGCCTGCTTTACCTTGGCCGCTGCCTCGACAAACGACTTCCACAGGTTAAAGTCGGTCTCGAGCGTCTTCCACGTATACTCAGGGTGCCATTGCACGCCCAGGCAGAAAGGCTGGCCTTCGACTTCGATGCACTCGGGAACGCCATCGGTTGCCTTGGCGACCAAGCGCGTGCTTTTACCCAGACGATCGACGCAGCAGTGGTGTGCGGAGTTGGTCTGGATCAGCCTGTGCCCGCCAACCGCGCGCTCCAGCAGCGAGCCCGGCACGACCTCGACAGGATGCACAGGGTCGTTGAGCACGTGGGTATGGCGCCACTGCGTGCGACCCTCGCGCGCACCCAGGCTCGGCACGTCCATGCACAGGGTGCCGCCGGTGGCGACATTGAGCAGCTGCGTGCCGCGGCAGGTGGTAAAGAGCGGCTTCTTGGCACGGAGCACCTCGTTGACGAGCTTAAACTCAAAGCGATCGCGGATCTCGCAGCACAGCGTGGGGTCGTACGGACGCTCGTCGCCCCAGCGTTTGGGGTTGACGTCCGGGCCGCCGGGAATGGCGATGCCGTCGGCGATTTCCACGTAATGACGGATAACCTCAATGTCCTCGGTGATGGACATCTGCAGCGGCAGGCCGCCGGCGGCAAGGATGGCATCGACAAAGACACTTGCGATTTCCTCGTTGGGGGAGAGCGTCTCGCTCAAAAACGGCTTTGCCTCTTCCCAACGCGGCGCGACGAGGATGAGCGGACGGTCGGCGGGGGCAACGTCGACGTGCGGGGTATAGGACGATGAGGTGCGGGTTCCGATCATGGGTGTGGCTTTCGAATCCAGGTGGACATGGCATAGGGGTGGCGCGGGACAAACGCTGGTGATGAATTTGCCCGCGTGTCAATGGGGCTAGTGGCCCTTAATGGAGTTGAGGAACTCCTGGGCGCGCTTAGTCTGGGGATGGTCGAAGAACTCGTCGGGCGTGCCGGTTTCCACGATTTGGCCGTCGGCCATAAACACGACGCGGTCGGCCACGCGGCGGGCGAAGTTCATCTCGTGCGTAATGACGATCATCGTCATGCCCTGCTGCGCCAAGCGCACCATGACCTCGAGCACCTCGTTGATCATCTCGGGGTCAAGGGCGCTCGTGGGCTCATCGAAGAGCATGGCCTTGGGCTGCATGGCAAGAGAACGGGCGATGGCCACGCGCTGCTGCTGGCCGCCCGAAAGCTGTGCGGGCACCTTATCGGCCTGTTCGGCAACGCCCACGCGGCTCAACAGATCCATGGCGCGCTCACGAGCCTCCTCCTTGGAGACGCCCAGCACATCGACCGGCCCCAGCATGACGTTCTGCAGTACGGTCATATGTGCGAACAGGTTGAACTGCTGAAACACCATGCCCAGCTCGGCACGCATGCGGGCAAGGTCCTTGCCTTCCTGCGGCAGGGGCTCGCCTTCGATGAGGATCTCGCCCGAGTCGATGGTTTCCAGGCGGTTGATGGTTCGGCACATGGTCGACTTGCCCGAGCCCGAGGGGCCGATCACGACGACGACCTCGCCACGGTCGACCGAGAGATTGATGTCGTTGAGGACGTGCAGGTCGCCGTAGTGCTTATCGACGTGCCTGAGCTCGATCAGCGGCTGATTGCCGGTAGAAGAAGTGCCCTGTGCCATGGTGCTCGGCTCCTTATGACTCGAAATGGTAAAGCGTTAGCGGATGATCGTCGCGCCGGTCTTGTGCGAGACGTAGACAGCGGCCTTGTTGATCGCGACGTTGATGAGGATATAGATGACCGCGATCACCAGATAGACCGACACGAGCGCGTCGTAGTTGGTAATGAGCACGCGGGCGTTTTGCATGAGGTCGGGGTAGCTCACCACGTAGGCGACGGTGGTGTCTTTGACGACGACCACGAGCTGCGAAATCAACGACGGAATGATAAACCGAATAGCCTGGGGCAATACGATTTTAAAGGTGATTTTAGCTTTGGAGAGACCGAGTGCCTGGGCAGCCTCGACCTGGCCGCGCGGCACGGCGTTGACGCCGGCACGGAAGATCTCGGCCAGTACACCGGCTGCGGCGAGCGCGACGGGAAGCGTGAGCATCCAAAACGACGGCAGCGCGATCTTGTACTGGGGCAGCACCAAAAAGAAGAAGTAGATGAACAGCAGGCTCGGCACGCCGCGGAAGAAATCGGTGAGCACGCGGCAGACCAGCTGCAGCGGCTTAATGTCGCTGGTGCGACCGAGCATAAGGGCAAGGCCGAGCACCAGCGCGATGGCGCCGGCGGTGAGTGCGACTTTAACGGTGCCCTCAAAGCCGGCAAGCAGGAACTTCCAGGTGGTGAGGTGCGTAAAGAAATACCAATAATGAACCGAAAGCTGGCCGGTCACATAAAAGCGCTGCAACACGAGGGCAACGAGTGCGACGACGGCAACCAGCGAGATGGCGGTGCCGATGCGAATCTTGGCGCGCATCTTGGGGCCGGGAGCCTCGTAGAGCGCATCGCGCATGGTGAGCGCGGGGGAGGAGTGCTTGCTCATCGGAGGATCCTCACCTTCTTATCGATGTAGTTGCCAATGTGGCTCACCACAAAGGCTGTGCCCAGGTAGCCGAGCGCCGAGATAAAGAACGCGGCGACGCCGCCGAGCGAGCGCGTGTTGATATAGCTCACCACGCCGGTGAGCTCCTGGGGCTTAAGCGGCACCTGACTGCCGAGCGCGGTGGTGAGCATGACGGCGATAAAGAGGTTCGTCATGGGCAGCACGCTCGAGCGCAGTGCCTGCGGGATCACGATCTTGGCGAGGATGCGGTTAAAGCTCATGCCGAGCGAACGCGCGGCTTCGACCTGACCGACGCCAACGGTGTTGATGCCGCTCATAAAGTTCTCGGAGCCAAAGGCAGAACCCAAGAGCACCGTAGCGACGATAACGCAGGTGCGGTAGGGAAGAACGACCTTGAGCGGCGGCAGTGCGTAGACGACGATGATGAGCAGCGCGATGCCGGGGATGTTACGGAAGACCTGGACATACAGGTCGCCAAAGACGCGCAGCGGCTTGAGCGGCGACACGCGCATCACGGTGACGGCGACGGCCAGCACCATGGCGATGGCAAACGACTCAAGCGTCATGCCCCAGGTTGCGAGCAGCGCGTCGATATAGTTCTGGCCATAGAGCGACCAGAGCTCGGAGAGACTCATGCGGACCTCCCGCCGATAAGGAAAGGGGCTCCCGTGTGTACGGAAGCCCCGACAACTCAGTGAAGAAACAGTTTAGCGCAATAAAGCGCACCGTGCGTTTCCGTACGGTTTCGTTGCGGCCGTTATTCGGCTCTATGGCCTAGGCGCCGATCTCGGGCAGCTCGGGAACATTGGTGTCGCCCGTACGGTCGCCGATGCAGATCTGCCACAGCTCGGTCCAGGTGCCGTCGTCCTCAATCTTCTTAAGGAAGTCGTTAACGAAGGCGACGCCGTCGGAATCGAGCGGCAGGCCGATGCCATAGGGCTCCTTGCTGCCGAAGGGCTTGCCGGCGATCTTATACTTACCGGGCTCGCGGACCAGGGCGCTCTGCTGCATGTTGTTGTCGATGACGTAGGCGTCAACGCGGCCCTGCTGGAGTGCCTGGCGGGCCTCCTCGTCGGTCTTGAACTCCTGCTGGCTGGCCTTGGGAGCGAGCTCCTCCAGGATGGCAGGGCCGTTGGAGCCGGACTGGACGGCGACGTTCTTGTCGGCCAGGTCGTCGACGCTCTTGATGTCGTCGTTGTCGGCGAGCACCAGGATAGCCTGCTGGGTGTAGTAGTAGGGACCGGCAAAGGAGACGAGCTTCTTGCGCTCGTCAGTGATGGTGTAGGTGGCAAAGACAGCGTCGACCTGGCCGTTCTGCAGGACGGACTCACGCGTGTCAGAGGTCACCTGGGTGATCTCGACCTTGTTCTCGCCCAGAATGTAGTTGGACAGGAGCTGTGCGATACCGGCGTCGAAGCCGCGGGTCTGACCGTCCTTCTCGTTGAGGAGGGAGAAGAGCGTGGAGGTCTGGACGCCACCGATCGTAAAGACGCCGGCATCCTTGACGGCCGTAGCCCAGGTGCTGGCGGCGATGGCGTCGTCATCGGCCTTGGGGCCGTCGTTGACGAGCTTGTCGAATGCCTTGGCGTCGAGCGTGGCGGAAACCTCGGTATCCTCGGAGCTCTTGGAGGAACCGGCGGAACCCTTGTCGGCCTCGGTACTGGTGTCGGAGCAGCCGGCAAGACCAAGGCCGGCGACGGTTGCGAAGGTGGCGGCGACGAAGCCGCGGCGGTCGAGAACGACCTGCTGGGAGAGGTTCTTGCTCATGGTAGAACACCTTTCTCAATAAAATCCCTAGCGGTTGAGTAGAGTTATACCCTATCCCGCTCAAATGGGTCAACACGAAATAACTCAGAAACATACTTACCTTATGGGTTATTCTACCTACCAAAAGGGACAGGCACCTTTGTGGCGGTTCTGGCCGATGTAGCGGCATGCCTTGCTGTTTTGTCTCGATCTGTAACATCTGCAGCCATTTTTGCCGAGTAACTGTTACAGATTGAGATTTTCTCTTCAGGGGAATTCGAATGTCTCGATCTGTAACAGTTAGACGGCCAAAAGGTCTCTATCTGTTACAGATCGAGACAAAGGTCAGGGGCAAAGATGGTTTGTCTAGATCTGTAACAGTTAGACGGGAATTCGGGCCCTAGATGTTACAGATTGAGATAATCGCGCCGCGAAAATAAAAACCTCCGCAGGGATGCTTCCCTTGCGGAGGTTTTCTTACTCGTTGAGTAGTCTCACGGCTTCGGCGGCCATGTTCTCGACTGTCATGCCGTTCTGCGCGAGCAGTTCGTTGGGGTCGTAGCGGTCGTGGAAGCCCTTGGCGATGCCGAAGGTGCGCGTGCGCAGCGGCGTACAGGCCAAATAACATGCCACGCGTTCGCCCCAGCCGCCGTCCAAGATTCCGTCCTCGAGGGTGACGACAACGCGATGCTTGGCGGCAAGGCTGTCGAGGAATTCGCGGTCGAGCTCGGTCGCAAAGCGTGGGTTGACGAGCGTCGCCTCGATGCCATACTCGGCGGCCAGGCGGTTTGCCACGCGCTCGCCCAGCTCAAAGAAATCGCCAAGCGCGAGCACGGCCACATCGCGGCCCTGGCGCACCATGTTGTAGCGAACGGCGCTGTAGTCGGCGTCTTCGGCGGGCGCAAGGTCGGGACGGCTCACCAGGCCAATACCCGGCACGCGAATCGCCACGGGATGCTCGCGGTGGTCGAGCGACCAGCTCAGCATGGACAGATATTCCTCCATGCAGGCCGGCGCCAAGTAGTGCATGTTGGGAAGACCGCCCAGCATGGAAATATCAAAGAACGAGAGATGCGTCTCGGATGTGGTGCCAAAGATCGACGCGCCAAATACCAAGATGGTTGCGGGGGCGTCGTTGAGGCACAGGTCGTGCCACAGCTCGTCGTAGGCGCGCTGCAAAAACGTGCCGTACACACCAAAGACCGGCTTGGCGCCCGAGCGCGCAAGCGCGGTGGCAAAGGTCACGGCGTGCTCCTCGGCAATGCCCACATCGACGAACTGCTTGCCTGCCGCGGCGCGAAGCTCGGGCGTAAAGCCCATGATGTAGGGCGTTGCAGCCGTGATGCCCACAACCTGCGGATCGCGCTCTATGGCAGCGCTCAGGGCCTCGCCCGTAATGTCGGCATAGGTGCGCGGCGCAGGCTCGCTCGGATGGCCCGGGCAGAGCTTGCGCCCAGTCGCCATGTCAAACGGGCCTACATGATGCCAGCGCTCGGGGTCGCTCTGGGCCGGCTCAAAGCCCTTGCCCTTCGCGGTGGAGACGTGCAGCACGATGGGATGATCGATATCGCGCAGCTCCTGCAGCACGTCGACCAGGGCCAACACATCGTTACCGGCGTCCAGATAGCGGTAGTCGAGCCCCATCGCGCGGAAAACGTTGCGCTCACAGGTGCCGTTGCTGGCGCGCAGCTCGGCCAGATTGCGATACAGGCCGCCATGGTTCTCGGCAATGGACTGGTCGTTGTCATTGACGACGATGATCAAGTTGCTGTCGAGCTCGGCGGCATTGTTGAAGCCCTCAAACGCCAGACCGCCCGAAAGCGAACCGTCGCCAATGATGGTAATGACGTTGTAGCTGTCGCCCGCCAGGTCACGAGCGTGCGCCAGGCCGCAGCCCAGGCTCACCGACGTGGAGGTATGGCCCATGGCGAACAGGTCGTGCTCGGACTCGTCGGGATTGGCAAAGCCAGAAGCCTCACCATAACGCTCCGGATTGATATAAGTGTACGCACGCCCCGTCAGCGCCTTGTGGGCGTAGGTCTGGTGCGAAACGTCAAAGACAATCTTGTCGATGGGGGAGTTAAACACGCGATGGAGCGCGACCGTAAGCTCAACGACGCCCAGGTTGGGGGCAACGTGCCCGCCGACGGCGGCGGAGCTTTCGAGGATGGCGTGGCGGATCTCGCCGCAGAGCAGCGGAAGCTCGGCGCGATCGAGAGCCTTGACGTCCTCGGGCGTTGTCGTTTGCGTAAGCAGCATCGTTGTGGGTTACTCCATGCGAATCGTGCGCCGGCACTCCCTCGGCCGGCACAATTGCACAAGACAGTCTCGCACATTTTGGCGTTTGATATGTGACGGCGGCGCGGTAATTCGCCAACTGGTGGGGCAAAACGTTTTGTCCGATGCCATACTGATAAGTTCCATGATGATTTTATTCATTGCGTGCAGGCTGTGGCTTGCCGCCGAGCGCCGCCGGAAGGAGGCCGCATGTCCGATACCGTTCGTGCCGAGAAAATCGCGTGCGAAGTAGACCATGCTGCCCGTCAACTGGCACAGGCGGGCCGTCTGGACCTGACGCGCGAGTTTATCCAGCATGGCGATGTGACGGTGTATACGCATGTGACCTCGGTGGCGCGGGCAAGTCTGTCCTTTGCCGAGCGCCTGGGCCGCGTCGGTATCTCCGTCGACCGCTTATCGCTGCTGCGCGGGGCCCTGCTGCACGATTACTTTCTCTATGACTGGCACGATCCCGACCCAAGCCATCGGCTGCATGGCTTTCGCCACCCGTTTTTTGCCTTGGCGCGTGCGGAGGAAGATTTTGAGCTGACGCCGCGCGAGCGGAATATTATCGTACGGCATATGTTTCCGCTGGTGCCGGTGCCGCCGACGTGTCGCGAGGCATGGATTGTGTGCCTGGCGGATAAATGGTGCGCGCTGCGCGAGACGATTGCCGGCCGTCTGCCGCGCAAAGGCGGCGCGAACGATTTGAACGAGGGCCCGAGCGACGGCTCGAGCAAAGAATCGAACGAAAAGAGGAGTGGGTAGACGGTGGGAACCGCGATCGGCATGGCATTTGACGGCGCGACGCTTGCCGCCTGTCCACTCTCGGCACTGGTGCTCTCGTTTGCCTTTTACGGGTTTTGCGGCTGGGCGTGGGAGTCGACGGTTTGCGCCATGCTCAATCACGGACGATTTGCCAACAGTGGCTTTTTGCTGGGGCCGTGTTGCCCTATCTATGGTGTGGGTGGCATAGCCTGTTGGCTTTTGCTGCGCGGGATTCCGGATGCCTCGAGCCAGTTTGTTGCCGCGGCGCTCGTATGCAGCTTGATTGAGTACAGCGTAGGCGTATTGTTGGAAAAAACAACAGGCGCGCGCTTTTGGGATTACTCGCACCTGCCGTTTAATTTGCATGGACGCATCTGTCTGTACTGGGCCTGCGCGTTTGGCCTGGGTGCGCTGTGCATTTGCCGTTTAGTGGAGCCGGCATTGCTGGGGCTGCTTGGCCATCTGCCGGTGCTGATTGTGCGGCTGTCCGCCTTTATCGTCGCGGTCGCGATGATGGTCGATGCGGTGTGCTCGTTGGCCAGCTGGCGCCGCCTGTCCGATGAGCTGGAGCGTGTGCGTGCCGACCTTGCCGACCGCATCAATGAGTCGCTTGCCGATGCCTCCGACTCTATGCTCGAACGTATTCCCGATTCGGCGATCGATTCGGTGGCGCAGACGCATATCCGCGGTCGCGCCGTTAACGCGTGGCTGGCCGAGCTGGGCGACGCGGCGCTCGATGCCCTGCGCGAGAAGGCTTCGATGCCGACATTTATCTCGGATGGTGCTCGCGGCCTGGCGCTCGCTGCCCGCCGCGTG
>UQNH01000046.1:0-15252 GCA_900542365.1 uncultured Collinsella sp. | reverse complement strand
CCACGGGCTCGCCCTCGGCGGTGGCGTTGCACAGGCGCAGGTACTGGTCCACGCCGCCGGGCATATGCGTCAGGTGGCCGTCGAGCAGCGCCCACTGCTGGTCGGTCACGCGCTCCATCAAGAAGCGGTCGTGCGTCACCAGGATCAGCGTGCCGGGCCAGCCGTCGAGCAGGTCCTCGACAATCGCGAGCATGTCGGTATCCAGGTCGTTGCCGGGCTCGTCCAGGATAAGCACGTTGGGCTCGTCCAGGATCGTCAGCAGCAGCGACAGGCGACGGCGCTGGCCGCCCGAAAGATCGCCGATGCGACTCCAGAGCTGCTGTGTCGTAAAGCCCAGGCGCTCGCAAAGTTTCTCGGGCGAAGTCTCCTTGCCGTCGATGACGTAGTACTTCTTATAGTTGCCGAGCACCTCGCGGATCGTATCGCCCATGTAAGGTTCCAGCTCCTCGAGCTGCTGCGACAGCACGCCAAAGCGCACCGTCTGGCCAATCTTCACACGGCCGCGCATGGGTTCAATCTTGCCCTGGATCACGTCGAGCAAGGTCGACTTGCCGGCGCCGTTCTCGCCCAAAAGACCATAGCGGTCGCCTGCACCGATGAGCCAGGTCACATCAGAGAGCACCTGCTTGGGCGCACCATCGGTATCCGCATAGCCGGCGTCCACGTCGACCACGTCGATAACCTGCTTGCCCAGGCGGCTCACGGCGAGACGCTTGAGCTCCAACTCGTCACGCACGGGCGGTACGTCGGCGATGAGCTCGCGAGCGGCATCCACGCGAAACTTGGGCTTGGTGGAGCGCGCCTGGGCACCGCGGCTCAGCCACGCGAGCTCCTTGCGCGCCATGTTGCGACGACGCTCCTCGGTAACGGCGGCCATGCGGTCGCGCTCCACGCGCTGTAGGATGTATGCCGAATAGCCGCCCTCGAAGGGGTCGACCTGGCCATCGTGGACCTCCCACATGCTGGTGCAGACCTCGTCCAAGAACCAGCGGTCGTGCGTGACCACGAGCATGGCGCCCTGGCCGCGCTGCCAGCGGGCTTTTAGGTGACGCGCGAGCCAGTTGATGGTGCGCATGTCCAGGTGGTTGGTAGGCTCGTCGAGCATAAGCACGTCGTAGTCGCCGATCAGCAGGCGCGCGAGGTCCACGCGACGACGCTGGCCGCCCGAGAGCTCGCCCACCGTGCCTTCCCAGGGCACATCGCTGATAAGACCGGCCAGGATCTGGCGTGTACGCGGGCTCGAGGCCCACTCGTACTCGGGCGTGTCGCCCACGACGGCATGATGCACGGTGTCGGTATCGACCAGATTGTCCTTTTGGCCGAGCAATCCGATCGTGGTGTCGCGGCGGTGCGTCACGCGGCCGTCGTCGGGCTCCAACGTGCCGGCGAGCACGCTCAGCAGCGTCGACTTGCCGTCGCCGTTTTTGCCGACGATACCAATACGGTCGCCCTCGCCCACGCCGAGCGTCACGCTATCGAAAATATGCTTGGTGGGAAACTCTAGGCTGATGGAATCGCATCCCAAAAGAATCGCCATATGCCCTGCTCCTTCGTAGAAATTCAACGTTGTCCATGATAGCAGCGAAAAGGCGGGGCGCACACGACACAAAAAAGCGGGCCATCTCCCGCAAGAGATGACCCGCCTCTCCAATCAGTCCCGTGGCGACCGTGGCCGCCGCGGGCCTCAAGCATGTTCCGGACTAGGAGAACATGCCGGTGAGGTAATCATTCAGCCGCTTATCCTTGGGCCGCTGGAAAATCTCGTCGGTCTCGTCGTACTCGACCATATCGCCCATGTAGAAGAACGCCGTGCGGTTGGACACACGCGACGCCTGCTCCATGTTGTGCGTCACGATGACGATGGCGCGGTCGGCCACGATCGACGACATCAGGTCCTCGATCGCCAGCGTCGAGATGGGGTCAAGCGCCGAGCAGGGCTCGTCAAACAAGATCACGTCGGGGTTGAGCGCCAGCGTGCGCGCGATGCACAGGCGCTGCTGCTGACCGCCCGAAAGCGCGTAGGCGCTCTTGTCGAGCTTGTCCTTGACCTCGTCCCACAGCGCCGCGCCGCGCAGGCTCTCCTCGACCATGCGGTCGAGCTCGTCACGGTCGGTGATGCCGTGGCGCTTGGGCGCAAACGTGATGTTGTCGCGAATGGACTTGCGGAAGGGGTTGGGCTGCTGGAACACCATGCCGATGGAGCGACGCAGCTCGTACGTGTTCTCGGTCTTGGTGTTCACGTTGCGCCCGCGGTAGTTGATCTCGCCCTCCACGCGACAGCGGCGAATCTCGCGATTCATCAGGTTGAGGCTACGCAAGAAGGTCGACTTGCCGCAGCCCGAAGGCCCGATGAGCGCCGTGATCTCACCCTTGTGGAAGTCGAGCGACGTATTGTGCAGCGCATGGTGGTCGCCATAGTACACGTTGACGTCCTTGGCGGAGAGCACGACCTCGTCGCTCACGGCCTTGCCGCTCACGCGCACGCGCCTCTCGCTCTCCCCCACGCTCGACAGAAAGTCCTGGGTCTCGGACGTGGCCGCCTCGGTTGCGGGCGTTGCATTCATCTCGCTCATTCGGCCGTCATCTTCCTTGCCAGTTGCTTGCCCACGATACGGGCGATTACGTTAAACAGCAGCACGCAGATCATCAGCAGTGCCGCGGTGCCCCAGACGATCTGCTGGGCCTCGGGGCTGCCCTCGCCATAGATCTTGTAGATGTGCACGGCCAGCGACTCGCCGGGACGGAACACGTTCCAGGCGCAGGTGGGGCTCGACAGGTTAAAGCTCAAGAAGTTCAGACGAACCGGCGAGCTCATGCCCGAGGTAAAGAGCAGCGCCGCGGCCTCGCCAAACACGCGGCCGGCCGAAAGCACGATGCCGGTCACGATGGCGGGCATGGCCTCGGGAATCAGGATGTGCAGTGTGGCCTCCCAGCGAGTGAGGCCCATGGCCAGGCACGCATCGCGCTGGGCCTGCGGCACGTCCTCGAGCGCCTGCTGAATCACGCGCACCAGGATGGGGATGTTGAACATGGTGAGCGCGACGGCGCCGGAGATGATGGAGTACTTCCAGCCCAGCTGCACCGAGAACACCAGAAAGCCGAACATGCCGACGACGATGGAAGGCAACGAGGACAAGGTCTCGATAGCGGTGGAGGCGATGTCGCGGATAGGGCCGTTCGGCGCGTACTCAACCAGGAAGACCGCTCCGCCCAGGCTGATGGGCACCGAGATGACTAGAGTGATCAGCAGCAGGTAGAACGAGTCGAACAGCTGGTAGAGCACGCCGCCCTGGGTTCCGTTGGCGCGCGCAGGCTGCGTGAGGAAGCCCGGCTGGAACAGCGTCGAGATGCCCTCGAACAGGATGTAGGCCACCATGGAGACGACGATGAGCATGACGATGGCGACGATCGCCGTCAGCACGCCCGTGGCGATGCGGTCCTGCCTTTGGACACGCCCGAGTCTCGCCTCGTCGATATGGATGCGCGTGCTAGCCACGAGCCTTCGCCCCCTTGCGGCCAATGAGATGGATGATCAGGATAAAGATGAGGCTCATGCCCATCAGCAGAAGACCGAGCGCCCACAGGACGTCGTCCTGGGCCGAGCCCTCGGCATAGACCGCCATGGACGTGGTGAGCGTGGTGGTGATGGTGGAGGCCGGCGACAGCAGCGACGTCGGCATGGCCTCGATACCGCCGATAACCATGCGCACGGCGAGCGTCTCGCCAAAGGCGCGGGTCATGCCAAGGATGACCGCGGTCATGAGCGAGGACATGGCGCTCTTGAGCACCACGTGCCAGATGGTCTGCCAGCGGGTGTAGCCCAGCGCGAGCGAACCCTGACGGTAGCTGTCGGGCACGGCACGCAGGCCATCGACCGAAAGCGTGGTCATGGTCGGCAGGATCATGACGGCCAGCACGATGGCGCCGGGCAAGATGCCCAGGCCTGTGCTCACGTGGAGAACGCTCTTCATAAGGCCGACGACCACGTGAAAACCGATCAGGCCAAAGACGACCGAGGGAATGCCGGTCAAAAGCTCAATAAGCGGCTGAAAGACCTTGGAGCCAAACTTAGGCTGGATCTCGACCGCAAAGATGGCAGAGCCGATGGCGATGGGCAGCGCGATGAGCGTGGAGAGCACCATGACCGCAAACGAGGTGACGATCAGGGGCAGGGCGCCGGTGTAGGGCAGGCCGTTTTCGGCTGTGTTGGCCAGATCCCACTTGGTGCCGGCGAAGAACTCTACGACCGAGACGCCGTCCTTGAGAAAAGCCGAGAGGCCCTTTTGGGCGACCATAAAGATGAGCGCGGCAACGACAAGCGTCACGAGCGCTACGCACGCGCCCGTGACGCCCAGGCCCACGTTCTCAAGGTCGCGCTTTGGCAGCTGTTTTGCCATTGCAAACCTTTCCGGGGCGATTACTTATTTAGCGGATACCTTGCCGCTGGCGTCCTTGACGACCTTCATGGCAGAGACTGGGATAAAGCCCTGCTCCTCGACGAGCTTGCCCTGGACGTCGTCGGAAAGCATGAACTCCAGGAAGGCCGTGGTGGCCTCGTCGGCGTCCTTGGAGCAGTACATGTGCTCGGTCGCCCAGATCTTAAAGGAGTCGTCGGTAACGTTTGCGCTCTTGGGCTCGACGCCCTCGACCTTGATGGCGTTGAACTTGGAGTCGTCGAAGTGCGAGAAGTCGAGGTAGGAGATGGCGTTGTCGGTGCTGGCCATCTGGGTCTGGACGTCGCCGGACTTGTCGAGCTCGGCGTCGCCCTTAAAGTCGTTGGCCTCGTCGCCAAAGACGGCAGCCTCAAAGGTGGCGCGGGTACCGGAGCCGGCCTTGCGGTTGAGGACGACGATGGTGGCGTCGTCGCCACCGACCTCCTTCCAGTTGGTGATCTGGCCGGAGAAGATGCCCTTGAGCTGCTCGAGGGACAGGTCGTCGACCGTAACGTTCTTGGAGACGACGGGGCCCATGCCCACGACGGCGACCTCGTGGTCGACGAGGTTCTTGACCTGATCGGCCTCGAGCTTGGTCTCGGCGAAGACGTCAGAGTTACCGATGGTGACGGTGCCGGCGGCGACAGCGGTCAGGCCCTTACCCGAACCGTTACCCGAACCGGAGACGGAGACGTCCGGATTGGCATCCATGAACTTCTCGGCAGCGGCCTCGACGAGAGCCTGGAACGAGGAGGCACCGTCGTAGGTCACCTCACCGGAGACGGACTCGGCGGCAGCGGCGCTACCCTTGTCGGCGGCGTCGGAAGCGCCTGCGCCGCCGCAACCAACGAGGCCGAGGCCCACGATGCTGGCGAGACCACCAGCGAGGCCGAGGAACTGACGACGAGAATAAGCCTGATCGAGCATGATCTTCCTTTCATACAAGCGACTCGCGGGCACCCTGCCCGCTTTGCTGTTTGGAAAGATACGGCCCCGACCGGTCAGCGCCCGCACCAACTGCGGTTTCTTACGGGCTTTTGATAGACCCTTACCGCAAGCGCGGCTCGGCTTTACAAACGAATAACAAACCCGCCGCCAAGCATGGCCAGCCTTTACACCAAATGATCCCTTGGGGACGGAGGAAAACGGATCATCGGGTTGAGCAGACCCCAAAATGATCCGTTTTCCTCCGTCCCTAAGGGATCATTTTCAGAAAGAGGACGGCATAGACCTTCTGGTCATGCCGTCCTCTTCAAAAGACAGGTTGTCACTCTGGCGTTCGCGTAACCTTAAAGCTCTAATTCATTCAAACGCAGGATCGCCACGATATAAATCTTGAGTGCCTGCTTGAGCTGTTCCTCGTTGGCGCACTCGTTGGGGCCGTGCATCTGGCCGCCCCATGCGGGCAGCTTCAGGCCGGTCTCCTCGGGCCCAAACGATACGGCGCGGGCAAAGTTGCGCGCGTACGTGCCGCCGCCCATGGCAAAGGGCTCGGCATGCTTACCCGTAAACTCGTTATAGGTATCGATAAGCGCCTTCACGGCCGGGTCGTCGGCAGAAACCGAGAACGGCACCTTCGCACGACCCACGCGGCACGTCACGCCAAAGCGACCCACGAGCGGCTCCAGCTGCTCGCAGATGGTGTCGGCGCTCGTGCTGTCGGGGAAGCGCACGTCAATAACCTGCTCAATATGTCCATCCGCCACGCGGATGACGCCGGGGTTGCAGGTGAGCGGGCCAAACGCGGGACTCGTCGCGTCGATGCCCAGGCCGCGACCATAGGCGTCCGCATGTACAAAGGCCAGGAACTTGACAAACTCGTGCTCGGCGGGCGTCAACAGGCGCTCGTCGCGTGCGGCAAACGTGTCCTCGATCTCGCGCAGGTATGTCACGACCAGGCCGACGGCATTGATCGTCCCCTCGGGCATCGAGGCATGGCCACCAATGCCGTGAGCGAAAATCTGCGCATGCCCGTTATCGAGCGCTGTAATCTCCAGGCGATCAGCGTTCTCGACCGGGGCAGGCAGCTCATCGGCGGCAATCGCGAGCTCGCAGATAGACTGCGACGGAATGGCGTTGCTCGCCTCGGCACCGCTCCAGGACACAATGCGCCCGCCGTCGATCTTGGAGCTCACAAATGTCGCCCCAAACTGGCCCTTCTCGGCATTGCAAACCGGGAACTCGGCATCGGGCGTAAACAGAAAGTCGGGGTCTGCGTGGTTCTCCAGATAATGGTGAACGTCGGACATGCCCACTTCCTCATCGCAGCCCAGCAGCGCGCGGAAGGTATAGCGCGGCACAATGCCGTGTTTGAGCAGATAAGCGCCAGCGTAGAGCGACAACACCGCCGGACCCTTGTCGTCGATCACGCCACGGCCGAGCAGCCAGCCCTCGCGACGCTCCATCGCAAACGGGTCGGTGTTCCAGCCGGGGCCCGCGGGCACCACGTCCACATGGCAAATGGTCGCGAGCTGCTTATCGCCGCGGCCGGGAATGTCGGCAATACCCACATAGCCCTCGTCATCGCTCGTCTGGTAGCCGAGCTTTTGCGCAATGCCGAGCGCGCAATCGAGCGCATCACGGACCGGGCGGCCAAACGGCGCACCGGGCTCCGCATCGGCGGCAACGGCAACAGACGGGTAGCTCACCAGCTGCTCGATATCAGTGACGACATCCTCCCAGACCTCGTCGACGTATTCGGCAACACTCTGCTCCACCTGATTCATGGACGACCTCCTTACCAATGAGCGACGAGCACGCCCGCCCCTCACATTACGTCATTAGATAGCGAAAAGTTTAGCAAGCTCGGCCACCGAGTGCACCACCGCATCGGCACCCGCGGCCTCGTGCTCGCCCGGCGCCGCCGCACCCGAATAGATGCCGATGCACGGCACGCCCATTGCGTGCGCGCCCTCCACGTCGTTAAAGCGATCGCCGACCATCACGGCATCGTCGGCGCACGCCCCAAGTGCCGCCAGGGCATCGCGGATCGAATCGGCCTTGGTCTCGCGGCCCTGCGGCGGATTCATGCCGACCACGGCTTCGAACTGAGAAAGACCCAGCTCATGCACCATATCGATGCACTTCGCTTCCATGCGCGACGTCGCAACGGCCATGCGCTTGCCCTGGGCGGCAAGGCCGTCGAGTAACCCGGGAATCCCATCGAACACGGGATACTCCTCCGGCCCCAGCTCATCAAAAAAGGCGCGGTACTCATCGGCCACCACAAGCGACTCCTCGCGGGAAAAGCCGTAAAAGTCGTGAAAGCTCTTCCACAGGGGCGGCCCGATCATGCGGCGCAGGTCACCCATCTGCGCCTCCGAAAAACCGCGCGCAGCCAGCGTCTTGCGCGTCGAGGTCATCACCGCCCGGCCCGTATCGGCCACCGTGCCGTCAAAATCGAACAGCACGACCGGCCGCCTGCATATCTCCAGTGCCTCCATCGGCATTCCTCTTCCCCAGTTGACGATTTCCACATCGACACTTCAAACTGTTGTCTATTCAACAATTGAACCTAGCAATGTAGAGCAACTCCACTATACTTGACGAACTTTGCTCTCTGAAGGCGGCGTTGCCGCGCCCCAACGAAAGGTGCAATTATGTCTTTTGCCATCATAACCGACTCCACGTCGGACATCTCCCCCGCCCGCGCCCAAGAGCTCGGCATTTACGTGATTCCGCTGCATGTGATTATCGAAGGCGAGGATCTGCTCGACCAGGTGCAGATTACCGCCGAAGAGTACGTCGCCCGCATGGCCGGCTCCGAGCAGCTGCCGCACACCTCGCAGCCGAGCGCCGGCGAGTTCAAAGCGCTCTTTGATCGCGTGCTCGCCGACGGCCACGACAGCGCCATCTTTATCTCGCTGTGCAGCGAGTGGTCCGCCTGCTATGCCAACGCCAGCCTGACGGCCGAAACGCACGAGCTCGACGTGCGCTGTATCGACTCGCGCACCGGCTCGGGTGCCGAGGGCCTGCTGGTGGAGTACGCGCTGGCCATGCGCGAGGACGGCCGCAGCCTGGACGAGACCGAGGCGCAGATCCGCGCGACGCTGCCCGATGCCCACCTGCTGCTGATTCCCCGCACGCTCGAGAACCTCGTTAAGAACGGCCGCGCGCCCAAACTCGCCGGCCAGCTGACGCAGATGCTCAACATTCGCCTGGCCGTTTCGCCGGAATGGAAATCGGGCGAGATTAAGGCCATCAAGAAGGGCCGCGGCGCCAAACGCATCGTCGCCAACACCATGTCCGATTGCCTCGCATTTTTGGCCGAGCATCCGGGCTCCAGCGTTCGCGTGCTCACAACCGGCGCCGCCGAGGAGCAGGAGCTTGTCAACCAAGCGCTCGCAGGCCAGGACTACGTAGACGCCGGCACCGGCCCCATCGGCTGTACCATCGCCACCCACGTAGGCGTCGACGCCATTGCCATCAGCTACTGCCCCCGCTACCAGCCCATCCACTAGGGGCACCTTTACCACTTGCGGTGAAATAGGGACTGTTTTTGGCTTATCAGCCGCAAATCAATCCCTATTCCACCGCAACTTAGAAATCGGCAATCAGCCCTGCGGACCCCGGAACAGTTCCTCATGCGAGCCCATTCTGACCAGTCGGATCACAGGATTAGTCTTATGCGGCAAGTACAGAACGACCACATCGACCAACCCATCGGATAGAAGGAAATCGATGTGGCCGTTGTAATTGCCGCCCGGGCTTGAAAGCTCATGGGCGCCATATTCCGCGGGAAGCGAGCCGCGAGCTGCAAGCTCTGCGACTGCCGCCTTAAACTCGGTTTTTAGCTGCGGATGGATGCGCATCGTCCGTTTGTAATCCGCCTTAAACTGAGCCTCGACTTTAATCTCAAACATCGCTAGTCCTCATCGAGGAACGATATAAGCTCATCAGCGTTATTGAATGACGGGCTGTCGTCTGGCAGAATCCCCAACTCATGAGCCTCGGCGATCACCATGGCGCGCCTCGTCGCCTCGTTGGGGACTTCGGGCCGACCCACAATATCAAACGGAATCTTCCGCTGATTTACAAGCTGCCGAACAGCAAGATTGAGATACGAATTGAGACTCAGGCCAACCGAATCCAAAAACTCAGTCGCCTGTTCCTTGAGCCCCTCTTCGATGCGAACTGTCGTTGGCTTAACCGTTGCAGTAGACATTCGCGACCTCCTCGCCTCGTCTTTTGCATCAGTATACCCAATTTGAATGGCAGCCTGATGTTACTTAGCATCAGACTGCCATTCAAATTACCATAAGGGCAGGAACGCCCGCCCTACATCAGCCCGCTCAGGGCGATATCGACGGCCTCGTCGAGGTCGTCGGTAATGTGCACCAGCTCCGGATCGAGCGGGCTGATCATACCGGTGTCCATCACCGGGCCGTTGAGCCAGTCGAACAGGCCCTGCCAGTACTCGCTGCCCACCAGCACGAGCGGCATGCGCTTGACCTTGTGCGTCTGCACCAGCGTGAGTACCTCGAACATCTCGTCGAGCGTACCAAAGCCGCCGGGGAACACGATGGCACCCGAGCTGTACTTAACGAACATGGTCTTGCGCACAAAGAAGTAGCGGAAGTCCATACCCAGGTTCACGTATTTGTTGAGCCCGTGCTCGTGCGGCAATTCAATGCCCAGGCCAACTGACTTGCCGTTGACACTCGCCGCTCCCCTGTTGGCCGCTTCCATGATGCCGGGGCCACCACCGGTGATGACCGCCACGCCGCGCTGGGCGATTTTACGACCGACCGTACGCGCCGCCTTGTAGAGCGGATCGGTCTTGGGCGTGCGGGCACTGCCGAAGATGGTCACCGCAGGACCAAGCTCGGCAAGCGCGCCA
The DNA here is from genome assembly GCA_900542365.1 of uncultured Collinsella sp. Lineage (GTDB taxonomy): Bacteria > Actinomycetota > Coriobacteriia > Coriobacteriales > Coriobacteriaceae > Collinsella. The sequence goes on along the minus strand of UQNH01000046.1, from coordinate 4,980 downwards.
AAGCCATCGACAAACTCGGCCTGAATGCGCAGCACGCGCCAGGGGTCGGCATGCAACCAGTCGGTCGAGTCCTCGGGCGCCAGCAGGTTGGCGTAGGTGTTGTCCTTAGGAATCATGGGGCCGCGCATGACCACGGGGCCGCGTCGGTACGTCTCGTCGTAGGCCGGCTCGCCCTCGACGTTCTCATTCTTAATCAAGGGTACTCCTATCGAGAAAAAGAAAAGCGAGCGGGGTCGACGCCATGCGTCAAACACCCGCCCGAACATCAACTATTCGGTATGGTACCCACGATGCATCATGCGCTTGCAAGGCATCGGTCAGCGGTCGCGGCTCTTAGTAATCCACCGCGGCAGGACTATTCATCCAGTCGCTCACGAATGCGCCGTAGCGGCCCTCGATAATGGCCTGGCGGGCACGCTGCATAAGGTTGAGCAGGTAGTAGATATTGTGCATCGAAAGCAAAATGCCGCCGAGCATCTCCTTCTGCGTGACCATGTGGCGAATGAGCGCACGGCTGTAACCGCCCGTGCACACCGGGCAGGTGCAGGTGGGATCGATGGGACCGTCGTCGTGCGCAAAGCGAGCGTTGCGGAAGTTGAGGCGACCCTCGCTGGAGAATGCCGTGCCCATACGGCCGGTGCGCGTCGGCAGCACGCAGTCAAACATGTCGATGCCCACGCCAACGCCGCGCACGAGCGTGGTCGGGTTGCCGACACCCATCAGGTAGCGCGGCTTATGCTTGGGCATGTACTCGCTCACGAGCGGCGCCAGGGTCTCGAACATGGTCTCGTGATCCTCGCCCACCGAATAGCCACCGATACCATAGCCCGGGAAGTCGCCGCACTCCTCCAGATGGCGCAGCGAACGCAGGCGCAGATCCAGGTGCATGCCGCCCTGAACGATGCCAAAGAGCGCCTGGTCATCGCGGGTATGCGCCTTATAGCAGCGCTCGGCCCACATGCTCGACAGCTCAACGGCGCGCTCAACGTAGGCGCGCGTGGCGGGATAGCCCGGGCACTGGTCGAGCTGCATGCAGATATCGGAGCCGAGTTTCATGGCGATTTCCATGTTGTCCTCGGGCGTCCAAAACACGTGGCGGCCGTCGTAATCGTTGACGATAAAGCGCACGCCCTCATCGGTGAGCTTGACGGCATCGTTGTGGCTGAAGACCTGGAAACCGCCCGAGTCGGTGAGGATGGGGCCGTGCCAGTTCATGAACTTGTGCAGGCCGCCCAGCTCGGCGATGGTATCCTCGCCGGGACGCATGGACAGATGATAGGTATTGGCGAGCACGATCTGGGCGCCGAGCTTCTTGACAGTCTCGGTAGGAATGCCCTTGACGTTTGCCTTAGTGCCCACGGGCATAAAGATCGGCGTCTCGATGTCGCCGTGCGGGGTGTGCAGTACGCCGGCGCGCGCGTGCGTCGTCGGATCCTCGGTAATCAGGTCGAATTTAAAAAGGTTCTGGTCCATAAACTGGAACTCCTTGGTTGCGGTTCATACGCAAACCATTATACGGGCAACCCGCAAGAAGCACCGACTCGACAGAAACTGGTGCAAAGGAAACCTGCCCCCTTGCACCAATGCACCAGGATAAAAATGATCCGTTTTCCTCCGTCCCCAACGAATCATTCCCGAAAGCCACAGCAACGCCGATGTCTTGGAAATGTCAGCGAGCGGTCGCCAGAGCGAACAAATTGGCATGAAAAGAGGGCGGCATAGACCTTCTGGTCATGCCGTCCTCTTTGAATGACAAGTTGTCGCTCTGGCGACCGCGCAGCGTCGAGCCATTACGCGGTTTGGTAAAACCGCGTAACCCTTAAGGCCGCTGGCCCATGCCACCCTCGAGGGTGACCGTCTCGCCGTTCATATACTTAAAGTCGGGACCGCAGAGCTGAACGACAACGCGGCCGATCTCCTTCTCGACGTCGCCGTAATGGCCCGCCGGCGGCATGTGGACGTTGGCCTTGAACGCCTCGGGATAGGCATCCTGGAAGTTCTCGAGCGCAGCGGTCCAAGCAAGCGGGCACACGATGTTGACGTTGATGCCGTCCTTGCCCCACTCGTTGGCAGCAACGCGGGTCAGGCCGCGGATGCCCTCCTTGGCGGCAGCATAGCTGCACTGGCCATAGTTGCCAAACAGGCCGGCGCCCGAAGCAAAGTTGACCACGGAACCCTTGGTCTCCTTCAGGTGCGGATAGGCCTTCTGCATATACAGATAGGTGGCGTACAGGCCGGAGTAAATGGCCAGGTTGAACTGGTCCATGGTGTGGTCGGCGATGGTCACGCCCGAGGCGCTGGCCTGAGCGTTGTTGACGACGGCGTCGATGCGGCCGAACTCCTCAATGGCCTTGTCGATGACGTTCTGGACGACGACTTCGTTGTCCTGACCGGCCGAAACATCGGCCTGAACGGGCAGAACCTTGACACCGTACTCGGCCTCGAGAGACTCCTTGGCGGCCTCGAGCTTAGCAACGTTGCGGCCGGTGATGACGAGGTTTGCGCCCTCCTTGGCAAAAGCGATATCGATGCCGTAGCCGATGGAGCCAGCGGAACCGTCCTTAAGCGTGGCCTTGCCGCCGCCGGTGACGATCACGGTCTTGCCAGTGAAAAGTCCCATAAGAAAGTCCTTTCAAATCACGACGGGCACGCCCGCCGACTGCGCGCACCCAAATTCACGCGCCAAAAGCTGAAATGCAACTTTAACGTGTTCAAGTGAAAAATAAAGACTGCGGCAGGCGAACGGCACAACGTCATTCGGCGAAGGGGATGTCAAGCACAAACTGGATAAAGTGGCCGAGTTTTTGCTATCGACGCGAGCCATCGAACACGTTTTGAAACTTTGCTGCAGCGCGCGGGATGTCGGCGCGAGACTTTATCATAGGGTGACAAACAACGATGAGGAGCACATGCCTATGACAGACGAGCTGGACCCCCAGACTCAACAGCATATTGATGATTCCGCAGACGTCACTGCAGATGCTGACGCTGTGACCTGCGATGATATTGGCCTCGACGACCCCATCTTAGACGAAAGCGCTACGGCGGAAACCCCCGGCGCCGAAGATGCAGGCGAGCAAAACGACGATGCGCCCGCTCAGGACGACCACCCCGTACAGGATGCTGCTCCGCAAGCTGCGGGCCCTATCGAGGTTTCTTCGGAAGAAGAGCTCGACGCCGTCATGGACTCCATGATGGATGCCGTCAAAGCGATGAAAGACGCCGTGGCCGACGCTGACGTTGACGCCGAGGAAGAGGAGGCCGCCGAGGCGGCCTCGACCTTTGTACCCGGCGAGACTCCGGTTGCCGACCAGGGCAGCACCATGCCCTCGTTTCTGCAGCTCGAGCATCCCACGATTGGTGCCGATGCGGTCGACCCGCACGCAGCAGGCTTTTCTGTGATCGAGGGCGGTACCGGCAATATCGCCGTGCCGCAGGCTGCCGATGCGGACGCTGCCGACACCGCTCGCCCGACCGCCCCGCACTCCTCCGCCGCGAGCCGCGATCTGGGGACCGCTGTCTCGAACACTGCGAACGCCGTGGGCACCTTTATCGCCCAGGGCGCCTCGGCCATGCGCGAGATGAACGCCGCGAAAAAGGCACTTGCCGATGCCCGCGCCCACCTGGCCGAACTTGAGCAGCGCATTGCCGATCAGGCCGAGGAACTCGAGACGCGCCAGGATATCGCAGGCCGCTACGACCAGATCGTCGCCGACCAGCGTCAGGCGATCGCCACAGCGCAAAAGACCGCTGCGGCAGCCGAGATTGACCGTGATGCCCACGCCGCCAAAGCGACAGAGCTCAATGGTCAGCTCGAACAAATGAAGACAGAGGATGACGCGACTGAGCTCCGCCTGAAGGCCGCGCTCGACGCCGTAGAGGCCCGCGAGGCGAGCTCTCGCGAGACCGGCAACCGCCTCGTTCGACGTCTTGAGGATTCCAAGCGCATCCGCGACAAGGTGAAGGCCGAGCGAGACGCCGGCATTGCGGCCGCACAACAAACCGTCGACGCCACGCGCGCCCAGCTCGAGACGCTGCGCCATGAGTATGCCGAGCTGCAACGCAATCCCTCGGCAAATCCCGCCAACTATACGGTGCGCACCAGCGAGCTCTCGATGCAGATTTCCGACACGGCAGATGCCCTGCGTAAAGCCGAAGAAGATGTCCCGCGCATCACCGCCGACCTTGAGCACTCGCTTGCCGCAGCCGAGCAGGCCGTCGAGCAGGCTCAAGCCCCTATCGCCGACGCAAAACGCGCGCACCAAGCCGTGACGACCGAAGCCGATGCCGCGCGCGACGAGCTGCAGACGGCGAAGACAGCCGCCGCGACTCGTCAGCGCGAACTGCGCGAGAAGATCACTGCCGAGGACAAGGCACGCCGCGACCAGGAGCAGAGCATCGCCAACGCCCAAGCAGATGCCGCACATGCACAGTCGATCATCGAACAGGCGACCGAGGTGCACGACCATCCCGAAATCACCGAATCGCTCGCCGGGGCCTTGGCACGCGACAAGGCCGAGCATACCGAGACCGAGCACGAAGTGGCCCAGCTCGAGGCTACCGAGGATGACGTACGAGAGCGCACCCGCGACTCACGCATCAAATTCACCGGCGCCATCGTCTGCATCGTCGCCGTGATTCTAGCGATCATCCTGGTCTGGCTCTTCGCGAGCAAGTAAACCAGTTGCCAAAAAACGTTCAACGCAGTTGCGGTGAGATAGTTCCTGTTTAGTCCTCAATAAGGCCAATTCAAGAACTATCTCACCGCAACCTATTTAAATCGACGCAAGGCAACCTATCCCTCTTGCACCAATCTCTTGACATAAGGACTGTCCCCAAGTGCCGACACAAAAGGAACGTCCCCAAGTGCCAACAAAGGCGACGCCGATGCCTTGGCAAAGTCAGCGAAAACCCGCCAGAGCGAGCAAGGTGCCTTGAAACGAGGCGGCATTGACCTTCTGGTCATGCCGCCGAAGTTGA
>UQNH01000045.1:0-15379 GCA_900542365.1 uncultured Collinsella sp. | reverse complement strand
GCCTCGGGCTCGGCGCTTGCCGCCACGCGGGCATCGAGGCCCACAAAGTCGTTGGCGTGCACGCAGCGCAGGGCCTCGGCAGCCAGCTCGCGATCCTCACACGCCGCGAGCAGCTCCTTAAACGGACGCACGCTACCTGCGATAATGCGCGCATCGGGAAGTGCCATCTCGCGCACGGCCTCAGCCACGAGCGAAACAATCTCGACATCGCCCGCGGTATCGCCCGCGCCGATAAGCTCAAAGCCCAGCTGCGTAAACTGACGCGAGCCGCCTGCGTTGCGCTGGCACTCACGAACCACCGGCGCCTCGTAGCGCAGGCGCAGTGGCAGATCGGCCGCGCGCATGCGGGTCGAAACCAAGCGCACGATCGGCAGCGTGTTGTCGGGACGAACCACCAGCAGGCGGCCGTCGTCATCAAAGAGCTTAAACGGCGTGTCCGCAATGCGGCCGCCTTCCTCGAGCGAACCCTTGTCCTCGAGCAGCGGCGTCTCGACCGGAAGGTAATGATGCTCCCTAAAGCAGCCCTTCACCGTCAGCGCAATCTCCTCGCGCGCCTGAGCCTCCTCGGGCAATATGTCCCGGAATCCCCACGGTGTGGCCGTCATCTGGTGAGCCTCCTCATGCTGTGTTTCATATAGAACAGAAGACCGGCATAGCTCCGCCGGTCTTCTGGGTACTTTAGCATACTAGAGTGCTTGCGGGGAAAATCCGTCGCAACCGCTCACACCGTATTCATCTGGAAACATAGAGTAGGTTGCCGCAGCCCGACCCCACCTAGGCGCCAATCGCACGACGATACTCTGCCATTACCTGCGCATCGGCAGCTGCGGGGTCGGCAAAATAGCGCCCGTCATAGGTCTCGGCCGAAACAACTCCGCGATAGCCGCGCGCCACCAGCCTATCCAGGTCGGCGCGCATATCGCGGTCGCCGTCACCCCAGGCAAGATGCGTTGTGCCATCTACCGCAACATCGACAAAATGCACGTGGGCGACATCATCGCCAAGCAGATCGAAATAATCGTCGATGGTATCCCCCGCCACCGCCATGGCACCCATATCCAGACACGCCTTAAGTGCCGCATGATCAACTGCCTCGATCATGCGCTTCGTATCGGCCGCCGAGTTCACGATCATCGACTCAACCGGCTGTAGGGCCTCGAGCACCAGTCGCACGCCGCGCTCTCCCGCATGCTCGGCAATCGCACGCAGCATCGAGGCGCTGCGACCCCACGCGTCCTCAATCGGCTCGTTCAAAAATGCCCAGCCGCTCGAGACCATGACCTGCTCGGCTCCAAGTTCCGCCGCGATATCCACAACGTTCTTAAAGTACGCGAGCGTGCGGGCACGCGCCTCATTCCCGCGCGCCGCGATATTCCACGGCTTGGGGTTGTTCTGTTCGGGACAAAGCCCCACAATCCGAACTCCATACCGCTGCGACAGCTTTCGCACCTGCTCGAGCGAATCATATCCATGGCAATCGACATACAGATGCATCGCCCCGGTCCAAAGCTCACAACACGCGTAGCCCGAGGCCGCTGCCGAAGAAAAGAATTCCTCAAGGTCAAAATAACGATGGCTGATATTCATGACGGCAAGCTGCGGATACTCCATCTTGTCCACCTTTCGGCAAAAGGGCGCCGCAGCACAGTGTGCGCGACGCCCCCTCTTACATTGTTCTCATTATGACGGATACCCTACTGGACACCAAGCACTCCAAAGAACGCGCCGGCGATACTCACGACCAGGATCACGAGCATGATAAGCAGCGGATTCATCTTCTTCTTGAGCATGAGATAGACGATTCCAAACAGCCCCATCGTGACAAAGCCCGGGAAGATTCCGTTGAGCAGCTCGGCCAGCGTCTGAGCACCATCGCCCGCGCCGACCATGAGCGGAATGTCCACGGTGACCATCTCCATGGTCATAGCACCGATCACCATGGCACCCATGATAGAGGCCATCTTGACGATCGTGTCCATAATGCCCGATTCCTGGACCTTGCTGATCATGTCCGAGCCAAAGCGATATCCCACAAACGTCAGCAGGTAACGGATGATGTAGTGGGGGACGTTGAACACGAGCAGGAACAAAATCGGGCCAAGAATAGAGCCCTGCAGCGCCAGCGACGTGCCGACACCCGTTGCCAAAATTCGCAGCGTACCCCAGTAGAAGGCATCGCCCACGCCGGACAGCGGTCCCATCAAAGCAAGCTTGACATTAGAGATCGCGCTCGTGTCAAAGTTATCTTCGGTGGCGTTGACTTCTTCCATTGCGGCAGCAATGGACATGGGGAGCGTCGAGATATACGGCGTGACGTTATAGAGCTCCATATGGCGCTTGAGTGCGGCCTTAAAGTCCGCATCCTGCGGATACAGCTTGCGAAGGATCGGCATAAGGGCCCACATAAAGCCGATATGGCCCATACGCTCGTAGTTCCAGGAATGCTCATAGGGAATCGAGCGCCAGAACAGCTTCTTAAGGTCTGCGCGGGAAATCAGCCCGTCGTAAGAAGACTCAAACTTAAAACTCATCGAACCCACTCCCAATCGCAGGATCCTCGGTTGCCGCTGCGGGCTGCTCCGCCTTTTTCTTGTCACCCAAAACCGTCATCGCGACGACGATAATCGCGGCAAAGATCGCCACGCCAGTCGTGCTAATGCCAAAGTAGGCGACGAGGAAGAAGCCAGCGAAGAAGAACGGAGCCACTGTTTTGTTCATAATCATCTGCGCCAGCATCGCAAAGCCGAGTGCGGGCAAGAAGGCGGCGGCGACATCCATGCCGGTCTGAACGAAATCGGGGATGATGTTGAGCAGGCTGGCAACAGCATCGGCGCCAAAGAAGAATGCCAGGGGAATGATCAGCAGGCCGCACCAGCTCTGCGCGTAACCGGCGATGAGCATGTTGCGCGTGATGGCCTTGGTGTCTCCGTCCTCGACGTTTTTGTCGATACGGTGCACCAGCAGCAGCATGACCGGCTGGCCCAGGGCCGTATCGAGCGCCAGGACGATCGTTGCGATGGGAATGCCCAGGGTCAGGGCCGCCGAAGCGTCCGCGCCGGCCTGCATGGCAAGCGACACGCCCAGAATGGTTCCGGAAATCGTATCGGGCGGGTTATACGCACCGACCGAGATGGCACCGACCATGGCAAGCTCCATCGTGGCGCCCATAATGGTGCCGGTCACCACATCGCCCATGACAAGGCCGACCAACGGTCCGAGCACAATGGGGCGCTGAAGGTAACTCGTACCGGTCAGCCACTCGGAATAGCCCAAAAGGGCAATCAGGAAAATCAGGATCGTCTTGATAACCATGACAGCCCCTAACCGATGACCTTTGCGGCATCAGTCTTCGCATCCGCCGGAATCATCTGAATGAACAGCTCATAGCCCTCGCCGAGTAGCTCCTTCACGTAGGCCTCGTTCTCGGGCGTAAGGAATACGCTCGTCGAGACCTGGCGGGCATCCTCGCTAAAGGCCACATTGCCGAGGTTGATCTTCTTGACGCCCATCGCCTTGGCGACGGCACCGGCCTGTTGGATCGTCTCGCAAACCACGAAGAGCTTGTACTTGTCGGTCACACCGCTCTGGAGCGCCTTGACGGCATCCTCGGTGTTTTTGACGACGACCTTGCATCCTTCGGGCTTTGCAAGGGACAGGGCCTGCAGACGAAGCTTGTCGTTGAGGACCGTGTCGCTCACTAACAGGATGCAGTCGGCACCCAGAGCCGAGGTCCAGCTAACGGCAACCTGGCCGTGAAGCAGTCGATAGTCCACGCGAATCATCTGAATCATGATGTGCTCCTAACGATTAAAACTCATCGAGTTCGGCCTGCCCCAGCAGGTCGTTGACGTACTTGACCTTGGTGTCGTCCGCCTCGACGATCTGGCAAATGGCCTCATCGATCGGGGTGGAGTCGGGCACGAACAGCAGCTGAATAAGGAGCGGCAGATTCATATTGGTCACCAGGTGCGTGTTGGGGCGCGTCTGGACGATCTTGGTGAACTCGTTGTTGACGCTGCCGCCAAAGAGGTCGGTGCAAACGACGACCTCATCGTCCGCGGCAAAGCCGTCCAGAATCGCTGCGGCCTCCTTGACCAGGTCCTCGTTTCCGTCGACATACATAGACAGCGCATGGACGTTCTCGCGCTCGCCCGAGAGTAGCCCAATGCTCTCGACGATTCCGGACGCAAAATGAGCATGGGACGCCACGATAAACTGCCTCATTCGATTCCCCTTTCTTGCGAACTTCGGCATAAAAATGCCCGGACGCATGCGCCCGGGCAGGGTGCTTCTTGATCAGTAGCTAATTTGTCGCCGATTAGTAATCGAACTGGTGATAGTAGCGACGGTAGTTGAGGTTGTGCTTGGTGACCGTCTCGTAGTAAGCGGCAAGGCGATCGGTGATCAGCGAGGAGAGGATCCACGGAGACACGATGACGCGGAACTCGTCGTCAAGGCCCGGGATCGCGAACTCGGCGGTGTCGATGATGTTGATGTCGGTGTCGCCGGTCACGCCGCGGGTCAGGAAGGCGCGGACGCGCTCGTCGAGCTTGCGGTTCTCGTCCTCGCCCATGAACAGGAAGACGGGGACGCCCGGCTCCACGAGCTCGAGGGTGCCGTGGAAGAAGTCGGCCGAGGTGATGTAGCGGGTGCGCTTCCACTGCATCTCCTCCAGGATGCACATCGAGAACAGGATCGTCTCGCCCCACAGGGCGCCGGAGCCGATGAACATGGTGTAGTCGGCCAGGGCGTACTTCTTGGCGAGCTCCTCGGCGCGCGGCTCGAAGCTCTTGCGGATATCGAGCATGTCCTTCCAGATGTCCTTGGTCTGCTCGATGAACAGGTCGAACTTGGGGAAGCAGCCGCGGCGGTTGAGCAGGCGCAGGCCGAAGCAGTCGGCGAGGTAGTAGCCCTTCTCGCAGCCGCCCGAACCATGGTCAGACGCCATGGCGACGCAGTTCTCGGCGCCGACAGCCTGGCCGATGGGGCCCTCGGGCTTGGTCATGGCGTAGACGCGCACGCCCATGTCCTTCATCTTCTTGACGGCCTCGAGGACCTCGGGGGTGGTGCCGGACTCGGAGGCGGTGAGCACGACGGACTTCTCGGTCATGCGCTTGTGGCCCATGACGTTCCACTCGGCGGCGTGGATCAGGTAGACCTCGAGGTCGCGGTCGCCGAACTTGTTCATGAGGTACTCGAGCTGCATGAGCTCGTCCCAGGTGCCGCCGACGCCCATCAGGAACACGGCGTCGTAGCCCTCGTCGGCCACCTTGTCGGCGAGCGCGGTCATCTTCTTGCCGGCCTCGTAGACGTTCTTGCCGTCCTCGACGTAGCCCTCCTGGCTAAAGTGCATGATCTCGATCTTCTCGGTTTCCTTCATTGCTTTTCCTTTCTGTCTTGCACGCGAATCTATACATCGCGTTTCTTTTCGATACCAATTATAGACATACACCTAACGTGTTTTTAATACCACTTTTCAATCTGCCCCAATCCTCGGTGAACGGTCGAAATTCTCTGGTGAGTGGTATTAAATTAGAATTTGATGTATAGCTAACGCCCCTGGCGTCTCCCCTGTGTGACAAAGAACAGCGTTCCTACCAGCGCAATAATGGTCGATGCCCCAAACAATACCGTCTGGACGCCCAAAGCCTCCGCCAAAAACGGAGCCGCCAGCAGCGGCACCACGCCGGCGCTCATCAGGCCAAAACGCACAAAGCCGGTAATGCGCCCCAGGTATTTGATGTCGGCGCGCTCCTGAATCAAGATCATCTGCAGCGGTTCCAGGAATCCCCAGGCCAGACCGTTAATCGCCTGACCGATAATCGCGACCCCCAGCATATCGGTGCCCACGTACACCATGGACCCAATGCCCACGGCCATGAGCGCGCCAAGCAACAATCGCAGGTTGACATGGCGAGCAGAAAGCTTGGTCAGGATGAACGCACCCACCGAGGAAGTAAGGCCCACGACCGAGGACAGCCAGCCCAGCCAGACGATATCCACGTTGAGCACATCACGGTAGAACAACGACTCCAGCGAATCGAACGCGCCAAACGCAAAGAAACCCAAAAAGCCCGAGATAAAGATGAGGCGCAGGTCGTGATCGCGAAACGTAAGTCGCGCACCCTCGGCCATGCCGCCCAGAATACCGCCCTTCGGCTTCTCCCCTTTTGCGGGAACAACGCACTCGTGACAGCCCAAGGAGAGCACAGCCGCCACACCCATCATGCCCGCCATGAGCAGATAGACCGATTGCGTGGCAAAACAGCTCACAATGGCGCCACCGAGCAGCGGGCCAGCGGTATAGGCGATATTGCTGTAGAACACCATGAGACCGTTCACGCGGGTGCGGCCCTCGGTGGTCGACTCCAGGTATCCCGGAAACGCATGCGTGCAGGTGTTGATAAAGCCGCCCGCAAGTCCCAAGACGCACGCGGCAAACACAAGCCCGGGGACAGACAACGGCGCCAACCCCACGCCAAGCGATAGCACCGCCGTAATCACGCACGTCACAAACGACGTCCGGCGCGGTCCAAAGCGATCGATGACCGAGCCCGACACCATATTGCCCGCCGACGTCATAAGATTGCGCACGAGCGTAATGGCAGCAACCAAAAAGGCCGTGCCGGCCAGATCATACGTGGCCGCACCGATAAGCCCCAAAAAGTAGACCGCGTTGTTGGCGCACCACTGCAGGGACTCAATAAGAATCAGCCTGACCTCTGCCGGCGTCAGGCGCATTGCTTCGCGATCCTTCGCGAACATACGAACTCCTTCTATACAAAAAGGGGATGGAGGGCATAGGCCTGCTCCATCCCCTTTCCAGGTTGCAACGAAAATCTATGCAGCCGGGCCCTTACGCCAGCACGCCGAAGAACGCGCCGACGATGCCCACGACCATGGTGGCCACGATCAGCACCATGGGGTTGATCTTCTTGGACAGCAGCCAGTAGTACAGCCAGAAGGCGATCATGCCGAGCATGCCGGGCATGATGCCGTCCAGGATGTCCTGGAGGGTCTGGGCGTCCTCGCCCGAGCCGATGGCCACCGGGATGCTGGCCCAGAACATGTCCTTGCACATGGCGCCCACGACCATGACGCCCACGATTCCCACGCAGGTCATGATCTTCTGCATGAGGCCGGTCCTCTGGGCCTCGTCCAGGAAGCCCACGCCCAGCTCGTAGCCCTTGACGGCGCCCCAGACGCGCAGCGCGAAGCCGGGGACGTTGTAGATGAGCAGGAAGGCGATGGGGCCGAAGGGGTTGCCGGCCTGGCACAGGCTGATGCCCACCGCGGCGGCGACCACGCGCAGCGTCGACAGGAAGATGGAGTCGCCGATGCCGGACAGCGGGCCCATGAGGGCGGCCTTGACGTCGTTGACGCTCTCGGGCTCGATCTCGCCGCGGGCGACCTTCTCCTCCATGGCCATCGCGATGCCGCCGACGAACGGGGCGAACTGGACGGTGATGTTGAAGAACGCGCAGTGGCGGTGCAGGGCCTCGGCGTAGTCGTCGGGGCGGCCGGCGTAGATCTTCTTGAGCATGTTGGCGACCATCAGGCAGAAGGCGATGTTCATCTGCTTGTAGTAGGTCCAGGAGAACTCCATGCCCAGGGCGCCGGTGTTGACGGCGCTCTTGATGAGGTCGGAGCGCGTGATCTTGTTCTCGGGACTAGAAGTCATCGTCCTCATCCCCTTCCGCGGAGAGCTGGGGCTGGGCTCCGCCCAGTCCGAGCAGGTCGAACTTGTCGATGCCGATGATGATGGCGATCAGGGCGACGCCCAGGACGGGCACGTTGGCGTAGGAGCACAGCAGGAAGCCCAGGAAGTAGAAGGGCACGAGCTGCTTGGTGAGCACCAGGCGGCCGAGCATGGCGAAGCCCATGGCCGGCAGGATGTTGGCGGCAACGCCAAAGCCAGCAAGGACAAAGGGCGGGATGAAGTCGAGCATGCCCTGGATAGCGTCAGCACCCAGATAGAACGACAGCGAGCACAGCAGGAACGCCATGATGACACCGGTGGAACCGATCAGGAAGTGCATCGCATAGACACCCTTAAGGTTGCCCTGGCCGGAGAAGACATCAGCGCGGTCAACCAGGATCGGCAGAGCGGCGTTGAGGATGTTCTTGATGGCAAGGCACAGCGTGGCGATGGGCATGGCAAGCGCGATGGCTGCCTCGGTGCTCTGGCCCAGCTGGATAGCGAAGGCACAGGCAAGCACGCCGCCGATCGTCTCATCAGGCGGCACGTAGGCGCCGATGGAGATCGAGCCCATGAACAGCAGCTCCAGGCTCGCACCAATCGCGAGGCCGGACTGCAGGTCCCCCAGCACCAGACCCACGAGCGGGCACAGGACGATGGGGCGGAACGCGTAGAGCGTACCGAGCTGGTAGTCGAACTTACCAAATGCGGCGATAAGTCCGATGAGGATTGCTTGGGTAAGCATACATCCCCCTTTCCATATAGGACACTACGAAGAACCCGCAGGCTCTTCGAAATTGAACGCCTAGAGCACGCTGGCGCAGTCAACCTTGGGGTCATCGGCCAGGGGTCGAATCTCGACCTCAACGCCACGATCCAACATCTCGCGCACATCGGCTTCCTCGGCCGCGGTCAGGAAGATCTGACGAGAGACCTGACGAGCATCGGGGCGCTTCTCGTCCTTGGGCTTGGTGTTGCCCAGGTTGACCGACTTGATCTGCGGGCAGCCCTCAACAAGCTGCTTTGCCTCAGCGATAGTGGCGACACAGATAATCATCTTGTACTTGTCGGTCACGCCCGAGTTGATAGCTTCGATGGCATGCTCCATATCTTTGATGACGAGCTTGCAGCCGGCAGGCTTGCCCATCTTGAGCGTCGTCTTCCACACCGGGTCGTTGGCGACCTTATCGCCCACGCAGAAAATGCAGTTGGAGCCGAGGCCCTGAACCCAGGAAACTGCGACCTGGCCATGAAGCAGGCGATGGTCAACGCGAAGTAGCTGAATCATAATGTGACCCCCCAAAGGTCTTACGCCGTCTTACGGCATGTCAATAGGTGCTGCGGATTAGAACTCTTCTTCCTCGTCGTCATCGACCAATAGGTCGTTGACAAACTTCACGCGCGTATCGTCCGCAGCGACGATGGCGCGAATCGTCTCCTCAACCGGCGCCGACTCGTCAGAGAACAGCAGCTGGATGAGCAGAGGAAGGTTCATGTTGGTAACGAGATACGTGCGGGGACGCGTCTGGACAATCTTGGTGAACTCGTTGTTGACGCTGCCGCCAAAGAGGTCGGTGCACACGACGACATCATCGTCGGCAGACATGCCCGCCAGCAGTTTTTGGGCCTCCTCGGCCACGTCCATGCGGTCATCGACGAACATCGAAAGATCGTGGACGTTGTCGCGCGCGCCCGAGAGCAGCTCAACGCTCTCCTTGATGCCGGTAGCGAAGTGCGCATGGCTGGCGATGATGTACTGTCTCATTCTGTGTTCCTCTCAATAGCCCGGCACGTTCCCGCACCCGTTTTCTTTAGTAGTCGAACTGGTGATAGTAACGACGATACTTGAGGTTGTGCTTGGTGACCGTCTCGTAGTAGCGAGCCAGGCGGTCGGTCACGAGCACCGTCAGAATCCACGGGGAGACGATGACGCGGAACTCATCGTCAAGGCCCGGGATCGCGAACTCGGCGGTGTCGATGATGTTGATGTCGGTGTCGCCGGTCACGCCGCGGGTCAGGAAGGCGCGGACGCGCTCGTCGAGCTTGCGGTTCTCGTCCTCGCCCATGAACAGGAAGACGGGGACGCCCGGCTCCACGAGCTCGAGGGTGCCGTGGAAGAAGTCGGCCGAGGTGATGTAGCGGGTGCGCTTCCACTGCATCTCCTCCAGGATGCACATCGAGAACAGGATCGTCTCGCCCCACAGGGCGCCGGAGCCGATGAACATGGTGTAGTCGGCCAGGGCGTACTTCTTGGCGAGCTCCTCGGCGCGCGGCTCGAAGCTCTTGCGGATATCGAGCATGTCCTTCCAGATGTCCTTGGTCTGCTCGATGAACAGGTCGAACTTGGGGAAGCAGCCGCGGCGGTTGAGCAGGCGCAGGCCGAAGCAGTCGGCGAGGTAGTAGCCCTTCTCGCAGCCGCCCGAACCATGGTCAGACGCCATGGCGACGCAGTTCTCGGCGCCGACAGCCTGGCCGATGGGGCCCTCGGGCTTGGTCATGGCGTAGACGCGCACGCCCATGTCCTTCATCTTCTTGACGGCCTCGAGGACCTCGGGGGTGGTGCCGGACTCGGAGGCGGTGAGCACGACGGACTTCTCGGTCATGCGCTTGTGGCCCATGACGTTCCACTCGGCGGCGTGGATCAGGTAGACCTCGAGGTCGCGGTCGCCGAACTTGTTCATGAGGTACTCGAGCTGCATGAGCTCGTCCCAGGTGCCGCCGACGCCCATCAGGAACACGGCGTCGTAGCCCTCGTCGGCGACCTTGTCGGCGAGCGCGGTCATCTTCTTGCCGGTCTCGTAGAGCGCCTTGCCGTCCTCGAGGTAGCCCTCCTGGTCGAAATGCATGATCTCGATCTTCTCGGTTTCCTTCATTTGCTTCTCCTTTCTGGGGTTGTCTCTACATCCCCCATGCCAACGGGCATCAAAGCCCGCTTACATTCCGTAACACTCGGCCGCTTTGGCCTTAAGCGCATTGACTGACTCTTCGTAGCCCTCCGCCTTAACCTCCATCTGTTTGGAGACGGCATCGAGATACGGGTGTACGTCCCATGACTTCAGACGCTCTGCGATCATTGCCGCAATCGTCTGGAAGAACACCAGATTGGGAATTGCGCTGAGCAGCGGAGCCACCTGAGGCACCGCAACCTCGTGAGCCCTACCCCTGGGATGGGCTGTGAGCAGCACCGTTTTTGTCGTAACGTTCGATAGCGCATCGGCGATATTCGCAAGACGCTCCGACCCCTGCGGGTCGTCGACGATAAACACCAGGTAGCCTGGGGTTATCTGCATCTCGGGACCGTGGACGAACTCCTCGCCCTCGTGATGCATGGCAGGAATCTTGATGGTCTCGCTCAGCTTGAGGGCCGCCTCTTCGGCAACGCCATAGTTGGGGCCGTTGCCGACAACCATGGCGGGCATGTGCTCAGAAAGCTCGAGTATGTGGTCTTGGACATATGCCTCGGCGATCTTGCACATCACGGCATTAGCCTGGATAGCCTCGCGCAGGTCGTCAAGACGCTGGGCAACGCCCTTGGCATCAATCGTTCCGCGCGCCTGGCCGCCGTAAATACCAAAGAGCACCAGGTACTCAACGAGAACCTCGACGCCCAGAGTCACAAAGTCCACCGACTCGACGCCTACACCGTAGTCAAGAACGACGTCAGCGTGCCCCTTGATGGGTGCCTCGACGTTTGCCGTGAGCGCAACTGCAGCCATATCGTGCGTGCGCATGTAATCGAGCGCCGCAATCGTATTGGTCGAATAGCCGCTCTGCGAGACGGCGATGTTGAGCGCATGCCGCGGATAGGTGTGCTCAAAATCGACGAAGGCCTCAGGCGTCACAACGGACACCTGCATCTGCAGCGCATCTTGCAGGTAATCGCGGGCGCAATCGGCGGCATGGCGCGACGAACCCGAAGCAACGATGCGCAGTGCGTTAAAAGAACCGGACTGGAAAATATCAACGAGCAGTGCTACCAGCTCAGACGAACGTTCGAGGTTCTCTCCCATACGCACATGGGCGCGCTGAACGTAATCGAGCATCTTCATCGTCTCACCTCGTAATAAATCATTAGTATTTGATACCAATCACGGTTACAGGTTACGGCTTTTTGATACCTCTTTGTCGAGTAATTTATCCCCTTCGGCGAACGGTCGATTTTGAGCCATGTAAGGTTGTGTATACAGCTGACTCAACGATCAAAACTGGTTAGTTTCCCAGCCGTTATTCACAAAACACCAGCTAGTACGTATAGGTATAGCCGCCTGCGTCGCCACGGTTAAAGGACTTAACATACTCGATGGCCTGTCCGCTCGCATCGAAGCTCACGCACTCAAGCGTCAAGGCAAGATCGCCCTGCTCCAGTCCAAGCAGGCCGGCATCTCGCGCGCCCAGCGCTTCGATATCGAGCTTTTCCTGTGCCATGACCGGCTTTCGGCCCAACATCTCATAGGTCTCGTACAAACTGAAGACCGACACGTCAATATCTTCGATTGTGGGAAACAGCAGGCACGGGATGAACGCCATCTCAATCGATACGGGATCGCCGTTGACGCAGTTCAAACGCCGAATCGAATACAGTAAATCGTCCTCGGCAATGCCAAACAGGTTGGCATAATATGGACCCGCATAACGCTTGGAACGCGCGAGGATGCGGACGGACGGCTCGCCGCCCGAAGCACGAACTGATTCGCGAAAGCCTCCCGTTCGCTCGTAGGCAACGGGCACTTTCTGTGCCACAAACGCGCCCTTTCCGCGGACGCGTCGAATCTGCCCACGCCGAACCAGCTCATCGACAGCGCTTCGGATGGTCAAGCGCGTCGTACCAAATTCCTCGGCGAGGTCCTTTTCGGACGGAATCATGGAACCCGTAGGATATATACCGCGCTCGATACGCTCCTCGATGCGGCGTCGAATGCGCATATAAACCGGGGTGGCATCTACTGTTTCAGCCATTGTTCACCTGCCACGCTCCTCATGCCGTTCTTTTCGCCGTTATCGGCAAAGCGGAACTTTGTGGGCAAAATCACCGATTTGCAATGCTCCACAAAACGCATGTCCCTATCAAATTCTATCGTGCTCTCATAGAACACCGGCGTTCCCTCTTCTTGCTGGAGCAACTCGGCCTCTTCGGCGTTCAAACGCGAGATGGAGATATGCTCACGTCCATGCTCAACGCGCACGCCACCTTCTTTGAGCAAGACATCGTAAAGGCTCTCACACTCAAAATCGTGATCGGGAAGCGAGGGGCACAGGGACAGGTTAACGTGAGCCGTCTCGATTGACGCCGGCTCGCCCTCAATAAGTCGAACACGCTGCATGCGGAGCAAAGGAGCGCCTACAGCAACCCCAAGCTTGTCGGCAAGCGCCTCATCCGCCTCGATGGCCCCGGTTGAAACCAGACGAGAAGAGGGGTGCAGGCCGGCAGTCCGCACAGCATCGGAGAAGTTATACGTTTCCTGAAAGATATTGAGCGGTTTGGGAGGACACACATACGTACCCGATCCGCGACGGCTCTCGAGCGTTCCACACGAGATGAGCCGCGTGATACCGGCGCGCAACGCCGTACGCGAAACGCCAATCTCTTCGCACAGCACGCGCTCAGCCGGCAGGCGATCGCCGCCGGCAAGCTGATGGTGCTGGATATACCAAAGAATCCCCTCAACAGCACGATCTTTGGGGGGAATTGCATGAGATTCGCCTGCCATTGCACAGACTCCTCGTTCAGAAACGTATGTCGCCAAAATTAGGCCAGACCACCCATGGCATCAAATTCGGCCTTGATCTTCTCGGCGACATTCCGATACGACTTATACAGGCTTGAATCGCGTTTGACTTCATCGGTCATAACGGGAATCTCTAGTTTGGAAACCTCGTCTTTTCCCGTCTGAACCGCCACAACAACGCCCATACCAAGACACATATTACGCTTGGCAGCGTTTATTTTCGCCGCCTTGGCAGGATTTGCCAGGATACGCTGGGCAAATTCCTGTTTTGAGGCCACTTCCTCGGCCTCCGGATCGCCCGCCTCGGCTACTTCGCACTGCAACACGTCCGCATAGTCAAAAATCTTCGGCTCGCCGCCGCGCTGATGCACGGCCCACTTGCGACGCGTGGCATCCTGGTAGATAGCCGGCAAAAACGTAAACCGCGGCGGGTCCAAAATCGTATCCGTGATGGTAAACACATCGGGATCAAAGGCATCCTGCGGGTTTTTCTTCTTGAACAGCCCCATATCAGCCTCCCGTACTAGCATTAAACAACTCAAGCCGAATATAGCACCAATTTCAAGCCACCACTTTACCGTATCGGTGCGTGGCGTCTATGGCTCGCTCAGCGGAAGAACATACGGACGAGGGCCGGGGCGGGGTGCTTGGTTTTGGAAGTGGGCTTCGCGAACTTCCAAAACCAAGCACCCCGCCCCGGCCCCGGCAATGTAATCTTGGCTGGCCAAAGTTAGATGCACAGTCTTCGGGGCAGCATCAGCAAAGCCCCCATTACAATAAAAAAATATCAGCCCCCGCAAAACGAAACGGTCGAGAGGGCCTTGTCCGGCGGGGAGACTTTGTCCGGGGAAGTTCGCGAAGCCCACTTCTCAGACCAAGGCAACCCGCCCGGAGGCGGCCCCAGCGCGAGACCGTCCCGCATGCCTACCCGCACAGCGTGGTTACGAGCGGGATAGTCAGAATGGAGCAGATGATCGACAAAAACGTGCACTGCATCATGGGGCGTGCATCCTTACCGTATTGTAGGCAGTACAGCGTACCGTTGCTGCCCACCGGCATTGCCATCTCGAGCACGAGCGTCGCGATAAACATGGGCGTCATGCCGGGCCACAAGCGCCCGACGGCAAGACATGCCACCGGCACGACAACCAGGCGAAACGCCGCGGCGACATAGGCACGCCAGTTGGTAAGCATCTCGAGCGGACGGTACTTGGCGATAGACGACCCCATGAGCAACAATGCCGCTGGAGTGGTCATGGTGCCAACGATGGAAATCGAGTCGCCCAACACGCCCCAATCGGTCCATCCGGTTAGCACAATCCCAAGCACAACAGCACTTGCAATGAGACCAGGACTCTTGCAGCAGGCGGCAATATTGCGCATCTGCTTTTTAAGGCCACCATCCATTCCGCTAAATAACATGGCACCGACGGTAAACATAAGAAGGTTTAGGGGGATAAGCGCAATCGATGCACACAACAGCGCTTGTTTTCCCAACACCGCCGAAATAACCGGAAAACCGATAAACCCGGCATTACCGAAAAGCACGGCGAAGCGATACGAGCATTCCGTCCCTTTGGGAACGCGAAGAGCAGCGGTGACGGCAAACGCAATAACGATCGCCACCACATACATCACAAAGGACAGACCCATGAGCGAAAACGTATCGCCAATGCTCGGAAGCTTCACATCATCGCCCAGCGCTGACGAAAGCACCAAGCACGGCAGCGCCACCTGCAACAGCAGATGCGACAGCTCGCGCTCGAACTCCGCTTTCATAAACCCCAGCTTGGCGATACACCACCCCAACAAAATAGGCAGCGAAACCGTCAACATCTGAAGCGCCACACTCGTAAAGCTCATGCTTTCCCCTTATCTATTCCACGAGGGCCGGGGCGCCTGCTTTGTTTTGAGAAGTGGGCTTCGCGAACTTCTCAAAACAAAGCAGGCGCCC
>UQNH01000044.1:0-15985 GCA_900542365.1 uncultured Collinsella sp. | reverse complement strand
CCCGACGAGCGCCCTCGAGGACGCGCGCGACGACCTGCAACACGCCAAGCAGCGGATGTCGAAGTTCCTGCTGCGCCACGGCCTCGTCTTCGACGAGACGACGCCGGCCGGCAGGCGCAGGGGCGCCTGGACGGGGGCCTACTGGGACTGGACGGAGTCCCTCTCCTTCGACGAGCCCGACGACGCCGCGGCCTACGAGCACTACATGGACGGAAATGACCTGGTAGAGAACCCTCGCACCGTCTACGTCGCAGGGGACGTAGACGAACTCGTCGAGCACGAGCAGCCTCGCGGGCGACACGTCGTTCAACAGTTTCGACAGCGTTCCCTTGCGCTTCGCGTTGCCGAGCTCGAGAACCAGCTGCGCGGTCTGCCAGAACCTGACCGACATGTCCGCGGCGACCGCGCGCATCGTGAGGGCGACTGCCATGCGCGTCTTGCCGCGCCTGGACTTACCGAAGAAGACGAGGTCTTCGCGCGATTGTTTGTGTCAACGGCCAACTGAATGTGAACCCTTCTTGCATTGTTGCAACCTGGCTGGCAGCCGGTCTTTAATGACGACGACCATTGTCGCCCGACCCACAAAAGAGCCGCAAGGGGAGGAGCTCCCAATGTTCAACTCATATCGTCTATGGCGCACTACCATTCACCGAAAGTCGGCAACTTTTTCATTCTCTCTATACATGTTTAAACAACATGTTCTACAATAGGGACAATAGCAATGGAAACTCGGGACGAGCCGTCTATCCATCTACGGCGCAGCCCCTTATTCAAAAGGACGGTGAGTGCATCCATGGAGCGTGCAAGCGGCGTTCTGATGCCCGTTTCGTCATTGCCCGGACCTTACGGTATCGGCGGCTTTGGCTGGAACGCCTATGACTTTGTCGATTTCCTCGCCTCGTGCAAACAACATTACTGGCAGATTCTCCCCCTTACGACAACGAGCTATGGCGACTCGCCCTATCAGTCGTTCTCGGCCCGTGCGGGCAACCCCAATTTCATCGACTTTGCCGAGCTTATCGAGGCCGGCTATCTGGAGCAGTGCGATATCGACGGCGTGTACCTGGGCTCCGACCCCAGCAATGTCGACTATGGTGCCATCTTTGGTGGCCGTCGTCAGATTCTCGACCGCGCCGCCGAGCGCTTTGCCGCCGACAAGCCGGCCGACTTCGACGACTTTGTCCAAGCAAACGAAGACTGGCTCATCCCCTACTGCGAGTTCATGACCGTCAAGGAGGAGTGCGGTCTCAAGGCCTTTTGGGAGTGGCCCGCAGAGCTCCGTACCCGCGGCGAGGCTTCTGCCAAGGTCTGCGCCGCCCATCCCGCGCGCATGCTCTACCACCAGATGACGCAGTACTTCTTCAATCGTCAGTGGAGCCGCCTCAAGGCCTATGCCAACGAGCGCGATATCCTCATCATCGGCGACCTGCCCATCTATGTCTCGCGCGACTCCGTCGAGATGTGGGCCACGCCCGAGCTCTTTAAGATCGACGCCGCCGGTAATCCTGTGAGTGTCGCCGGCACGCCGCCCGACCAGTTCTCGGCCACCGGCCAGTACTGGGGCAATCCCATCTACGACTGGGACGCCATGGAAGCCGACGGTTTCTCCTGGTGGGAGGGCCGTATCCGCGCCGCCCTCGACATGTACGATGTCATCCGCCTGGATCACTTCCGCGGCTTCGAGGCCTATTGGGAGGTGCCGTTCTCCTCACCCGATTCGTCCTACGGTTCGTGGACGCAGGGCCCCGGCCTCAAGTTCTTCAAGACGCTCGAGGAAAAGCTCGGCACGCTGCCCATCATCGCCGAAGACCTGGGCTTCCTCACCCCCGGCGTCATCGACATGCGCGACAACTCGGGCTTCCCCGGCATGAAGATCTTGCAGTTCGCCTTTGAGGGCACCAACTCGTACTACCTGCCGCACAACTACATTGCCAACACCGTCGCCTATGTGGGCACACACGACAACGAGACGGCGCGCGGTTGGTTTGAGGGAACGGCCACCCCGCGTCAGCGCGAGCAGGCGGCCCTGTACACCCACCAGCAGGCAGGCGAGCCCATGGCCGATGCACTCAACCGCGCCATCGCCGCCAGCGTAAGCGATACCTGCATCTACACCATGCAGGACCTGCTCAACCTGGGCAACGAGGCGCGCATCAACACTCCCGCCACCATGGGCGGCAACTGGACCTGGCGCATGCTCGATGGCGCCATCACCCGCGAGCTCGAGCACAAGCTCACCGGCTGGACCGAGACCTACTTCCGCATCCCGTCGGAAGACGAAATTGAGCTTCCCCAATAGGAGCCACCGCGCCCGACCCCACCCCATCGTGCGGACGCGTCCGTTTTCCCCGCGCGAGGCCACTCCAATCCCTCGCGCGGGCTTCTTTTGAATTTCTGACATGTAATCAACCCATCACAGGAGGAAACATGCCCCGTATCAATCTTGCGGATCTTGCCGAGCAGTCCTTTGGCACCTCGCTCGAGCAGCTCGATGACCGTCGTATTTATAAGCTGCTGGCCAAGCTCGTGCAGGAGCGCTCTGCCGCCTGTCCTCTCAACAACGGCAAGAAAAAGCTCTACTACATCTCTGCCGAGTTTTTGATCGGCAAGCTGCTCATCAACAATATGATCGACCTTGGCATCTATGACGAGGTTAAGGACCAGCTCACCGCCGCGGGCCACGACCTCAACAAGATCGAGGAGTTCGAGGTCGAACCGTCGCTCGGCAACGGCGGCCTGGGCCGTCTGGCCGCATGCTTCCTGGATTCCATCGCCACGCTGGGCTTGACCGGCGATGGCGTGGGCCTCAACTACCATTACGGCCTGTTCCGCCAGCGCTTTGTCGACAACCAGCAGAAGGCCGTCCCCGACGAGTGGCTCGGTGAGCAGGACATCCTAGTCGACGACGACCGCTCCTACACCGTCGAGTTCGGTGATTTTGCCGTTACTTCCAAGCTCGTCAACATCGATGTACCCGGTTATGGCCAGCCCACCAAGAACCGCCTACGCCTGTTCGACCTGGCAAGTGTCGACGACGGCCTGGTCCCCGGCAGCTCCATCGACTTCGACAAGACCGAGATCGCCAAGAACCTCACCTTGTTCCTCTATCCGGATGATTCCGACGAGCAGGGCCGCCTGCTTCGCATCTACCAGGAATACTTCATGGTGAGCAACGCCGCCCAGCTCCTGATCGACGAGGCCATCGAGCGCGGCAGCAACTTGCACGACCTGGCCGACTACGCCGTAGTCCAGATCAATGACACGCACCCCACCATGGTCATTCCCGAGCTCATTCGCCTGCTCACCACCGAGCACGACATCGAGTTTGACGAGGCCGTGACCATCGTACGGTCCATGGTCGCCTACACTAACCACACGATTCTTGCCGAGGCCCTCGAGAAGTGGCCGCTCGCCAGCCTGCAAAAGGTCTCCCCTGCCATCGCCGACATTATCGTCAAGCTCGATGAGATCGCCAAGGCCGAGCACGACGACCCACGCGTCGCCATCATCGACGAATACGACACCGTCCACATGGCCCACATGGACATCCACTTTGGCTTCTCCATCAACGGCGTCGCCGCGCTGCACACCAAGATCCTGGAGGATACCGAGCTTCATCCGTTCTACGAGATCTACCCCGAGAAGTTCTCCAACAAGACCAACGGCATCACCTTCCGCCGTTGGATCCATGGCGCCAACCCCGCGCTCGCCAGCCTGCTCGACGATGTGATCGGCACCGATTGGCGCAGCACCGGCGACCTGAGTAAGCTTGCCGAGTTCGTTGACGACAAAGATGTTCTTGAGCGCCTGGCCGCCACCAAGGCCGAGGCCAAGGCCATCATGCGCCAGTTCATGGCGCTCGAGCAGGGCGTGACCATTCCCTCCAACGCCATCATCGACGTCCAGGTCAAGCGCATCCACGAGTACAAGCGCCAGCAGATGCTCGCGCTCTACATCATCTGGAAGTACCTCGATATCAAGAACGGCAACAGACCTAAGCATCCCGTCACCATCATCTTTGGCGGCAAGGCGGCCCCTGCCTACACTATCGCCCAAGACATCATTCACCTGATCCTGACGCTGTCCCAGTGGATTGCAAACGACCCCGACGTGGCTCCCTACCTGCAGGTTGTCATGATCGAGAACTACAACGTCACCGCTGCCGAGCGCGTGATCCCCGCTGCTGACATCTCCGAGCAGATCAGCCTGGCCTCCAAGGAGGCGAGCGGCACCTCCAACATGAAGTTCATGCTCAACGGCGCTTTGACCCTGTGCACGCTCGACGGTGCCAACGTGGAGATTGCCGAGCTTGTCGGCGACGAGAACATCTATACCTTTGGCGCCTCGTCCAAGCAGGTCGAGCAGCTCTACGCCGACGGCACCTATGACGCCGGCGCGCTCTACCGCAAGCCCGGCATCAAGCTGCTGGTGGACTTCATCACCAACCCCGCCTTTATGGCGACCGGCAACGCCGAGCGCCTGCAGCGCCTGCACGACGACATCATGGGCAAGGACTGGTTTATGGCTCTACTCGACATTGAGGAGTACATCCAGACCAAGGAGCGCGTGCTGGCCGACTACGAGGACCAGGACGCTTGGATGCGCAAGGCGCTGATCAACATCGCCAACGCCGGCACCTTCTCGTCCGACCGCACGATCTCCCAGTACAACGACGAGATCTGGCACCTGAGCTAATTCGGTTTCATCGCCCATCCTCTTGAAAACGGAGCCACGGCAACGCGGCTCCGTTTTTTGTGCTCGCACGTTACCCTGTGATCCGACTCGGCCAAACAATCTCGATCCATAACAACTACTCAACCAAAACGGTCCCAGCTGTTACAGATTGAGACATACCGGCCCCTCCCCTTGGGTTTATCTCAATCTGTAACATCTAGCAGGTGAAATTCGCCTTTGGTGTTACAGATTTAGATGAAATGGTTAGCTCAGCGGAACCGTCTCGATCTGTAACATCTAACGTCCGAAATCGGCCCTATCCGTTACAGATCGAGACAAACGACCGGTCAGGCAGTCCCAACACAAAGAAAGGCTCCCCTCTCGCCCAGTGGACGGGAGGGGAGCCTTATATGTGACCGCGGCAAAAGGATGGCAATACCGCAGTCGCCCAAAGGAAGGGCCTGGTTGCACCGGGCCTAGATAAGGTTCTTGCCAGAGACCTTATCGAAGAGGTGGGTCGCGTTCTTCTCAAACTTGAACCAGATGGGGTCGCCCGCCTTGAGCGCACCCTTGGCCTCGAGGTCGACAACGGGAATGATCAGGACGAACTGGCCATCGGGAGCGGTCACGTGGACATGCTCGGTCGAACCCATGAGCTCGGTCACCTCGACGGTACCCTGGAGCGCGCCCTCCTCGTCCTTGTCGGCAAGCAGAATCTGCTCGGGACGCACGCCGGCCGTGATCTCCTTCACGTCGCCGCCGTCCCAGTTGAGAGCAAGCTGAGCGCAGGTCTCGGGGGCGAGCGCCACGTTCATATCCTCGGTCTTGACGGTAAAGCCGTTGCCCGAGCGCACCAGCTGGGCATCGAAGAAGTTCATCTGCGGCACGCCGATAAAGCCGGCGACGAAGATGTTCGCGGGATGGTTGAAGACCTCCTGCGGGGTGGCGATCTGCTGGACGACGCCGTCCTTCATGACCACGATACGGTCACCGAGGGTCATGGCCTCGGTCTGGTCATGAGTGACGTAGATGAACGTGCCCTTGATCTCGTGGCGCAGCTTGATGAGCTCGGCACGCATCTGGTTACGCAGCTTGGCGTCCAGGTTGGACAGCGGCTCGTCCATCAGGAAGACCTTAGGATCACGCACGATGGCGCGGCCGATGGCGACGCGCTGACGCTGACCGCCGGAGAGCGCCTTAGGCTTACGGTCGAGGTACTCGGTAATACCCAGGATCTCGGCAGCGGAGCGAACCTTACGGTCGATCTCGTCCTTGGGGACCTTCTTGAGCTCGAGCGTAAACGCCATGTTCTCGTACACCGTCATATTGGGGTACAGAGCATAGCTCTGGAACACCATGGCGATGTCGCGGTCCTTGGGAGCGACGTCGTTGACGCGCTTGCCATCGATGAGCACATCGCCCGAGGTGATGTCCTCCAGGCCGGCGACCATGCGCATCGTCGTGGACTTACCACAGCCAGAAGGGCCAACGAGGACGATAAACTCCTGGTCATGCACGGTGAGGTTAAAGTCCTCCACCGCGAGCACGCCGTCCTCGGTAACCTTGAGGTTGTGCTTCTTCTCCTCGGTCTTCTTCTTTTTGCCAAAGAAGCCCTTCTTTTTGGACTCGTTGTTGGGATACACCTTCTGAACATGTTTGAGAACGATCTCGGCCATGTCTCTACCTTTCGATACGCGGCGCCACGCTGAGGGGCGCCGCCAAAACTTGCAAAACAGTTACGGCATCAGCCCTTGACGGCACCTGCCACAACGCCGTCAATGATGTACTTCTGGCAGAAGATGTACATGATGACGATGGGGATGACGACCATCATGATGCATGCCATCATGGGGCCGAGCTCGACGTGGCCATAGCCGCCACGGAAGTACTGGATCAAGATAGGAATGGTCTTGTACTTGGTGGAGTCGAGCGTAAGGTAGGGCAGCAGATAGTCGTTCCAGACCCACATGGTCTCAAGGATGCCGACCGAAAGATAGGTGGGCTTCATAATGGGAAGGACGATCTTAAAGAACACCTGGACCGGGTTGCAGCCGTCGATCATGGCCGCTTCCTCAATCTCGAGCGGGATGTTCTTGACGAAGCCGGCGAACATAAAGACCGCGAGGCCCGCGCCAAAACCAAGGTAGATGAAGCAGATGTTAAACGGCGTGTTAAAGCCGATGCGGTCCGCGAGGTTGGACAGCGTGAACATGAGCATCTGGAACGGTACGACCATCGAGAAGACGAACAGGTAATAGAAGAAGTTCGAGATCTTGCTGTTGACGCGCACCACGTACCAAGCGCACATGGAGCAGCACACCAGAATCAGCACGACCGACGTGACCGTGATGATGAGCGAGTACATAAACGCCGAGGCAAAGCCCTGCTCGTTCAGAGCGTGCACGTAGTTTGCGAGGCCGTTGAACGTCTCGGGCGTGAGCAGATCGAACGCCGTGGTGGTGCTGATTGCGGTCGCTTTCTTAAAGGAATTGAGCGCAATCATGAACACGGGGTAGATCCATGCGAGCGACAGAATCGTAAAGAAGATCGAGAGCGCGCGGTTGATAGCCTTATCGCGTTTCATTACTGCTGCACCTCCTTGGACCTCGTGGCCTTAAGCTGGATCATAGAAATAGCGACAACCAGGATGCAGAAGATAACTGCCTTGGCCTGACCGATGCCCTGCCATGCGATGCCAGCACGCGAATAGAACGTGTTGTAGATGTTCAGGGCGAGCATCTCGGTGGAGTGCGCCGGGGCGCCACCGGTAAGGGCGAGGTTCTGGTCGAACAGCTTAAAGCCGTTGGTGATGGACAGGAACAGGCAGATGGTGATGGTCGGCATCAGGTTGGGGATCTTAACCTTCCAAAACGTCTGCCATGCCGTAGCGCCATCGACCTTGGCGGCCTCGATGTAGTCAGACGGGATGGACTGCAGACCGGCGATGTAGATGATCATCATGTAGCCGACCTGCTGCCACAGGGTCAGGATGATAAGGCCCCAGAAGCCAGCAGCAGAGTTAAGGGCGATGAGCTGGGCGCCCACGTTGGAGAGCAGGCAGTTGATCAGAATCTGCCAAATGTAGCCCAGCACGATGCCGCCGATCAGGTTAGGCATAAAGAAGATCGTACGGAAGATGTTGGTGCCCTTGAGCGCTTTGCGGGTGAGCGCCTGCGCGATGGCCAGCGCGATCACGTTGATGAGCACCGTCGACAGGAAGGCAAACGCCACGGTAAAGAAGAACGACGTGGAGAACTGCGGATCGGACAGCGCGCGCACGTAGTTCTCGATACCGACAAAGTGCGCGTTATTGATGGTAATAAACTGGCAGAACGAGAGATAGAAACCCTGGATAAAGGGAATCACGAACCCGATCATAAACGCCAGGCACGTGGGCAGCATAAAGAGCGGCCACCAGCGCTTGAGTGCTTTGCCCATAGAAGGGTCCTTTCAATATGCAGGGGGCGGGCAAACCTACGTCTGCCCGCCCCCTGTCGCTAATCAGATAGCTTGGGCAGCAACTGCTTACTCGGAAGCAGCCTTCTCGGTCTTCCAGCCATCGACGAAGGCGTTCTTGACGCCGTCCCACTTGGTGTTGTCGGCAGCATAAGCGATGAGAGCCTGCTTGAGGTTCTTCTTCCACTCCTCGGAGGGGATGTAAACGAAGTCCCAAGCGACGGTCTTCTTGCCGTCCTTGGCCATAGCAACGGCCTGCTGCGAGAAGACGTTGGTGGTCTCCTTAGCGCTCTTGAACGGGGCGGTCAGACCCATCTTGTCAGCGATGATGCTGGTGGCGGTGTCAGAAGTGACGCACCAATACATGAAGTCCTCGGTGGCCTTCTGGGCATCCTCGGAAGCCTGGGAGCTGACGCACCAGTAGTTCTCGCCGCCGGAGCACAGGCCCTGGTTCTCCTCGCCGTCGACGCCGATGTAGATCGGCAGCATGCCGAGCTGGTCGTCGGTCATACCGGCCTTGGTGAGGTCGGCGTAGGCCCAAGAGCCGTTCTGGTAGAAGACGGCCTTGCCGGTTGCGAACTCGTTGGTGGCGTCGTCACCGGTCTTGGAGGCGAGCTGCGAAGGATCGCAGGTGGAGTCGGTGATATACAGGTCGAAGATCTGCTTAAAGTTGTCGAGATACTCGCCCTTGATCTCGTCGTCCTCCTGATTGTGCTCCTTCTCGAACTCGTAGTAGAGCGGGAGGTTGGCGAGGTGCGTGGTGTAGCGCCAGCTGGAGGAGTCATCCATGCCGGCGGAAGTGAAGGCACCGTCAACGCCGAGCTCGTCCTTGCGGGCCTGGATGTCATCGGCGCAAGCCTTCAGCTTGTCGAAGGAGTTGATGTCCTCGGCCTTGTAGCCGGCCTTCTCGAGGAGCTCCTTGTTGTAGATGATGCCGTAGCTCTCCTGAACCCAGTCGATACCCAGATCCTTGCCGTCGGACTGCAGCGCCAGGGAGTCGTCGATGAGCTCGCCGCGGAGCTTGGTGTCGGAAAGATCGGCGCAGTAGTCCTTCCAGTTCTTAAGGCCGGTGGGGCCGTTGACCTGGAACAGCGTCGGAGCGGAGCTCTTGGACATCTCGGACTTGAGCTTCTCCTCGTAGGTGTTGGAGGCGGCGGTCACGATCTTGACCTCGACGCCCTTCTCCTTCTTGTACGCCTTGGCGATCTCCTTCCACTCCTTGTCGACCTCAGGCTTAAATTGGAGGAAGTAGACCTCGGCAGCGTCACCAGAAGCAGAGGAGCCGGAGCCGGCAGAACCACCACAGCCCACGAGACCCAGACCAAGAACCGCAGCCGCGGAGCCAGCGAAGCCCAGGAACTGCCTTCTGCTCATTTCGTTCTTCATTACAATCCACCCTTTCACACCGTGGCGGCACCCTTTGCCGCCGCCTTCGGAGATTGGCTCGGGGACTTTGCCCCTTTTGCTGATTTGTACAATACGCTATTTGGCTAGTTGTTTGAACAAGTATTACTAGAGCGGTAGAAAAACTTCGGTGAACGGTAATTTCAACTTGATACTTGACAAGTTTTGTATAAACAATTACTTGTTATCGAATGCAGAGAAAACGCCCGGTCAAGCCGATGCATCGTCGGTTTGACCGGGCGTTTTCTCTTTGAGGACATGAGTCTCGTCAGGCTGCGAGCTAGCCGGCTATCGCTTGGAGTTGACGCGGTAGTGGAAGATCTCGGGATGCGTGCGGGCATGCGTCACCTCAAATAAGATGCCGTCCGAGGTGTACGACTGGCTCTCCATAACGGCGACGCAGTTGTACTTGCCAAGGTCCAAGTAGCTGCAGTCCTCATCGTTGGCAAGCTCGACGCTCACCGTACGGCGGCTCGCCATCACTTTGACGCCACGCTTGTGCTCCAGATAGTCGTAGATAGAGCTTGCCGCAATCTCGGGGGTCAGGCCCTTGGCGATCGACTCCAAAAAGTAGCCGTGGTCCACCTGGCGCGCGCTGCCGTTGAGGCTTCGGACACGCACGACGCGAATCAGCTCCTCGCCCACCTTAAAGCCAAGGCGGCGCGACAGTTGCTCAGTGCAAATCAAATGTTCAAAAGACTTGACCTCGGTCGATGCGACGGCATTGTTGCGTTTTGCGAACTCGCCAAACGACTCAACCTCTTCGAGTGCGCCCAGCATGTCGGTTTCGCCCTTAAGCCAAATAACGCGCACGCCCTTGCCGTGTATAGGCTGCACAAACATCTGGTCGGCCAGCATGCTCAAGGCGCGTCGAACGGTATTGCGCGTGCAGCCAAACTCCGCGGTCAGCTCGGCTTCGGTTGGCAGCATCTCCTGAAACGCATAGGTCCCGTTAATGATGCGCGAACGGATCTCGCGGTAGATTCCTTCGTAAATCGCTTTTGGCATAACTTCACCTCTAATGAATATGTATGGCTAGGCACGATAGCATTTCTTAAAGTTGTTTAAACCGATTATCGGTAAAGTACGGATTATTTACCGTCGACGGTTCCCCCGAAACCCAAATCGGACCGAATCAAAACCGTCAATGCGGCAAGCAGCCAGTCCTCTACAATGAGTTCATTGTTTAAACGTTCTTGCTCGCACAGCATGTTGCATCCGGAAGGCATATTATGCTGCAGAAAATCCAACGCTTTGGCGGGGCAATGTTCGCGCCCGCCATGCTGTTTTCTATATCAGGCCTCATGGTCGGCATCTCCGCCCTCGCCACGACCGTAGACATCGTCGGTGACCTCGCCGTATACGGAACCCCTTGGTACGTTTTCTGGACCATCATCCAGCGCGGCTCGTGGACGGTCTTTAAACGTCTCCCGCTCCTTTTTGCCGTAGCGCTGCCTATCGGTCTTGCCCAAAAGCAACCGGCACGCTGCTGCCTCGAGGCACTCGTGGCCTATTTTGCCTATTGCTTCTTTTTGAGCGAGATCATTAAGCTGAGCGGAGACAACCTTGGGCTTAAGTACCCATCATCTTTGACCCCCGCCAGCGGTATCACCGTCATCGACGGCATCAAGACGCTCGACACCGGCATTATCGGCCCGCTGGCGGTATCGGCAACCGTCGTCGCCATCCATGACCGCTTCTACGATGCCAAGGTTCCCGATTGGCTCGGCACCTTCTCGGGTTCCTCGCTGGTCTACCTCATCAGCTTTTTTGCCGTGTTTGCCCTTGCCGCCATCTCGGCCGCCATCGTGCCCTTCGCATACGCCGTGACCGAAACGCTGCGCCACGCACTTGCGGGCGTCGGCCCCTTCGGCGTGGGCATCTTTGTGTTTTTGGAGCGAGCACTCGAGCCCATGGGGCTGCACCACCTGCTCTATATGCCCATCTATTACGACAATCTGGTCATTCACGACGGTATTTACGCCACGTGGACCAACCTGCTCCCCATTCTCTCCCATAGCACGCGCCCTTTAAATGAACTTGCGCCCTGGGCAGGTTTTACCGCCACCGGCTGGGGCAAGCTCTTTGGCCTTCCCGCCATCGCGGCAGCATTCTATTTCACCGCCAAACCCGAACGCCGCGCCGGCCTTAAGGTCATCCTTTTGCCCGCCATCGTCGCCTCGGTGGTCTGCGGTGTCACCGAGCCGCTCGAGTTTCTCTTTATGTTCACCTATCCTGGACTCTTTTTGCTCTACGCCGTCCTATCCTCCTGCCTTGCCATGACCATGAACTTCTTTGGCATCGTCGGCATCTTCTCGGGCGGTCTCATGGAAATGACGGCCTTCAACTTCATCCCACTCATGCGAATGCATGCCGGCTCCTACCTTTTGGCGCTCGGTATCGGTCTTGCCTTTAGCCTCATCTTTTTTGTTAGTTTTCGAGCACTCATCTTGGTCTATGACCTTAAGACGCCGGGCCGCGAGGATCATGTCTCCAATCGCGCGGCAATCGATCGTTTAACGGGAAGCGGCTTTGCCAAAGAGCAATCTCCCAATGGCGAGGTCAGTATTCAATCCGATCAAGATCACGTCCTCGCCGAGCGGGTAATTCAGCTTTTAGGTGGCGTTGGCAATATCGTGGGCGCAACCAACTGCGCCACGCGCCTGCGCGTCGAGGTCGCAGACCCTTCCATCGTTGCAGATAATGCGTCGTTTGTCGCGGTGGGCGCCAAGGGCCTCATCATTACGGGCAAGACCGCCCAGGTGATTATTGGCATCTCCGTTCCCCGCGTTAAAGAGCATTTTGACCAGATCATGGGCCTCGAGCCGGGATTTGTGCCCACCACCTCGGCCTCCCCTGCCGCCAGCGCAGCCCATAAGCGCGGCGATATCTGCTTCTTCGATATCGACGGAACACTCGCCTGGCAAGACCCTCGAGTGGCACAAGAGCTTCCCGAGAGCGAGCGAGACCTCTCCCCCTATCCCAATGAAGCGGTCTCGCAAGCCATCCGTGATTTTGTCGCCAAGGGCAATATGGCGTTTATCTGCACAGGGCGCACGCTGAGCTGCATCCATCCAAAGCTGCTCGAGCTGCCCTGGACCGGCATCGTCTGCCTCGCGGGTGGCTATGTCGAACTTGAGGGACACGTGATTCGCGATTTGGCGATGACGCCCGGCATGCTGCAGCGCCTTGCTCCCATTCTTGAGCAATCGGACGAAGTGATTCGTTTTGAGGGACTCAATGGCGTCGTTCGCATGAGTGCCGATGCGCCCGACGCCCCGGGATACGCCCGCACCGTGGGCGATGCAATTACGCAGCTGCAACATTACAGCGCCTACAAGATCTTAATGTCCACGTCGCTTGCCAGCCGCATCGCTCAGGATCAAGCGTTTGAGCCGCTGCTCTGCTTTAACGAGCTCGAGCTCGAAGTGACCGAGATTTCGCCTCGCGAATGCACCAAGCGCGAGGGTATCCAGTCCGTACTCGACGCCCTCGATCCCCACCACGGAACCGTATACGGCATCGGCGACGCCAGCAATGACGTCTCGCTGATGAACGCCGTCGATGTCGGTATCGCCATGGGCAATGCGCCGGACTTCCTCAAGGAAAAGGCCGACTATGTCACCGACAGCATCGACCACGACGGCGTCGTCACCGCGCTCGAACACTTTGGGCTTATCTAGCCAAGCCCCTACCGCACTTGCGGCCGCATGGACCAATCGTCTTCAACCGCCGCGCTCGACGCCCTAATGTGGCAATATGTTGTCTGCATAATGCAACGATGCAACCTATCAAAGAATGCGAGAACCCGTGTCCAGTCCGTTTACCAGCTTTTTAGCCCAGCACTTTGACCAGATTAACGACTATCTGGCCACGTTCTTTGACGGACAGGCGACTTCCGCCGATATCGAGCGCTACCTGTATACCCCGCTCTCGGCATTTACGGCAAACGCTGGCAAGCGCCACCGCCCGCTCATCTGCATGCTCGCCGCCACTGCGGTAGGCGGCAGCTTTGAGAGCGCCCGCAGCGCAGCG
Source organism: uncultured Collinsella sp. (assembly GCA_900542365.1). Taxonomy (GTDB): domain Bacteria; phylum Actinomycetota; class Coriobacteriia; order Coriobacteriales; family Coriobacteriaceae; genus Collinsella. The sequence goes on along the minus strand of UQNH01000044.1, from coordinate 2,416 downwards.
GCGGCCATCGAGCACTTTCAGTCGGGCGCACTCATCCACGACGACATCGCCGACAACGGGCAGATTCGTCGCGGCAAGCCCTGCATGCACCTTACCGAGGGCACCGGTCTTGCCATCAACTGCGGTGACCTGGCGCTCACCATGGTCACCAAGACGGTTCTCGACGACCCCACACTCAACGCAGACGTGAAGCTTCACGTGCTCCACGAGCTTACCGAGATGATCGTCCGTACCATCGAGGGCCAAGCGCTCGACCTGGGCTGGGTCCGCGACGAGCGCTTTGACATTTCGGTCGACGATTATCTGGACATGGCGACGCACAAGACCGCGTACTACAGCGGAGCGACGCCGCTTGCCGCCGGAGCCATTATCGGCGGCGGCAGCGAAGAGCAGATTGAGGCACTGCGCGCCTTTGGGCTGCACACGGGCCTTGCCTTCCAGATTCAAGACGACCTGCTCAACTTGATCGGCACCAAGGAGGCCGCCAACAAGGACTTCCGCACCGATATCACCGAGGGCAAGCGCACCCTCGTTGCCGTGCATGCCCTGTCAGACGAGCGCTATCACGACGAGATCGAGGCAATCCTTTCCTCGGGCACCGAGGACCCTGCGCAGCTCACACGCGCCGTGGAGATCTTCCAGGAGACCGGCTCCATCGATTACGCCCACACCTATGCGCTCGACCTGACCGCTAAGGCCAAGGCCGCTATCGAAGGCGTCGAGCTCGACCCGCATGCGTGCGAGCTCTTCCTCTCAATGGCAGATTTCTTTGTGGAGCGTCTTAACTAGCGGGGGTCATAAAACCTGTGGGCAGCGAGTTTGGGTACAAGTTGCTACACTATTGAGTGCATGTTTATAAATTGTCTCGCGTTGTCTATCCGACACACGCTCAAAATAGTACGAATGGTACGCCGAAAGGGGTTCGTTCATGGAACCTATTACCACAGGCATGCAGGGAGCAGCCGTCGAGGACGTCCAGTCCCGCCTTCTGCAGCTCGGCTATACAATCGATGACGCCGAGGTTGTCGACAAGCGCTTTGGCACCACCACCGAGCAGGCCGTCAGCACCTTCAGGCTCGACAGCGGCCTTGCTGCCGGTCATGCCGTCGATATCCCCTGTTGGAGCGCCCTGGTCGACGCCTCGTATAAGCTGGGCGACCGCACCCTGTATCTTCGCATGCCCAATTTCCATGGCGCCGATGTGCAGGCCCTGCAGCGCGCTCTCAACGTTTTGGGCTTTGCCTGTGGCGAAGACGACGGCTACTTTGGTCCGCATACCGAGGCCGCCCTGCAGCAGTTCCAGGAAAATGTCGGCCTGTTTGCCGACGGCATGGCCTTCCAGGACACCTACGCCTACATCAACCGCCTGCACCATGTGTGGGAGGGCAAGCCCTCGGTCACCGAAGCCGAGTCCCGCATCGGTTTTGCTCGCGCCGCCAACGTGCTCGAGCGCTTCCAGATCGCCGTTATCGGTGAGGACCCCATCGCACGCAGCGTTGCTTCGCGCATGTGGAACATCGCCACGGCAACGACCGACAACAGCGGCATGATGCTCTGCGACTCCGAGGTCCCAACCGACGTTGACCTGGTGCTCGAGATCGCAAGCGACGAGCTGCCCGCCGACGCCGCGCCACGCGCCACGATTGCCCTCGCCGAGTGCCACAACCTGGCCCAGCGCATCCGCACCGCCAATGTCGCCGTGCAGCAGAAGCCGGCTCGCATTCGCATTGAGCTCACGGGCATGACGCGCTACAACGGCACCTTCACGGCCAGCGACGCGCAGACGCTCGCCGTACGCCTACTCGATGGCGTTTGCGATGCCCTCGCAGATTAGGTAAACTAGACGAGTTGCTTTTGGGCAACACCACACATTGGGACGTAGTTCAACGGTAGAACTCCGGTTTTTGGTGCCGGCTGTTGGGGGTTCGAATCCCTCCGTCCCAGCCATTAAAACTGAGCGCCCTAAGCCCATAACGGCCCAGGGCGCTTTCTTGTGGGCAAGCGGAGGAATTCGAGCCCGCAAGGGTGCGGAGCTGAGGAAACGCGAAGCGTTTTCCAGCGCAGCACGCAAGGAGCGAAGCGACGCAGCGGGGCGCGGCCGCCGCAGGCAGACGCGGTGCCGGCACCTGGGGGCGCTCCTAAGTGCCGGCATTATAGGAACGTCCCCAAGTGCCGGCTCGGGACTATTTTCGAGGACCCTCCGAAGGACTGTGGCCAAAAAACGGCAAATATGAGTACTGTTACCGTTGTAGCTACATTATTTTCGTTAATAAAAGAAGATCTTAATGAGATTTATTCGCATCAAGGTCTTCCTTTAATGAACACTTGAGGAGATACGGCAGCTTATCTGCTCGATCGACAGGTAGCGCACAGAGATGTGGTGTAAGAGGCGGGGCATGCCCCGCCTCCGCCCTTT
>UQNH01000043.1:0-16656 GCA_900542365.1 uncultured Collinsella sp. | reverse complement strand
CTCGTGAGGATCCTTGCCCTCGGCCTCGGCGCGCATGCCCAGCACCAGGTTGCGCAGGCCCGCGACCGTGCCTTCCACGTCGGGGGCAGGCTGGTCGGCGTGCAGGTACGCCCAGTCCATCATAAAGGTGGCCGACGACAGCGCACCGATGGCCAGTGCGTCGTCGGGGCACGAAAGCTCGACCTCAAAGACACGCTCGTCATGCTCGCTTACGCGCGTGCGGCCGCACGAGATGCTACCGGCAAGACCGGTCTCGTTCATGAGCTCGACCGTCACGTGCTCCAGCAGGTGGCAGAGCTCGGTCTGACCCATGCAGTCCTGGAACTCGCGGCCGGAATCACCCAGGCACAGGTGCTTGGCAATCGCCGGTACCAGGTAGTACACGCGCGCCGTGGCCTCGATGTCCTCCGAGGTCATGAGCGGCATGCCGGGGTTCACCAGCACATGCGCGCAGATCTTGTCCTCGCTGACGGTGACCTTAAGGATGTTGAACAGGCCTGCCATAACTCTCCCCTACTCTTCCTTGCCCTACTCGTCGCCGTCGTGCGGATTCGCGGAACCCGCACCCGACGTCGTCGGCTCGTTTACCGAAGACTCGGAATCCTTCTTATCGGTTTCGGCCGGAGCGATCACGCGAATGAGCGAGATGCGCTGGCCACGCATCGACTGCACTTTAAACTTGTACCCCGCGACCTCAAACACCTCTCCGATGTCGGGCACCGAGTCACAAAGCTCCAAAATCCAGCCGGCGATGGTCTCATAATCATCGCTTTCCTCGAGCGGCCAACCAAGCTCAATCGCGTCATCGCACGAAAAACGCCCATCGACGAGCCACTCGCGGCGCGAAAGGCGCGTGAGGTACTTGTTGTCGGGGTCGAACTCGTCCTCGATCTCGCCGACGATCTCCTCGACGATATCCTCGATGGTGATGATGCCGGCCGTGCCGCCGTACTCGTCCACGACCACCACGATCTGGTCGTGCGAGGTCTGCATCTCGGACAGCAGCGGCAGGATGTCCTTGGTGTCGGGCACAAAGGTGGCGTCGCGCAGGTAATCGGCGATGGGCTGGTCGCCCTTGCCGTCGAGCGCGGGCTGGATCAGGTCCTTGATGTGCGCGATGCCCGCGACGTTGTCGGGGTCCTCGTGATAGACGGGGATGCGGCTGAAGCCGGTCTGGCGCATGGTGGACAACACGTCGGCGACCGTCTCGTCGTCCTCGCACATGGTGGTGTCCACGCGCGGCACCATGACCTCGCGGGCAACGGTGTCGCCCAGGTCGAAGATCTCGTGGATCATGCGCTTTTCCTCGTCGAGCAGGTCGTCCTGCTCCGAGACCATGTACTTGATCTCTTCCTCCGAGACGTTCTGGCGGTCGTCGGCGCTCTTGATGCGCAGGATGCGGGCCAGGCCGTCGGAGCAGGCGCCGGTCAGCCACACGAGCGGGCGGGCGATCTTTTGGAACACGGAGAGCGGTCCCACAACCTGCTTGGATACGCCCTCGGCGTTAGCGAGGCCGATGCGCTTGGGCACGAGCTCGCCGATCACGATGGACACAAAGGCGACCGCGACGGTGATGATGACCGGCGCCAGGCCGCGCGCGATGGCTGAAAGCGGCGCGATGCCAAAGCTCATGAGCCACGTGGCGAGCGGGTCGGACAGGCTCGTCGAGGCGACGGCGGACGAGGCAAAGCCCACGAGCGTGATGGCGACCTGGATGGTGGCGAGCAGCTGGTCGGAATCGGCGGCGAGCTGGACGGCGCGCTCGGCGCGTTTATCGCCCTCCTCGGCATCGTGCTCCAACACGGCGCGCTTAGCCGTGGTGAGAGCCATCTCGGACATAGAGAAGTAGCCGTTGATGAGGGTCAAAACGAGGGTGGTGATAAGGGAGATGGTTATGTCCATCGGGAGTTTCTCGAACCTCCAAGATTCGGGACGTTGGGTAGTAAGCGTAGGTGACGGATAGGGCAATTGCGCCCGGCGGCCGCTTGGATAGGTCCGCGGGCACAGACGCGATCGCTAGATTACGAAGAGAATCACCGCCATGAACTGGAAGATGCTGCCGGCGAGCACCCACAAGTGGAAAACACTGTGCAGATAGCGCACGTTTTTGGCGATGTAGAACGGCACGCCCACGGTGTAGCACACGCCGCCGACAGCGAGCAGGGCAAGTGCCACGGGGTTGAGCAGCGACACGAGCTCGGGCAGTTTAAAGACAACGAGCCAGCCCATCAGCAGGTAGACCAGGCCGCTTACCCAGTGTGGCTGACGCTCGCGCAAAAAGCACTCGAGCGCGATGCCGATAATGGCGATGGCCCATACGGCGAAGAACAGCGCAGCGCCGCCGTCGTTTGCGAGCGTGATGAGGCAAAACGGCGTATAGCTGCCGGCTATGAGCAGGTAGATGCAGCTGTGGTCGATGATGCGAAACACGCGCTTGGCGCGCGCAGGCTGAATCGCGTGGTAGAGCGTGGAGGCTAGGTATTCGAGGATAATGCTGACACCATAGACAATCGCCGCGGCCATGTGGGCCGGGCCTCCGCCGCGCAGGGCAGCGAATACGATCAGGAGCACCAGGCCCGCGATACCCAGCAGGCAGCCGACACCATGGGTGACGGAGTTCATGATCTCCTCGCCCACCGTGTAGTGCGGAACGGCCGCGATCTTGGGTCGCGGCTTGGAACTGTCGCTCGAATCGGACATGCCGGTTACATCCTCCAACGTAAAGAGTTCTCAACACTATATCAAAGCGTCTGGGTGCGTGCGAAATTTGCACCATACGTGACCCTTTGTTTACCCATTCTTTGCCTGTTGACGCATCAACGGTGAACGTCCATAATGCGCTTGCATTAAATGTTGATGTATTAACATCTTATAGGAGAATACCGCATGGCTCAAAACGCACACCCCCATCGAAAGCTCAAGATAGCAGGCATCGTTGCACTGGTGGTTGTCATTGTGCTGCTCGGATTTGCCGGCAACTTTCTGTTTGACTTCGCGCTGAATCCCCGCGCGCCATACACCATGAAGATGATGCAGGACGGCAAGGACGACAAAGAAAGTGAGCAGCCGGATGACGAGGACACCGAGGCGCGGGCATGGTTTAAAAAGAATCGCGAGAGCAGCAGCCTCACCGCAGATGACGGAACCGAGCTCTCCGCTTGGTATTTTGCCGCCCCGGAGAACACCCACGATTACGCCGTCTGCCTGCATGGATATACCAACGAGCCCATCGGTATGGCCCGATACGTCAAGCGATTCCACGACCGCGGCATGAACGTGCTCGCGCCCGCCGCCCGTGCCCACGAGCGCTCCGGCGGCGACTATATCGGCATGGGCTGGCCCGAGCGCCTCGACATCGTCGCGTGGATCGGGCGAATTGTTCAGGCCGACCCCGAGGCGCGCATCCTGGTCTTTGGCGAGTCGATGGGTGCGGCAACCGCCATGAACGTCGCGGGGGAATCTTTGCCGTCCAACGTGAAATGCATCATCGAGGACTGCGGTTATACGAGTGTTTGGGACGAGTTTTCCCTGCAGCTCAAGGATGTATTTGGGCTGCCCAGCTTTCCCTTGCTCGATGTAGCAAACTTGGTGTGCAACGTGCGCGCGGGCTACGACTTTCATACGGCGAGCAGCGTGGAGCAGCTTAAACACGCGACGGTCCCCATGCTCTTTATCCATGGCGATCAAGATACCTTTGTGCCGTACAGTATGCTCGACCAAAACTACGACGCGTGCGCCAGCAAGATCAAGCAAAAGCTCACCATCCATGGCGCCACGCACGCCAAGAGCGCGCAGGTCGATCCCGAGCTCTACTGGAACACGGTCGACGACTTCCTCGGAAAGAATTTTTAGGCAAAAAGCAACGTCCGGGGCTTTATCTGACCCCCTATTTTCGGAAGTATGCGGCAAAATCTGGAACTGCCGACCAGACCGCAGTTTTATCAACAATTTATCAGGGGTTTTGTTGCCAAAAAACGTCGTGTGCTCGGCGGTCTCGAAATTTGCCGCATACTTCCGGAAAACCGCCCGCGAGCGCTGTGCTCGCGGGCGGCTTTTGCTCGACTTACGCCACAAAGGCACTTGATATGTTCAATAGCTAGGCGCTATTTGACCTCGATGAGCTCATACTTGCTCGTGCCCAGGCCGATCTTCTCGGCGTGTGCGATGCAGGAGCGCCAGTCGGTGTCGGGATGTGTGATGCAGAAGGGGTCCTTGGCCTGCTCGCCCTCCAGATGCTCGTGGTCGTGCTCCATTTTGGCCGCGCTGTCGGTGAGCACGGTGTTGGGCAACGGCTCGGATGCTAGGACGGCGTCGGCGCAGGCTTGATCGATGGCGACCGGGTCGAAGCTCGCAAACATGCCAATGTCGTTGACGATGGGCGTGTCGTTCTCGGCGTGGCAGTCACAGTTGGGGCTAATGTCCATGGCGAGCGAGATGTGGAAGCTCGGGCGGCCGTCGACGATAGCCTTGGTGTACTCGGCAATCTTGCAGTTGAGCACGTCGGCCGCGGCATCATAGTCGGGCTTGATGCAGTCCTGGTTGCACGCCGCAATGCAGCGTCCGCAGCCCACGCAGCGATCGTGGTCGATGGCAGCCACATGAACCGTGCGAGTGCTGCCGTTGGCAAGCTCGCGCTCACGCGTACCGTCAAACGTGATGGCGCTGTGCGCGCATATCTTCTCGCAGGCACGGCAGCCAACGCAGTTGGTGGTATCGACGCTCGGCTTGCCAGCGGCGTGCTGCTCCATCTTGCCGGCACGGCTACCGCCGCCCATACCCAGGTTCTTCATGGCGCCGCCAAAGCCGGCCTGCTCATGGCCCTTAAAGTGGGTGAGGCTAATCACGATGTCGGCGTCCATGAGTGCCTGGCCGATCTTTGCCTCGCGCACGTACTCGCCGCCCTCGACCGGAACGAGCGCCTCGTCGGTGCCCTTGAGGCCGTCGGCGATGATGATCTGGCAACCCGTGGCATACGGGGTAAAGCCGTTCTGGTAGGCGGTGTCGATGTGCTCGAGCGCGTTTTTGCGGCTGCCCACATAGAGCGTGTTGCAGTCGGTGAGGAAGGGTTTGCCGCCCAGCTCCTTCACGACGTCTGCGACGGCGCGGGCGTAGTTTGGGCGCAGAAAGCTCAGGTTACCCAGCTCGCCAAAGTGAATCTTGATAGCGACGAACTTGTTCTCGAAGTCGATCTGCTCAATGCCGGCGCGGCGAATGAGGCGTTTGAGTTTGTCGAGCTGGCTCTCGCGAGCATGCGTGCGCAGGTTGGTGAAGTACACCTTTGCCGGTGCTGCGGGTGCGGTTGCGGTCATAGATCTATCCCCTCGGTCTATATGGCGTTACAGACATAGAGGATGGTACCCGTTGAAGTGGGGTTGAAGTCAAGCACAGGCACTCATTGGGGACAGACTTAAATGAGTACCGCCAGGGACAGTCCTTGCCAGCCCGGCCAGCGAGCCGGCGAATCGTCAAAGACTGTCCCCGATGACCAGTCATTTAAGAACGTCCCCGATGACTACTCTTGCACCTTGAGGGCTTCGGCCAGGCTGACGCGCTTGATGGAGCGCGTGTGCAGCAACGCCACGACCAGGTAGGTCGCAAAGCCGATGCCCACGCATGCCGCCATGGACCAAGCGGGCACGTAGATCTCGATATTGCCGTTGTAGGCGAGCAGCATCGAGCGGAAGATGGCCGTGAGCGAGCCAATAATGACCGGCAGGCTCAGCACGAGCGACGCCGCCACGCACAGCGTGATCGAGCGGATGTACAGATGCGAGATCTCGCTATCGCGATAGCCAAAGACTTTCATGTAGCTGATCGAACGGGCGCTGTGGTCGATCACCGCCTTGGTCAGCAGGTACATAAACAGCAGGAAGATAAACACCGCGAGCCCGACCATCATGCCGATCATTTTGCTCATCATGCCGATGAACTGGTCACCCACGGCGCGCATGTCGTCGGGCGTGGTGTCACCGGCAAAGTAACGAGCATCGAGGTCGAGCTTCTCGTCGCTCACATAGCCGTTAAAGTAGGCGGCGTCGTTGCCGAACAGCTCGTTAAAGTCATCGATGCTCATATAGATATTCATGTCCGACTTTGAACCCCAGATGCAGTCCTTACCCGCGTACTCAAGAGAATAATCCCGAGCCTCGTACTTGTCGCGAAGCTCGACCTTCTGGCCCTCGCTCCAGCCAAACTTATCGAGCAGACCGCCGCCAAAGACGACGCGCCCGTCGCCGACGTTGAGGTCTTTCCAATAGCGCGAATGAGATGAAATGCCGTAGACGGAAATCGTCTCCTCGCCATTTCCATCGCCGCGGTCGTATTGCAGCTGGTAAACGGCGTATTTCTCGGCCTGCGCGATTGCACCCGCGTCGTTATCGGTCGTATTGACCGGGTGGATATCGTCGTTGTCGGTGTCGATCTTAGAGGCCTTGTCGATCAGGTCGATAGCCTCATCGCGGTTGCAGCCGAGGGCATCGGCAAGATCGTCAAGGCGCGCGTAGAGCGCATCCTTCTTGTCCTGGACCTTGGCAAGCGCATCCTGCGCTGCGGCCAGGCTCTCGGCAGACGGAGATGCGGTCGCGGCATCGGCTGCCGCCTGCGCAGCATCGGCCGCGTCGTCGAGCTCGCCATCGGCATCCCGGGCGGCAGAAAGCAGCGCGCCGTCAACCGACTGCAAGCGCTCGAGTGCCGACCACTGCTCGCGCTCCTCGGCGGTGCCCTCGAGCTCCAGCGGCGCCTTGAGCGTGTACTGATGCTCGGCGACCAGGCTTGTCTCGAGGTTGTCGGCGTAGTGCGTCATCGTGGGCAGAATCGCCAGGCCAAAGAGCAGCAGCAGTGAGGCAAACGCGATGCCCACGAAGAGCGTGGCGAAGTTGCCCAGATTGCGCAGGAAGATACGCAGGCGGAAGCGGGAAACAAAACCCATGCGCTCCGGCAGTTGCATACCACGCTTGGTACCCGATTTGCCGCTCGCCTCGTGACGAAGGAACTGCAACGGCGTCTTGCCCATCTTGCGAAGCAGGCCCACCAGCGTAATGAGGATGAGCGCGGCGGCGGGAACCACGGCGCACTTCACAAAGATCTCCCAGCTCCAGTACACCTGGAAGGGCGGCAGACTGTACGAGCCGTAATAGAGGCTGCGCATAGGCTCGGTAAAGAACGCAATGCCGAGCGCGGTGCCCAAAAGCGCCGCGAGCACACCCACGATGGCGGGAAGCGCCAGGTAGTGGAGTACAATCTCGCGACGGCGATAGCCGCTGGCGAGCAGTGTGCCGATGATGGCGCTCTCCTCCTCGATGGTGGCGTCGGTAAGGACCACAAAGACAAACGCCATGATCACGATGATAATGTCGAGCAACGTCGTCCACATCATGGAGTCGCCGTCCACGTCGTCGCGCGCATAGCCAATGCCCTGATTGGAATCGGCATCGATCAGATCGTCCACGCGCGCATCGGCATCGGTCAGCGCCTCGACCATATCCTGTTCGGCATCGGTACGGTCCGCGGTGGAGAAGTCGCGATCGGTAAAGGTAAAGGAGTAGGTGTAGGCAGGCGCGCCACCGGCGTCCTCAAGCGCGGCAAAGCCGGCGTCGGTGACCTCGGCCACGCCATAGGTGATGGTGTTCACCGTAAAGTCCGAATTGTTGAGGAACAGTGCCTGGCTATCGGGCTGGGTCATGATGCCGCAAATGGTGTAGGTGCGGCCCTCAAGCTCGACCTTATCGCCCACGGCGAGGTCGTTGTTGGTGGCAAAAACGCGGTCGATAGCCACCTCATCGTCCGTCTTGGGCTCCTTGCCCTCACAGTAGGACGCGATATCGACCTTGGTGCGGTGCGCATAGGTGCGCAGCGTGCGCTTGGTGCCGTCGTCGCCGGCGGTCTTTTTGATGATGGCGTCGATGGAGAAATTCTTGTAGAGCGTGACGCCGCCGACGTCGTCGGCTGCATCCTCGGCTGCCTTGAGCTGGTCGTCGGTAGCCTCGAAGGAGGCGGTCACGCGGCCGTCCTCAATCGTGTACGCATCGCGCATGTCGTCGATAAGGCAGCCGATGGAATGCGCCGCGAGCAAAAAGCCCGAGGTAAGGGCGATGCTCCCGCACATAAGCAAAAAGATGCCCAGGTACTTGCCGATATTGCGGCGCAGCTCGCGCGGGAGACGTTTTGCGAGAGGTGTCATGACGCCGCCTACCAATCGAGCTCGGCGGCCGCGACGGGCGACTCGTTGAGCTCGTCCTCGACGATGCACCCGTCGCGCAGGCGCAGCACGCGATTGGCCATGCGCGCGATGGCGGCGTTGTGGGTGACAATGATGATGGTGCAGCCGTAGGTGCGGTTGACGTCCTCCATGAGCTGCAAGATTTCCTTGGATGTCTTGTAGTCAAGCGCGCCGGTGGGCTCGTCGCACAGCAGCAGGCCCGGGTTTTTGACGAGTGCGCGGCCGATGGCGCAACGCTGCTGCTGGCCGCCCGAGACCTGGCGCGGAAACTTGTTGCGGTGCTCGTAGAGGCCCAGCGAACGCAGCAGGTCGTCGACATTGAGCGGGTTTTTGGACAGGTGCGCCGTGACCTCGATGTTCTCCTTGATGGTAAGGTCGGGCACCAGGTTGTAGAACTGGAAGACAAAACCCAGCTCACGGCGGCGATACTCGCCCAGATCGGCAGGCTTGAGCACCGTGAGGTCGCAGCCGTCCACCATGATGGAGCCGCCGTCGGCATCCTCCAGGCCGCCAATGAGGTTGAGAAAGGTCGACTTGCCCGAGCCCGAGGGCCCCAGCATGACGCAGATCTCGCCGCGGTTGATGGACGTGTCGATGCCATCGAGTACCGTCAGGCGCGCATCACCGTCGCCGTAGTGTTTCTTAAGCCCGCTGACCTGGACGTAGGCTCGCTTTGCCGCCATCTTATCCCCCGTTGTTAGCCACCTGCTACTTTCTAGGCTAATAGTAAACCCGGGCGAACTATTTTTAAGCGACGTGCGCGGCTTTTTTCCAACCTACTCATTGGGGACAGACTTAAATGAGTGAAATCGCTCATTTAAGTCTGTCCCCAATGAGTGGTCCCCAAGTGCCGACATATTGGGACAGTCCCTGCCAGCCCTGCCGGCGGATCGGCAAAGATTGTCCCCAATGACTAGGTGGCTAGACGCTGGATTTGTTGTGGGCGAGGGCTAGGCCTACGGCGGCGATGGCGGCGGCGAAGAGCACGGTGACGCCCAGGTCGCAGGCGATGTCGCCCAGCACGGTGAACGTCAGGTCCGCGGCGAGCGCCTTGCCGATCGCGTCGTTCACCCAAAACGTCGGCACAAAATGCGCCACGGTCTGCACGGCCGAGCCCATGAACGACAGCGGCATCCAGGCGCCACCCAAAAACGTCATGAGCATGCCGAGTAAGTTGCCCACACCGTTGAGCAGCTCCTCGCGCGCGCCCAGGCTCGACAGCATAAAGCCAACGGCCAGCGGCGTGCACGCCAGGGCAAACGTCGCCGCCAGCGCCAGGCACACACGGCCCACGCCGACCTCGGCGACCGCGCCGGCAAAGCCCACGACACCCATCATGCTCGACACAAACCATATGCAGACGGTGAGCACCGCGGCAGCCGCGAACACGGCAAGCGAACGCCGGCGCTCGGAGATTGGGCCGGCATCCATACGACGCACGCGCTCGGGCTCGTTCATGCCCGAAAACACCAGTCCCACCGACACGATGACCGACGAGATGATCGCGTACGCGCCAAAGTTGAAGTACGACTCGAGCGTGGTAGCAGCAGTCGAGTCGACCTTGACCTGCTCGATCTGGACCTCCGCGCGCTTTGCGGCCGCGTGCTCGGCGGCCCTTGCGACGTCACCGTTGGAGGCAGCGGGTTCAAGCGCCGCCGCAGTACCCGCGAGCGAGACCCACCGCGAGGCCTCGGCAGACGAAAGCGCTGCCGCCATGGTGCCGGAGCCGTACGTCACATCGAGCTTGGGCAGGTCTTCCCCCGCACGCGCGGCTGCAACAAGATCGTCCTCAAACCCCTCCGGGATAAAGAACACGCAATCGGCGCTGCCCTTGGCGCTGTTACTCTTGGCGAGCGCATCCGCAAGGTCGTACATGTCGTCACCAACGCCCGTGACCAGGTCAAAGCGTGAGCCTAGGTGCTTGGTAAGCGCCCGCGAAAGGTCGCTATTGTCGCGGTCGACCACGATCACATTGGTGTCGTAGGGCTTGTACTCGGTAAGCTGCGACGAGTTCCAGCTCACCGAGGCCGCGATGAATACGCCCATGAGCGAGATGAACACCGTATAGATGAGCAGGTATAACGGGTGCGCGAGCGCCATGCGAAGCGCGGTCTTAAAGGTGCTCATAGCGGCTCCTTCCAAAGATCAGCGTAGCGGCGACGACAAACACCAGGGTCATCAGGACGAGCGCGCCGGCGCGGACGGCGAAGGGCCCCAGATCCTCAAAGAAATACAGGCGGTTGAACATGTCGCAGATGAGCTTGACGGGGTTGAGCCAGCACTCGGCCGGGCAGGCGCGGGCGACATCGTCGGCAAGCGCCATCGCCGGCTCGCCGTAGAGTCCGGCGAACAGGGCGCACGTGGTAGCGAAGCCCGTGAGGATACCGGACTTGGACGCCTTGCCGCCCTTAACGGGAAGCGTGCCCACAAAGAGCCCCAGGCCCGTGGCGGCAAGCGCGGATGCAGCCCCGCCCAGCAGGCACAACCCCTCGCGCCCGCCAAAGTCGACGCCCACGACCAGGCGCACGTAGCCGATCGCAACCGCCATCGATGCAAAGGAAACCAGCCACGAGCCGACAAAAATGCCGGCCAGTGACGCCGTCTTGGAGAGACCGCCCACGCAGCGGCGCGCGCCAAGGCCCGACAGATTAGGCTGCAAATCGACGACGCTCAAGGCGGCAAACTCGGCAGACATCATCGCGACCAGGCCAAAGAGCGCGTAATAGTAGATGACCGTGCCATCGGGCGTGGCACGAGTCAGGCTCACGCGGCGGGTTCCGCCCTCGAGCGACAGAGCGCGCGCAACCGCCTCCGGGTCGGCGAGCGCCGCCGGGTCATCCTGGGCAATCTGGGACATGAGCTCGGCATTTTGCGTATACGAGCTTGCCACCGTTTCAAGGATGCTGCGGTCGGTAAGCACCGACGAGGCGCGCGAGCTGTCGTAACTCGATAGCAGCGTGAGCCTGGGCGTGCCCGCGGCATCAACCGTATAGATGCCCGCGACCTCGCCGGCCTTGAGCGCTTTGCGCGCGGCAGCCAAGTCTTCGTACTCGCTCACATCGAGCAGCTGATCGTCGCCTGCCTTGGCAAGCGAAGCTGCCACATCCTTAAAGGTCGAGGCATCCCAGGCCTCGTCCGCCACGACGGCAACCGGCACCGGGTCGACCGTGCCGTCGGAGCTGAGGTTCGCAAACATAAACATGAACATCGTGGAAAGCGCGATAGGAAAGAGAGCGCCCCAGACCCACGTGCTCGGCCGGCGCAGCAGCGTCTTGACCGTGGTGATGATGGTGTTGAACATGGCCGCCCCCTAGTCGCGCAGCTCGCGGCCGGTGATCTCGAGAAACACGTCGTTGAGGGTCGGCGGCTCGCTCCACACGCGGCCGAGCGCCACGTCGGCGGCGCGCAGCGTGTCGAGGATGTCGACCAGGTTGTGCGGGCTCGCCTCGCAGGTGCAGACAAGTTCGCCGCCGGACAGCTCGACCGAAAGCACGTGCTCGAGGGCACGCAGCCGCTCGACTGTGGCGGGCTCGACGGCGCCGACCTCGACGGTCACGCGCTCACCCATTTGAATCATGCGCTTGAGCTCGTCGTTGGTGCCCTGCGCCAGCACGCGGCCGCCGTCCATGATCATGATACGGCTGCAGATTTGCTCGATTTCCTCCATGTAATGGCTGGTATACACCACCGTAGCGCCCTCGTCGCGCAGGCGGCAGATGCCCTCTAGAATGGCGTTGCGACTCTGTGGGTCGACCGCCACCGTGGGCTCGTCAAAAAAGATGAGCTCGGGCTTGTGTGCGATGCCGCAGGCAATGTTGAGGCGGCGCGCCAGTCCGCCCGAAAGCTTGCCGGGACGAAACTTGGTAAAGTCGCCCAGCCCGACAAAGTCGATCGCCTCGTCCACCAGCGCGCGGCGGCGCTTGCGGTCGTTAACGTAGAGGCTGCAGAAATAGTCGATGTTCTCGCGCACGGTGAGCTCGTCGAACACCGCCACCTGCTGCGGCACCACACCGATGCGGCGCTTGAGGTCGTAGCGGGCGGGCGTCATGGGCTCGCCGAACAGCTCGATGGTGCCTTTGTCGTAGGCAAGTAGCTGCAAAATGCAGTTGATGGACGTGGTCTTGCCCGAGCCGTTGGGGCCCAGCAGGCCAAAGATCTCGCCGGGGGCGATGCTCAGGTTAAAGTGGTCGAGCGCAATAAGGTCGTCATAGCGCTTGACGAGGTTTTCGACGCGGACGATGTCTGTCATGAGGCGGCCCTTCTGTTGCTTGCGGCCCGGTACGATTGCATCATCGCAGGAGCGGACGGCGCGCACCAGTGAGCTTTGTCACGAGAGCGAGGGGGCGGAGGCGAAACCCCCGCTTGCGCGAGCGATCGACGACGCTTTGCCGCGCGGGAGGAATGTCACGGTTGCACCAGGCGGCCCCTCCACCACGCGCGGCTTCGCGTACAATACCCGTATGAACAGGCTTTTCGACAAATCGATCGTGCTGGCGTGCTGCATTGCGGCCGCCATGGGCCTTGCTGTGGACGCTCGCCTGGTCGCGGCGTTTTGCCTTGGCGTTATTGCCACCTCGCTGGCCGAGCTCGCACAGAAGGAACGCACGAGCCGCACAAGCGAGGCCGCGAGCTACGCTTACATCATCGCGGCTGTCTTCGTGCCACCGTTTGTGCCGTTTGCGCCCCTCGCCCTCTATGACATCGCGCGGCGCGTGCGCCGTGAACACGTTTGGGTCGCGCTGGGCATTGGCGCCGTGTTTGTCTGCGCGCTTGTCGCGGACCTTCGTGGCGGCGTGCTCACCACCCGAACGCTGTTGCTAACCGCCATCCTTTCGATCGCTGCCACGTTGCTGTCGCTGCGCACCGCGCAGCTGGAGCGCGAACAGAAACGCATGCGTCGCACCCGCGACAAGCTGCAAGAACGCGCCCTGGCACTCGAGGCACGCAACCGCGACCTCGCCGACCGCCAGGACTACGAAGTCGAGCTCGCAACGCTCGCCGAACGCACCCGCATCGCGCGCGAGATCCACGATAACGTGGGCCACCAGCTCACGCGCGCTTCGCTCCAAACCGAAGCCTTGCGCGTGGTCCACGCCGACGAGCCCGGCGTCGCCGCCGATTTCGCCGATGTCAAACGCACGGTTGACGAGGCGCTCCAGCTCGTGCGCGCCAGCGTCCACGCGCTCAACGACAATGCGACCAACCTCTCCGTGCAGCTCGAGCGCATCGTTGAAGGCGTACGCTCGGACAGCGGCCCACAGATTGAGCTTGAAGTTTTGGCCGAGCATGCGCCCGCCAACGTCGCCAGCTGCTTTGCGGCGGTGCTGCGCGAGGCGCTTTCCAACGCCATGCGCCACGCCCATGCCAAAACCATTACCGTGCGGTGCATGGAGCATCCGTCGTTTTACCAGCTCATTGTTACCGACGACGGAACAGGCGCAACCCAGGCGAGCAGCCGTGGCGCCGCGGTGGGGATGGGGCTCGCCTCCATGCGCGAGCGCGTCGAGGCGCTTGGTGGCACCTTCACCGCCGGTCCGCGCGCCGGCTCCCCCGGCTGGCGCGTGTTTGCCACCGTTCCCAAGCAGCAAGGAGATGAGGACCGATGAGGCTCATTGTTGTCGACGACGACCGCCTGGTAGTCGATTCACTCAAGATTATCCTAGGCGCCCAGCCGCAGATCGAGGTGGTGGGTACCGGCGCCAATGGCGACGACGCGGTCGCGCTCTACGCTGAGCACACGCCCGACATCGCGCTGCTCGACATTCAGATGCCGGGGCGCGACGGACTTTCGGCGGCACGCGAGATCCTTGAGCGCGACCTTGCGGCGCGCGTGGTGTTTCTGACGACATTCTCGGATGACGAGTACATTGTGTCGGCGCTTAAACTGGGCGCCCGCGGCTATCTGATCAAAACCGATGTCGCCGCGATTCCACCGGCGTTGGCGCAGGTCATGGACGGTAAACGCGTGCTCGAGGGTAAGGCGATCGAGGACATCGATTTTGACGGGACAGGCGCCGATGCCAGCACGCCTCGCCGACCCGCCGCCTTTGCCAGCCTGACCGACCGTGAGTTCGAAGTCGCCGAGCTCATCGCCCGCGGCCTCGATAACAAGGAGATTGCCGCCGCCGCTTACATGGGCGAAGGCACGGTGCGCAACCACATCAGCTCGATCCTTGCCAAAATGGGCCTACGCAACCGAACGCAGATCGCCATCGCCTACCTGCGAGGGTAATTACCCAACAACCGACCACCCCGGCATAGCAAAATGGCTGCTACCGATTTAATGCCATTTCAAAACTATACCGGTTTACTACGATGAATCGCCCGCCTTCGACCACGGCAAATTGCGCGCTTGCAAAACCGCAGGTAGAACGCCTGCAATATTTAGAAAAATGCAGTCATGGTCGGGAATGTCGAATTCATCGTAGTAAACCGACATAGTTTTGTTCGGATAGTCCCGCACGGATACCATCCCAGGCCTCGCGGAACAAAAATGATCCGTTTTCTTCCGCCCGCGGAGATCGGCTGACAGCGCCCGCCACGAAATCGGCCCATCTACTACGTTTGACTCAATATCCCCGACCATACCCGCTTTTCATGAAAAATCGCAGGCGTTCTACCTGCGGTTTTTATTTCGCATTACTTGCCATGGTTGAGGGTAGCGGCTTAAACGTAGTAGATGGGCCCATTTCGTGGCAGACGGGTCATTTTCGGGCTGGACGGGTCGCGTGGCGGCCCGCACACGCGTTCACGCGCGGGGCCGGTGGGGCAATTTTGCCCCACCGGCCCCTATTCCAGCTCAATTCCAGCGCTATTCCGGCTTGGTTTCTACCGTGGGGGTCTTGTCCGCCGCGACCGGAGTGCGCGCGGTGTCCATAGTCAGGCAGTGTTTGGGGCAGCTCTCGATGCACTCGCCGCATACCACGCAGGCATACGGGTCAATCGACCACGTTCCTCCCTTGCGATCGACCGCGAGCGCGCCCGCCGGGCAGCGGCGCGCGCACATGCCGCAGCAAATGCACACGTCCATGTCGTTAACGATGTGCCCACGCAGGCGCTCGGGTGCCGCGAGCTTCTCCTGCGGATAGCACACCGTTACCGGCTGCTTGACCATAGAACCCAAGGCCGTCTTGGCAAATGTCAGCAAACTCATGCCGCGCCTACCTTTCCGTGCAGCTAATGCAGGGGTCGATGGTCAGGATAATCATGGGCACGTTGGCAATGAGCACGCCCTGCAGCGCATGCGTCAGACCCGCCAGATTTTGCGACGTCGGCGTGCGCACGCGAAAACGGTCCAGATTCTTGGTGCCGTTGCCGCGCACATAGTAATACGCCTCGCCGCGCGGTTGCTCAATCACAACCTCGCCGCGTGCGCCGTCGGCCGGCGTAAGCTTGGTGCGCCCGCCGATCCCGTCGTGCGGAATCTTGCCCACAAGCTCCTTGATGATGTCCATGGCCTGCGTGACCTCGGCGCAACGCACTTGGCAGCGGGCATAGCAGTCGCCGTCGGTCGCCACGATGGGCTCAAACGCGGCCAGATCCGCATAGGCGCCGTCGCCAAACATGCGCACGTCGTAATCCACGCCCGAGGCGCGCCCAAACGGACCGACCATCGAAAGCTCCAGCGCGTCTTTCTTGCTGATCACGCCCACGCCATGCAGACGCTCGCCACAGCTGTCGTCGTCCAAAAACGTATGCACCAGGGCCTCGTAGTCGGGGCACATGGCGTCGAGCGTCTGGACAATGCCGGCCAGCTCGGAGTCCTCAATGTCGTGCTTAAGGCCGCCGATCTCGTTGATCGACAGAATCACGCGACCACCGCACGTGCTCTCAAAGATCTTGAGAATCTGCTCGCGCAGCGTCCACGAACGATAGAACAACGCCTCGAAGCCAAAGGCGTCGGCGAGCAAGCCCAGCCACAGCAGGTGCGAGTGGATGCGCGAAAGCTCATGCAGAATGGTGCGGATATACTGCACGCGCCCGGGCACCTCGATGCCGAGCATGCACTCGCAGGCGCTGGCATAGCCGCAGCTGTGGCCCACGGCGCAAATGCCGCAGATGCGCTCGGCGATGTAGCCAAACTGATGCATGTCGCGCTTTTCGGTGAGCTTCTCGAGCCCGCGGTGCACAAAGCCGATCTGTGGAATTGCCTCGATAACGCTGTCGTCCTCGATCACCAAGTCCAGATGAAGCGGCTCGGGCAGCACCGGGTGCTGCGGGCCAAACGGAATAACGGAGCGATGTGCCATGGACCTTACGCCTCCTCTTTCTGCTTGTCGCGGGCGGCCTTGGCGGCAAGCGCCGCGCGGACCTTAGCCGCTTTCTCGGGATCCATGGCGGCGAGCTTTGCCTCCATCTCGGCGGCTTTAAGTGCGGCCTTGGCCGCGGCCTCGTCATGCTGAGCATCGGAGCCGGCAGCCGCAGCGGGCCGAGCGACG
>UQNH01000042.1:0-16656 GCA_900542365.1 uncultured Collinsella sp. | reverse complement strand
CTGTGCGGCGGATTTCGCGCCGGCACCGGATGCCGCGCCGGCGTGGGCGGCGATCGGCGACATCACGGCGGGATGCTGCGTGCCCCCGTCACCGGTCTGGGCGAATGCCGTGAACGGTGAGATGAGGCTCGATCCGGTCATGGCGGCCATGGTCGCCGCGGTGACGGTCAGACGCGCGATCCCCTTCGGAGTGTGAATCTTTTTGCTTGGCAGTGCGGCGAAGTGATCGCCACCGGCAGCGAAATGCTTTCCCTGAGTCATTGTGCTGTTCCATTCCTTTTCCGTGCCCTATCCGACTGGGCATCAGAACTCTTTCCAATAAAGGTAATTATGCGCCTTAACAGGGATTGTTGTATATAGTCCGTTGGCATAAATACAACAATCCATGACTCTTTTTGTCATGGATACGAAGACGCTTCAGAAATCATTCGGCATGAGATGCAAAGAGCTCCGCGCTGGACTCGGGTACAGCCAGGAGCAGTTCGCCAATTTGATTGAGATGGATCGTTCCTACTACGCGAGCATTGAAGTCGGACGAAGAAATGTCAGTCTTTCTAACCTCTCTAAAATTGCCAATGGATTCAACATATCAATTGCTGCACTTATGACTGGTGTCAGCGATAAATCGGATTAGTCCATCAATCAGCGAACGAAGTGAGCGAATAAATCGGCGGCGTAGCCGGCGGCAAGGACACGGTACGTGGCCGCGCAGCGAGCTTCGCGAGCGAAGGGGGACAGCATCGCTGTCCCTATCTTTATCGACGGCTTAGTCGGCGGCAAGGACACGGTACGTGGCCGCGCAGCGAGCTTCGCGAGCGAAGAGGACGGCATCGCCGTCCCTATATCTTTATAGTATATTTCTCTATTAATTGGTTTCACCAAAATGGGTATTGCGCAAGCTTCTGAACAGGCGTTTTTATCAAAAACTCAAAGCAGCCGAATCATCAAAATGGTGAAATTTTTTACCCAAATTGAGGAAGCGCTTCACCAAAATGGAACCGACTAACGGCTGTTGAAAACTTTTTATCCCCAAAATGGTGATTTCCTGTTTTCAGTGGAAAACTCGGTAAGTTAAATTATTTACTTACCAGATTTACAAACAAAAGCAGTTCTTAACCCTAAAACCAGAACAGGTCAGAAGCAAAATTAACTCCTGACCTGCGATTTTTCTGGTGCCCCCGGGCGGATTCGAACCGTCGACACCCGCTTTAGGAGAGCGGTGCTCTATCCCCTGAGCTACGGAGGCATGTTGTACTAGTGTAGCAGATTTACTGCATCGCTATACGTCGCATGACTAGACTTCGAAGTTGCGATGGAATAGTTCCTGCCTAAAGCATCTAAAGCCGTATATCAGAGCTATTTCACCACAACTTATGGGGAGCTAGTCGCCTTTATGGAAGAGGCTTTTGATGACGGAGGGGATGCTCTTGGCGCCCTTGGCCGTCACATCGATAAAGTCGGGCGAACGAACGAGCTTGTCCTCGTCAATGTACTTACGCACCGCGCGAAGCGTTTCCTTGTCATTGCGCGTCGAAAACGTAAAGTGGCCATTCTCTTTGGTAAAGATGGCAAAACGCGTAATCTTCTTGGTGCCGCGCAAAACCTCGGCGGCAATATAGTCGACCTCGTCCCACGGGATTTGGATATAATCCTCGGGATTACGCTCGTTATAGTACTCAAACGCCTTATTGCCCACCATCACGTTACCGTGACTGGTAAGCCCCATCAGGCAGGTTGCCGGCGTTGCCAAATCGACCGTGCTGTTCTGAGATTGCGCCATACGCGCCTCGCCCTCCAATAAAAACAATCGGACCGCATCCAGTGTACCCACCGGGTGCGGTCCGTTTCAATGGCTCAAAAGCCCTTGCCTAGCAACTCTCGGTCTTAAGCCGAAGCGTGCTTACATGAAGCCGCAGACGCGACCGATGATGCCGACGGCGAAGAGAGCCAGGATGATGACGATCGGGCTGACCTTCTTCTTGAGGAGCTTGCAGACCAGAAGGGTCAGGCACACGGCGGCAAGGCCGGGGATGAGCTGATCGAGGTTGGCCTGAAGCGTGGTGACCTTCACCGGGTCGAGTGCGTTGGCACCGACAGAGCTGTACATCGTCAATGCCTGCTTGATGCCCTCAGAACCGGCGGGCAGGTTGGCCCAGTCGATATAGGCGCCAGCGGACTGCGTGACCTTGGAGACGACCGGGGTGAAGGAGATGGACACCCAGCGCTCGACCAGGGCGCCGATGATGAACATACCCAGGATGGAAGCACCCTCGGTGACCTTGCCCATCAGACCGCCGGAGAGGTCCTTGGCGATGGAGGAGCCGACCTTGTAGCCAAACTCCTGCGTGTACCACAGGAAGGCGTAACGGATGATGTTCCACGCGAAGAAGAACAGCAGCGGACCGGCGATGCTGCCGGACAGGGCCAGGGAAGCGCCCAGTGCGCCCAGAATCGGGCGAAGGGTGAACCAGAAGGCGGGGTCGCCGACGCCGGCGAGCGGGCCCATCATACCGACCTTGACGCCCTGAATGGCGACGTCGTCAATCGGAGCACCGTTGGCGCGCTCCTCCTCGAGGGCGAGGGTAACGCCAATGACGGGGGCGGAAACATAGGGGTGGGTGTTATAGAACTCCAGGTGGCGCTTAAGAGCGGCAATCTGGTCATCCTTGCTGGTGTAGAGCTTCTTGATCGCAGGGATCATTGCGAAGCACCAGCCGCCGTTCTGCATACGCTCGTAGTTCCACGAGCCCTGAAGGAACTGATGACGGAAGCAAACCTTCTTACGGTCAGCCTTGGTGAGCTGAATCTTGTTCTCTGCCATATGTATCACTCCCCTCCTACTCGTAATCGTTCAGAATGTCGCCGAGCGGGTCACCGGAGCCACCGCCCATGCCGCCACCCTGCTTGGCCAGATCCTTAAGGCCAAGGTAGATGAGGGCAAGGGAGATGCCGATGAGGCCAAGGGCGATCAGCGTGAGCTGAGGGATGGCAGCAAGGACAAAGCCGAGGATGAAGAACGGCCAGGTCTCCTTGGTGGCCATCATGTTGATGACCATGGCGTAACCGACGGAAGCGACCATGCCGCCGCCGACAGCCATGCCACCGGACAGCCAATCGGGCATAGCGTTAAGCGCGTTGGTAACAGCCTCGGCCGGGATGATGCACAGAAGTACTGCCGGGATGGCGATACGAACACCCTGCATGAGGATGCCGGCGTACTGCCAACGCTCGATGCCGGCGAAGTCGCCCTTCTCGGCGCAGGCGTCCATGCCGTGAACCATAGCGGTAGCCAGGGTACGGCAGATCATGGTCAGGAACAGACCAGCGACCGACAGCGGGACGGCGACGGCGATGGCGGCGGTAACGGCCTTGGCCGAATCGGTGGCGCCACCGTTGAGGGCGAGCACCATGATGATCGAAGAAGCGACCGAGGCCAGAGCGGCGTCAGGCGCGACGGCGGCGCCGACGTTAGCCCAGCCAAGGGCCATCATCTGGAGCGAACCGCCCAGGAGGATGCCCTCCTGAAGGTGACCGGTTACGAGACCGATAAGCGTGCATGCCACGAGCGGCTGATGGAACTGGAACTCATCCAGAATGCCTTCCATACCGGCAAGCAACGCGACAATCGCAACAAGCAGAATAGTGATTGCAGACATGTATCGGACCCTCCTTTACTATGCTTGAGCGGCCAGTTCGGCCTTAGCTTTCTTCAACATGGCGTCGAGATCCTCGGAGGAATCCGAAGGAACCTTGCGGACCTCGAACTTGACGCCCTTGGCCTTGAGAGCCTCGATGGTCTTGACGTCGTCATCGCCCATGGCGACGGCGTTAGTGACGACGACCTTGCCCTTGGAGTGGGCCATGGAACCGATGTTGGCTTCCTTGATGTCGACGCCGGCCTCGATGGCCCTGAGCAGATCCTGCGGGTTCTCGAAGAGCAGCATCGCCTTGGTGTCGCCAAAGCGCGTGTCCTTGACGACCTCGGCCATCTTCTTGATGGGCACGACGTTGGCGTGGACTCCCGGAGGGGCAGCCTGCTCGATCATGGTCTTGCGGAGCTCATCGTGAGCAACGCCGTCGGAGACCACGATGATGCGGTTGGGGTTGATCTGCTTGGTCCACGTGGTGGCCACCTGACCATGCAGCAGACGCGTGTCGATACGGACGTGGGCGATCTTGATGTGCCCGTCGCCGATCACCGTTCCCGGAGGAATGGCACCCGCAGGAGCAGCGGCGGCCGCAGCCGGCTTCTTCTCCTCGGGCTCCAGAGACTCGGGCTTGACGCGCACGCCGGCCTTAGCCTCAGTCACGAGATGTTTTGCGATCGCATGTGCAGTGTTCTTTGCGTCAAAGCGCTGCGAATATGCCTCGATGAGCATAGGCAGGTTGACACCGGTGACGATAGCCCAGGAATCGTGGCCCTCGATGAGCCCGCTGATCTGGTTGAACGGCGTGCCGCCCCACAGATCAACGAGGAAGAGCACCTGCTCCTGGTCCTCGAAGGAAGCGACTGCTTCCTCGACCTTGGCACGGAAGTCGTCGGGGCCCATGCTCGGCTCGAGCGAGACCACGGCTACAGACGGCTGATCGCCAAAGACCATCGAGCCCGTCTGCTTGATTCCAGCTGCCAAGTCCCCATGGCTAGCAAGAACAATACTTACCATCACATAACCTCCTTTTTGTCTACGTATTTCCTACACGACAAAAAAGAGTATAGCCGCAAGCGTGGCTAAATTATAGGAAAAAATGTGAACGGTTGGATTATTTGTTTAAACGTCCTGCTTTGTTACAAGTTGGTTACATCGCTGGTTTTCAGCTATTCCTCGCTAAACATAATTAGTTTGACCATCTTAGAAAACAGATACAAGCACAGCATTCATTAATACCGATTTAAATCGGATAAGAACCTGCTTGACTCTTCGATATTTTGTTTAAACAGACGTGACTTGACTAATTTCGTTAGTTATGCTCTAGCAAACCGTCAAAATAGAATAGTCATTGGGGACGTTCTTTAATGACTAGTCGTTTAAGAACGTCCCCAACGACTAAGTTAGACGATATGGAGGGGGTTGGCGGCGTCGACGGCATCGGGGGCGTCGGAGAGGCCGTCGGGGGCAGCGTCTGCCGGGTCCTCGTCGGGGGTCTCGATCTGCTTGATCATGACATCCTGGCCCTGCAGCAGATAAGTCTCGCCGCTACCGCAATGGGGACAGGTCTTGCCGTGCTCGACCGTCGCGTAGTCGCGGCCGCACGCCTCGCAATGTGTCACGGCCTCAA
Organism: uncultured Collinsella sp.; assembly: GCA_900542365.1. Classification (GTDB taxonomy): domain Bacteria; phylum Actinomycetota; class Coriobacteriia; order Coriobacteriales; family Coriobacteriaceae; genus Collinsella. The sequence goes on along the minus strand of UQNH01000042.1, from coordinate 11,379 downwards.
CGGGCTCCACGATAAGCTCCGAGCCCTCGGTGATAGGCTTTTTATCCGCTGCCCAGCGCCAAGCGTCGAGCAGCAAGTCGGGAACGACGCCCGAGACCTCGCCCAGCAGCAACGTCACGCTCGAAACGCGACTTACGCCGTTGGCGCGAGCCACATTCTCGACATCGCGAATGATGTGATACACGATTCCGAGCTCGTGCACTTTTAATTCCTTCCGCCGTTCCCGTTATGACTACTTACTTGCGACCGAATTTGATCTTGATGGCACGCTTTAAAGCATACTTGCCAAGGCTCGGGAGCTTTTGCTCGTATTTGACCATCGTGGAGCACTCGGGGCGATCGCGATCCAGATGGATGGCATCGAACGCGCACTTGGTGGTGCACAGGCCGCAGCCGATGCACTTGTTGGGGTCGACGATTGAGGCACCGCAGCCAAGGCAACGGGCGGTCTCGGCGCGCACCTGCTCTTCGGTAAAGGTCTCGACGTACTCGCTGAAGGGCGCGGCCTTCTCGCGCTCGTGGTCCACGTGGGCAACCTCACGGCTCGCGTTGTCATAGCTCTCGATCACGACATCGTCGCGGTCGAGCGCGGCGTAGCGGCGCTGGTTGCGGCCGATGGTGAGCGTGGAGCCCGGCTGCACAAAGCGATGGATGGACACGGCGGCCTCGTGACCGGCGGCGATGGCATCGATGGCAAAGCTCGGACCGGTATAGACGTCGCCGCCCACAAAGATGTCGGGTTCGGCGGTCTGGTAGGTCTGGGGATCGGCAAGGGCGCCCTGACCACGGCCAAGCTCCACCTTGGAGCCAGCCAGCAGGTCGCCCCACACGATGGACTGGCCGATGGACATGACCACGCGGTCGGCATCGACGCGGCGCAGGTCGTTCTCGTCGTACTCGGGCGCAAAACGGCCCTCGTCATCGTAGACGCGCGTGCAGCGCTTAAAGGTGATGCCGCACACACGGCCGGCCTCGTCCAGATGGACCTCCTTGGGGCCCCAACCGCAACTGATGTGTGCGCCGTCCTCGATGGCCTCGCGACGCTCTTCCTCGCTGGCGGGCATCTGTGCCTCGCTCTCCAGGCAGAACATCTCAACATGCTCGGAACCCAGACGGCAGGCGTTGCGGGCAACGTCGATGGCCACGTTGCCGCCGCCCACCACGATGGTGCGGCCGGGCAGCGCATCGATCTTGCCGCTGTTGACCTCGCGCAAAAAGTCGACGGCCACGGTCACGTCCTCGGCGTCCTCGCCCGGAATGCCGGCAAGGCGGCCGCCCTGGCAGCCAATGGCAACGTAGAAGGCCTTGAAGCCCTGCGCGCGCAGCTCGTCGAGCGTCACGTCTCGACCGACTTCCACGCCATAGCGGAACTCGGCACCCATCAGGCGAATGACCTCGACCTCGGCCTCAATGACGTCCTTCTGCAGCTTAAAGCTGGGAATGCCGTAGGTGAGCATGCCGCCCGGGCGCTCGTTTTTCTCGAACACAACGGGCTTGTAGCCCTTCTCGGCCAGGTAGAAAGCGCAGGACAGGCCGGCCGGACCGGCGCCGATGATGGCAATCTTCTGGTCGAAGCCGCCGGCACGCGTCGGCGTCACCACAGGCGGGACATAGCGGGTCGCTGCGTCCAGATCGCGCTGGGCGATAAACTTCTTGACTTCGTCGATAGCCACGGCGGCGTCCACACGACCGCGGGTGCAGGCATCCTCACAGCGGCGATTGCACACACGGCCGCAGATAGCGGGCAGCGGGTTCTCGCGTTTAATGAGCGCCAGCGCCTCGTCATAGCGACCCTGAGCCGCGAGCTTCAAATAGCCCTGAACGGCAACGTGCGCGGGGCAGGCCGTCTTGCAGGGAGCGGTGCCGGACTCATGCGTCTCGATGCGGTTGTCGTTGCGGTAGTTGGGCGACCACTTGGTGTGGTCCCACTTGGTGGCATCGGGCAGCTCCTGGCGCGGATACTCGGGCACCTGTCCGCCCGCCTTTTTGCTGCAGAGCTTCTGGCCCAGCTTGGCGGCGCCGGCCGGACACACCTCAACGCAGCGGCCGCAGGCCACGCACTTGTCCTTCTCGACCTTGGCGACATAGGCCGAGCGCGACAGGTTGGGCGTGTTGAACAGCTGCGAGGTGCGCAGGGCGTAGCACACGTTGACGTTGCAGTTACAGATGGCGAAGATCTTGTTCTCGCCGTCGATGTTGGTGATCTGATGCACAAAGCCGTTGTCCTCGGCCTGGCGCAAGATGTCGTAGACCTCCTCGCGCGTCACATAGTGGCCGCGGTCGGTCTCGACCACGTAGTCGGCCATATCGCCCACGGCAATGCACCAGTCGGCCGGATCGTCGGCGCAGCCCTCTCCCATCACGCGACGGCTCGCGCGGCAGCTGCAGGTGCTGGCGGCATACTTGCCGTCGTATTTGTCGAGCCAGTGCTCGATGTGCTCAATCGGCACCGAGGTGCTCGAGGCGTCGATGGCTTTCTCGACCGGAATCACGTGCATGCCGATACCGGCGCCTCCGGGCGGCACCATCGGCGTAGCACGGGACAGCGGCCCCTTGGACGCCTGCTCAAAGAACTTGGCATAGACCGGATGCTCCTCGAGCTGACTCACGCGCATGTTGAGGAACTCGGCAGAGCCCGGCACCAGCATGGGCAGCACCCACTGCTTGGCGCGCTCGAGGTTTTCCCAGTTGTACTCGAGCAGACCCGTGTAGCTCATATTGTCGAGCATCTTCTCGATATCGGCCTCGGGCATGCCGGTGAGCTTGACCATCTCGGGCAGCGTATAGGGACGGCGCATCTTCATCTTGCAGAGTACCTCGGCCTGCTCGTCGGTTGCGGCCTCGGCAAACGACCAGTACTCGTAGCCCAGCAGCTCGTCGCGATGCAGCAGACGGTTGGTGCAGTGCTCGCACAGCTTGACGATTGCCTCGCGCGGATGCTCCGGCAGCGGCGGCACAAACTCCGCGCCGATATCGGGCTCGGTGTAACTAATCCCCGGTCCGTTGAGAATCATGGTTGTCCCTTCTCTTGCCGCAGCCCAACGAGGCCGCAGCGCCCCTCTTTTTTTGCAGGCCGGGCATGCCCCCATGCCGTTCACCCGCCATTGTTGACATTGTGTCAAAAATAGTATTGACGAACCGTCAACAATATTCAAGACTGTTAGGCGAACGGTCGGGCTCAAACGGACGAAAGGCGGCAAAACATGGGCAACAACACAGCAGATACCTCTGTGGCCGACGCCGTCCCCGCGCCCGACAGCGCGGCAAAGCGCTTGACGGGCGACGAACGCCGTCGCGAGATCCTCGATGCCGTGCGCACCGTAAGCTCCGAGCTTGGCGTGTCCCACTTATCGGTATCGGCCGTGACCAAGCGAGCCGGCTGCACGCGTTCATTGTTCTACCACTACTTTGCCGATATGGACGCCGCCGTCACCGCTGTCATGGACGAGGCAATCGACGGCTTCATTACCGAGCTCGAGCAGTGGAATGCCAGCCGCACGGTTGGCGACATCGAGGGGGCGCTCGACACCGTCGCCCCGCTCTTTAAGCGCCTGGTCGCCAGCGGCCACGAACTGCCGAGCACCCTGACCTCCAGCAGCGGCGCGCTCTACGGCGGCTTTTTGCACAACGTGGTCCAACGCGTGGCGCAGTATATCTGCGACACCACCGTGGTGGATTTTGTCGCCCATCATGAGCTACGCATCGACCATGTCTACGAGACGTTCTACACCCTCATCATGGGGTTGTTAATGTATATCCGCACGCACCCCGATGTGCCCGACGAGACGGTCAAGGAAATCATCGCCTCGACACTCCACATCGAGGGCTATACCGCCAAGTATCCCGAGCGCAAGCCCCAGAACTGACGACATTTGGCCAAACTGCCCGCGATCGGAAGAGGGGCCGCGGGCGTGTGAAAGGAGAGCAGCATGCTGTTCGATGTTTGGGGTAGCAATACCCTTATCCACTGGGCCGGCTGGGCCATGGTCTTTATCGGCCTCATCGTGCTCAACGAGGTCGGCCGCCGCACCAAGCTCGGCGCGGCCATCATCTTTGGCGTGGCTCCGCTGGCCATGACCATCTACTGCGTCGCCATCGCCATCGGCGTTTCACAGGGTGCCGAGTGGGCGCTCACCAACCCCACCCATGTGTACCAGAACAGCTGGTTCCACTACGCCAAGGTATACGCGGCGCTCGCCGGCTGCTGGGGCTTCATTGCCATTAAGTACCAGTGGGGAAAGATCGGCAAGGCGCATTGGTTCCGCGCGTGGCCGTTTGTGATCGTCGCCATCAACATCATGATCGCCGTCGTGTCCGACTTCGAGAGTGCCTATCACTTCTTTGTCCTGGGCGAGTCCACCTGGGTCACCTCCGAAGGTGCTATGCAGCTGGCCGGCTGGAACAACGTGTTCAACGGCATCGCCGGCATCATCAACATCTTCTGCATGACCGGTTGGTGGAGCGTCTACGCCTCCGAGGATCAGACCGACATGCTGTGGCCCGATATGACCTGGGTCTACATCATCGCCTACGATATCTGGAACTTCTGCTACACCTACAACTGCCTGCCCACCCACTCCTGGTTCTGCGGCTTTGCACTGCTGCTGGCGCCCACCGTCGCCGCCTTTATCTGGAACAAGGGCGGTTGGATCCAGAACCGCGCCTTTACGCTTGCCATTTGGTGCATGTTTGCGCAGGTGTTCCCCTACTTCCAGGAAGAGTCCATCTTTGTGACCCACTCCACGCTCGACGCAGGCGCCGCCACCGCGGTCTCGATCGCCGCACTGGTCGCCAACATCGCCGCGATCATCTACATCGCCTACCGCGCCAAGAAGCTCGGCCGCAATCCCTACAAGCAGGATGTCTTTGAGGGCACCAGCGATTGGGAGAAGGCTACCGCTCGCCGCGCCAAGGTGGATTACGCACACGCCGAGTAACATGTTTATTCCGTCCACATTTGAATGTAGGCAAACTTAGCCGATACCGCAATCGCGCGTCATGCGCAGCCCCGGAAAGCGATTCGCCCGCTTTCCGGGGCTTTTTGTTGTTGCGCGCATTCACGCACATATTCCATTCGCACACACATTCAAAACCTCTCGCACAGATAAAATCAGATTTCCGATCGCCTGACAGCTCTATATGACCTTGTTTTTGGGTACATTGTTGTCCCGATATTGAGCTTGGGGGATATATGAAAGATGAGACGATGGGCCAAGAGGATGCGACCCAAGATGCAGAAGCTTGCGCTGAGGCCTTGGAGAGCTTAGACCGGATTTCACTCGATGAGATTGCGTTTGACGATTCGGGCGTTGGTGTGCAGGATGAGCCGGAAGCCGAGGCGCAGTCCGATGATCAGGATGCAGACGACGTTGAGCCTGCCAAAGATGAGGCAGGTCACGAAGACACCGAAAGCGAGGCCGGCAATCAGCTCGAATCCGACACGGGCGAGGAAACCGTCTTGCTCGACAGCTTGCCGGCCGAGGATTCGCTGACCCGCGAGCTTCCTGGCCTGGGTTCCGCACCAGCCGTGGACGAGACCATCGCCATGGGCGATATTCCCCTTCCGTCCGTCCCCTCGGCACGCGAGGCCGAGGTTCGCCATCGCAAGATGTCGCCCAAGCGCCGCAATCTGATGGTTGCCGGCGCTGTGGCCGTTGCGCTTGTCGCCGGCGGTGCAGGCTATGCTGTCTGGAACGGATATCAGCAAGAGCAGGCTGCCGCTGTCGCCGCCAATGCCCACACGATGATGTCGGTGCAGATTGGCGTACATGCCGCGGGGCTCGACTGTTCCGCCGGCTCCAAGATTCCCGTACAAGTGAGTGGCCAGGATTCTGACGGATCCTCCGTGAGCGAAACGCTCTATGTTGACGAGCACGGCCGTGGCATCAAACTGCTACCCGGTGACTACACGCTCTCCATCGCTGCCTCCCCCATCGCGCCCGACGGCACCGTCTATACCGTGCCGACCACCAAAGCGCAGGTCACGATCAAGAGCGACGGACAGGACCTAGGCAGCCAGGTCACCTTTAAGCTCAAGGTGCCTTCGGCCGACACGGTAACCGACGACCAGATCGATGCCGCCGCCAAATATGCCGAGGAGGGAGGCGCGAGCTCCTCCGCCACCGCCAAGGTGCTCCAGCAGGCGGCAACCGCGCGGCGCGACGCCGCCGTCAATGCCGTGAGCGCGCAAAAGGCACAGGCGGCCCGTGATGCCGACGCCCGTCACAAGGCAACCGACCTCTACCAGCTCGATATCCCCGTCGAGTGGTACGGCAAGGTCGAGACTTGGCAAAATGGCAGCACGCTATGCATCTATCTTGCCGGCGACAGCGATACGCCGATTGTGACGCTCGTCGCGGTGCGCGAGGGCGAGAGCTTTACGCCCGATGAGGGCGATACGGTTTTGGGTGCGGCCAACCTAGGCAACGGTTATACCGTCTACGCCAGCGGCCCCGTCTATCCGTACGTGGTGCCCCAGACCATCAACGGACGGACGCAGAATCCCGTGTCAACCTACCCCATGGATACGGCGATTGAGCTTGTCGAGCTCACGACCGGCAACCGCTACACCTATAGCCAGATCAAGAACGTACTGGTCGGCAAAGACGGCAAGGCCGACGCTGCGACCAAACTAGAGACCGACTACCTCGCCCAGATTCTCCTGCCGAGCATCAAAGCCCAGGACTAGCGGACCACAGCACCCAGGGTAGCTAATTTGGGGCGGGGCTTTTTAGCTACCCTTGATGTTGTTTCGACTTTGCTGTTGGGCAGAGCAGAGGGTAGCTAAAAAGCCCCCGTCCCAAATTAGCTACCACAGATCAATAAATGATTAGGCAAGAAGCCACTTCCATGCGGGCGCAGCATGTACCACGCCGTGTTTGCATGGAATATCGGCCTGCTCATCCATGGTAACGATTGTCGACTCACCAAGATCGAATTGGGCCATCGAGGCATCAAGCGCGGCAATTTCGCGCTCGCGCGTTTTCTCGCTTGCCATATCCGTACTCACCTGAATCAGGCCATAAGCCTGCATAAGAAGCGCATCCCCGGCCACAAAGTCCACCTCATGGCTTTTATTCTTCTCTTTGATCAGCAGGCGGCAGACCGAACCGGACCGCACGGCTGGAGCCCTTCTTCTGAGCGCATTGAACACCGCAGTCTCGAGCCTCTGGCCCTGATCAAATGCCGATGCGGGAGAGAATGCTCCGAACATCGCAGGATCGACAGCGTAGACTTTAGATGCGGACCGCGCATTATTTGCAAGTGAGCGCGTGAACTCCGGCACCGAAAACAACAGGTAGGCGTCCTCGTAATACTCAAGTAAGTCGCCGAGCGAATTACGACTGACGGGTATCTGCCTACTTTTGAACTCGTTGTACACCTTGTTCACTGACAGCTCTCGTGCCGAAGATGCCATACACCGCGTCAGGAACAGTGAAGCCAAACGAGGGTTCTTGATGTCGTAGCGCTCAACGACGTCCATGGCGACCGTTCGCGACGCATATTCCTGTAGCAGCTGAATCGCGTCCGCGGGCGTCTGCTCTAGCGTCGCGATGAATCCCCCTCGCTCAAGATATCCGATCAGATGATGTCGAAGCAGTGCTGCATCGCTCGATGAAAAGGGTGCATCCGGCTCAGGAACGCTCCCCGTCTTATATCGGACGTATTCCGAAAAACTCAACGGAAACAGCTCTCGCACAAGAGAGCGGCCCCTGAACTCGCTCTTAAGTTCCGAGGACAGCATCTTAGAAGAAGATCCCGTCACGTAGACGGTCGCTTTCTCCGTATCGACCACACGCCGCAGAAACGCACCCCATTCGGGAATTTCCTGGATTTCATCGAAGAAAATGTAGGCACCCTCGGTTCGAGCAGCAGGATATAGCGCATAGAATGTATCGAGCACGTCCGCTAGCAGCGACGGCTCATACGGACGCAAGCGCTCATCCTCAAAATTGAAATAAAGCATCCGGTCAAGCTCGATACCTTGACCCTGAAGCCGCTGCATCTCCTGATACAGGCGATACGTCTTTCCACAACGACGGGCTCCCACAATCAGATTTACGATGTTGTCGCGCTTGGGTTCCTGCGGGTTTCCCAGATCAAGGTCGCGCTCAAAGACCTGTGGAACTCCTTGTTGCTCAAAGTCCTTTATTTTCTGGGCCACCAAGTCGTTGAATGCCATGATTCTCCAATCTTGCTTATATGCTAATCAAGATTATATCGATTCTTGATTAGCAGGAGAGCAAGATTTATGCATATCTTGATTAATTGGTAAGCAAATTTTTCTGTTACTGGTCTCCCGGAGGATGTCGAACGGCTGAGGGGCCACCAAGCTCGAGAGAATGGTTTTTCTGGGACGGGGATTTAATAATCATTTTGTAACGAATGATTATTAAATCCCCGTCCCAGAAAAATCATCAGGCAGGCGGGAGGGGGCAAAAGTAGCTAAAAAAGCCCCGTCCCAAATGAGCTACTTAGCGCCAGGGGTCGGCTTCGAAGAGGGGCTCGCGCTCGGGGCGGCGATCGCTGTAGGGATCGTAGCCGTCGTCGTCCTCGTTCTCGGCGCGGATATAGGGGTCGCGCGGCTTGGGCACAGGCTTGGGCACAGACTTGGGTGCGGCCGGCGCGGCGTTGGCGACCGGCGTGTTCGTCTTGTTCTTGTCTGTCATCTGCGCATCTCCTTGCATCGCATCCGTTCAACATCATCGATTGTCGCACGAAAAAGGGCGGCGGATCCAATTGGATCCGCCGCCCTTGGCGTTTTGCGATGGGGGGGCGGTTTTAAAGCCGGTCCCAAAATCTACTCGGTGTCTGGAACCTCGTAGGTGGCCGTCGGCGTGTTGTCGCACACGACGGTAAAGCCGCTGTCCTTGTCGGCATCGACCGTCACCTGATCGCCCTCGCGCACCGTACCGTCGATAATAGCGGCGGCGATGGCGTCCACGACCTCGCGCTGGACTAGGCGCTTGAGCGGACGGGCGCCAAAGACCGGGTCCAGGCCGCCCACGGCGAGCATCTGCTTGGCCGCCGGGGTGATGGCAAGCGTCATGCGCTCCTTGGCCAGGCGCGCGCGGACGTCGGCAAGCTGGATATCGACGATCTTCTCGATCTGCGCCATGCCGAGCGGATGGAACACCACGATATCGTCGATACGGTTGAGGAACTCGGGGCGGAAGGTCTGAGCCATGGCGGCGTCAACCTGATGGCGCATCTCCTCCTCGTCCTTACCGGACAGATCGGCGATGGCCTTGGAGCCCACGTTGGACGTCATGATAATAATCGTGTTCTTGAAGGACACCTGGCGACCCTGGCCATCGGTCAGACGGCCGTCATCAAGCACCTGCAACAGCACGTTGAAGACATCCGGATGAGCCTTCTCCATCTCGTCGAGCAAGATTACGGAGTACGGACGACGACGCACGGCCTCGGTGAGCTGGCCGCCCTCGTCGTAGCCCACGTATCCCGGAGGCGCACCGATCAGACGCTGGACGCTGAACTTCTCCATGTACTCGGACATGTCGATACGCACGAGCGCGCGCTCGTCGTCGAACAGGCACTCGGCCAGTGCCTTGGCGAGCTCGGTCTTGCCCACGCCGGTGGGGCCCAGGAAGAAGAAGCTGCCGATGGGCTTGTCCGGATCGGAGAGGCCCGCACGGCTGCGGCGCACGGCCGCGGCCACGGCGGAGACCGCCTCGTCCTGGCCGATGACGCGCTTATGCAGCTCGTCCTCCAAGCCCTTCAGTTTGTCGAGCTCGCCCTGCATCATCTTGGACACGGGCACGCCGGTCCAGGCGCTCACGACCTCGGCGATCTCATCGGAGGTCACCTGCTCGTTGAGGCCCTCGCCGTCCTGCTGCTTTTGTGCCTCGAGCGCAGCCTCGGAATCCTGAATCTGCTGCTGCAGACCCGGGATCACGGAATAGCGCAGCTCGGACGCACGGCCCAAGTTTCCGTTGCGCGTCGCGCGCTCCTCTTCACTCTTGGCCTCGTCGAGCTGGCCTTTAAGCTCCTGCACGTGGTCGATGGCGTTCTTCTGGTTGAGCCAGCCGGCCTTTTGCACGTTGAGCTTTTCTTGGACCTCGGCAATCTCCTGGCGCAGGGCCTCCAGACGCTCCTTGGAGGCGTCGTCGGTCTCCTTCATGAGCGCCTGCTCCTCGATCTGCAGCTGGGTGAGCTGACGCGTGGTGGCGTCAATCTCGACCGGCATGCTGTCGAGCTCCATGCGCAGGCGGCTTGCGGCCTCATCGACCAAGTCGATGGCCTTGTCGGGCAGGAAGCGGTCGGCAATGTAGCGATCGGAGAGGTCGGCAGCTGCCACGAGCGCGCTATCGGTGATATGCACGCCGTGGAAGATCTCGTACTTCTCCTTGAGGCCACGCAGGATCGAGATGGTGTCCTCGACGGTAGGCTCGCTCACCATAACGGTCTGGAAACGACGGGCGAGTGCCGCGTCCTTCTCGATGTACTTGCGATACTCGTCGAGCGTAGTCGCGCCGATTGCGTGCAAGTCGCCACGGGCGAGCGCCGGCTTCAGGATGTTGCCGGCATCCATGGAGCCCTCGGTGGCACCCGCGCCCACGATGGTGTGCAGCTCATCGATGAACAGGATGACATTCCCGGCCTTTTTTACTTCGTCTATGGCATTCTTAATGCGGTCTTCAAAATCGCCGCGGTATTTGGTACCGGCGATCATCCCTGTGAGATCCAGGGATACCACCCTTTTCCCTTTCAGCAATTCCGGTACATCTCCAGATGCAATCTTGAGAGCCAATCCTTCCACCACGGCTGTTTTCCCTACACCGGGTTCGCCAATCAGGCAAGGGTTGTTTTTGGTTCTGCGGGACAAAATTTGGATGACCCGCTCAATCTCATCCTGACGCCCAATGACCGGATCGATGCCGCCCTGAGCGGCAACAGCTGTCAAATCACGTCCAAACTGATCCAAAGTTTTGGTGTTGCTCTTGCCTTTACCAGCAGCTTTCCCTGCTCCAGGCATTCCATAGGCAGAACTCTCTTCATCACTGTCGCCGCTGCCTAAAGCATCATTGATTTTCTTGACAACATCCTCCGGTTTTGCTCCTAGTTCCAACAGGAACCGCACGGCATAACTATCGGATTCCTCCAGCAACGCCATCAATAAATGCTCTGTTCCCACGTAATTGTGGCCCATCCTCGCCGCCTGCATCACAGCTATCTGCAAAATCCGTTTGGTACGCGGGGTAAAATCATCCATCGTGATAATACTGCGTACTCCCGTTCCAATTTTTTGGCGCATCATCTGCTCCAGCTCGTCGGCTGTCACGCCTAAATCATTGAGTACGGTGGCGGCTACGCCGCTCTGTTCCTGTAACAAACCCAGCAGAATATGTTCGGTCCCCA
>UQNH01000041.1:0-17313 GCA_900542365.1 uncultured Collinsella sp. | reverse complement strand
CAAGGGCCGGAACGGATCGCGCAAGATCAAGGCGTCGCCCGGGAGGTCGGGCGTTACCGTCAGCCGGCGCCGCGTCTGCCGCATCATGAGGGAGAACGGCCTGGCCGGCGCATACGGCAGGAAGAGGTTCAAGGTGCACCCCGGGGCGGTCAACGAGGCCGACGTGTCGAACGTCGTCGCGCGCGGCTTCGGCGGCAGGGCGCCGTGCACCCATATATGCAGCGACTTGGCCTGCGTGCGCGTCGGGGCGTCGTGGAACTACGTCTGCCTGCTCGTCGACCTCTGCAACGGGGAGATCGTCGGCCACTCCGAAGGACCGAGGAGGGACGCGCGAGCTCCGAGCCAAGCTCTTGGATTACGTGCACTGGTACAACAACTTCAGGATCCACTCGACGCTGGGCTACATGTCGCCGGTCGAGTTCAGGGAGGCGGGGCCGTCCCTCCCGGAATCGTCCAAATAAGTGTTGCCAATCCATAGCCAATCCAGCCATCATCTTCGCGAAGGCGGACGTCAGGAAAAGCTCGGCTTGAGCTCGGTCGGACGCGGTCTGTGGGGCATCATTCAGGCTCAGGGGGTCTCCTTGTCTTCTTCGGTCGCAACCTGAATGATAGGGACGGCCCCTTCTCTCTTTCCCCTTCGTTTTCGACGCGTCACCCTCTCGGCGGGCTTAAGGCCCGCGCTCGCGGGTGCAGGGGCTACGCCCAAACCCCAAAAACGTAACGCCGTGCTCGAAGCGTTTCCGGACGTCAGCGTAATCTCAAATCCCGTTCGTCAACTCATGGGCAAGCTACCTGAGACTACTCATTTCTCCTACTGGCAATGAAGACCTGCGACCTGCAGTTTTGCAAACTGCTTGAAAGCCACCTGCGTTGATTCACTTCCTATTGCAGCTGGCGGCTTGCACGCGAAAAGGCATTTAAGTTTCAAAACGGGCGTTTTCGGCGCTATCGAGCCTCCAAAGGCATCCCGCCGCGCCCTTTGGGACAAAAACAAAAACTCAAAGCCCTGAGTTCGAAAATAGTTTTTGGAGTTGTCCCGACTTTTGTCCCCGAAGCCGACGAAACGCGACAGGGTATCACCTGGCGGCACTCGATTCGAGACGGCACCGAAAACTGGATGCAACCGGAATGACGGGACGGCAGAACCGAAGCCATCGAGTGGGGATAGAAAAAGGCCCGGGTGCCGTGGCATCCGGGCCTTTGCTAGCAACTTGATGTTGCGGGCAGCTTAGAACTTGTGGCCGCACTTCTTGCAGACGCGCAGCTTGTTCTTGCCGTCCTTCTCGTGACCGACGCGGGTAACCTTACCGCACTCGGGGCAGACGAGATTGACGTTGGAGGCGTCGATGGGAGCCTCCTGCGAAACGATGCCGCCCTGCTGGTTGGCAGCGTTGGGCTTGACGGCCTTCTTGACGACCGAAACGCCCTCGACAACGACCTTGTTCTCGGCAGGGAGAGCACGCAGGACAACGCCCTGCTTGCCGCGATCCTTACCAGAGAGAACCTGGACCTTATCGCCCTTCTTGATATACATATATCTCCCCTAACTACAGGGTCTCGGGAGCGAGCGAGACGATCTTCATGTACTTCTTGTCACGAAGCTCGCGAGCGACGGGCCCGAAGATACGGGTGCCGACGGGCGAGCCATCGTTGTTGATGACAACGCAGGCGTTCTCATCAAAGCGAATGTAGGAGCCATCCTTGCGGCGGATCTCCTTAACGGTGCGAACGACGACGCAACGGACAACGTCCTTCTTCTTGACGTTGGCGCCAGGGGTAGCCTCCTGGACAGCACCGATGAACACATCGCCGATGCCTGCATAACGACGCTTGGAACCGCCAAGCACCTTGATGCAGCGAATCTTGCGAGCGCCGGAGTTGTCGGCGACGTTCAGCATGGTTTGCATCTGAATCATGGTAGATGTTCCTCCGAACTAAGAACCGAAGAGAGGTGCGCAGCCTTTATACGGCCCGTGGTATGCAAGCCAGGCATACGCACATCTTCAGAAACGTACAAGTCGTATGAGCGACTGCTTATTTAGCGCGCTCGACGACCTCGATGAGGCGCCAACGCTTCATCTTGGACATAGGACGGGTCTCCATAACGCGGACGGTATCGCCCACGCCAGCCGTGCACTCCTCGTCGTGAGCGTGCAGCTTCTTGGAGCTGGTCATCATCTTGCCGTACTTGGGGTGACGCTTGCGCTCGGTGATGGTGACAACGATGGTCTTGGCACCGGAGACGGAGGTAACGACACCCGTACGGACCTTACGCGAGTTACGCGAATCAGTCATGTTCTCTCCTTAGGTCCTACTCGGCGACAGCGGACTTCTCCGCTGCGATCTCGCGGGCGCGCTGCTCCGTGAGGACGCGAGCGATGTCCTTCTTCACGGTGTTGACGCGAGCGGTGTTGTCCAGCTGGCTGGTGGCCATCTGGAAACGAAGGTTAAAGAGCTCGGCGCGCATTTCCTTCAGCTTCTCAACGAGCTGAGCGTCCGAGAGCTCACGAATCTCTGCGGGCTTCATTAGTTCTCCTCCTTGGCGGCGGCGGCGTCCTCAGCAGCCCACTTGGCCTCGAGAGCGGCCTCCTCAGCCATCTCCTTCTCGATGCGCTGCTCAGCGTTCTTAGCAGCAACAATCTTGGTCTTGATGGGAAGCTTGTGCTGTGCAAGACGCAGAGCCTCGCGAGCGACCTCCTCGGGCACGCCCTTGACCTCGAACATGATGCGGCCGGGCTTGACGACGGCCACCCACTCCTCGGGGTTACCCTTACCAGAACCCATGCGAGTCTCGGCAGGCTTCTTGGTGATGGGCTTATCGGGGAAGATCGTGATGTAGACACGACCGCCACGCTTCATGTAGCGGGTCATGGCAATACGAGCGGCCTCGATCTGACGGTTGGTGATCCAATGGGCCTCGAGAGCCTGGATACCAAACTCGCCGAAATGCAGCTCGGTATTACCCTTGGCCTGGCCCTTCATGGAGCCACGCTGCACCTTGCGGTGAAGAATACGCTTAGGGGCAAGCACTACTGACCCCTCCTCTCGGAGTTACGACGACGAGGACGGGAAGAGCCCTCGAGTGCAGGGTTGGGAACAGGCTGGCCCGGGAGCTTCTCGCCCAGGTAGATCCAGACCTTCACGCCGCAAGCGCCCATGGTGGTGCTGGCGACAGCCGTGCCGTAGTCGATCTTGGCACGGAGGGTGTGCAGAGGCACGCGACCCTCGCGGTACCACTCACGACGGCCCATCTCGGCACCGCCGAGACGACCGGAGCACTGGATACGGATACCCTTAGCGCCGGCCTTGCGGGCGGACTGGACAGCCTTGCGCATAGCGCGACGGAAGGCAACGCGGCCCTCGAGCTGCTCGGCGATAGACTGAGCAACGAGGTTGGCGTCGAGCTCGGGGCGCTTGATCTCGACAACGTCGACGGAGAGCTGGCCCTTGGAGACGCCAGCGACCTTCTCGAGCTCGGTGCGGAGGGTATCGATCTCGGCACCCTTCTTACCGATGACAACGCCGGGGCGAGCGGTGAGGATGATGACCTTCACCTTGTCGCCAGCGCGCTCGATCTCGACGCGGGAGACAGCTGCGCGGGAAAGACGCTTCTCGAGGTACTTGCGGATCTCGAGATCGTTACCGAGGGTCTTAGCGTAATCCTTCTCTGCGAACCAGCGGGAGCGCCAGTTCTCGGTGATGCCAAGACGGAAGCCGGTGGGGTAGACTTTCTGACCCATACAGCTTTACGCCTCCTTTCGAGGAGCAACGACGACGGTGATGTGGGAAGTACGCTTCAGAATGCGAGAAGCGGAACCCTTGGCGCGGGGACGGATGCGCTTAAGCGTCGGACCCTCGTCAACATAGGCAGCGGCGACAACCAGGTTGTCGGCACGCAGACCGTTGTTGTTCTCGGCGTTCGCAACGGCGGAACGGAGAACCTTCTCGACATCCACGGCGACGGCGCGGTCGCAGAAGTGGAGGATGTCGAAGGCCTGAGCGACAGGCTTGCGGCGGATCAGATCGACCACCAGGCGGGCCTTGCTGGGGGAAACACGCACGTACTTAGCGACGGCGCGAACCTCGGTGGCCTCAGTTTCAATAGACTTAGTTGCCATTTACGGTTAACCCCCTATTTGGCCTTGTGGCCACGGAACGTACGAGTCGGCGCGAACTCGCCGAGCTTGTGACCAACCATGGACTCGGTAACATACACGGGCACATGCTTGCGGCCGTCGTGGACGGCGATGGTGTGACCAACCATCTCGGGGAAGATGGTGGACGCGCGGGACCAGGTCTTCACGACGTCCTTCTTGCCAGCCTCGTTCATCGCGGTGATACGCGAGAGAAGGCGAGTCTCCACGAACGGGCCCTTTTTGAGACTTCTGCTCATAAGTGCTTTCTCCTAAAACTCGGTATCCGAAATTACTTCTTACGGCGACGAATGATGTGCTGGTTCGAGACCTTCTTCTTCTTGCGCGTACGAAGGCCCTTCGTCGGCTTACCCCAGGGGGTAACAGAGGGACGACCAGAGGTGTGGTTCTTGCCCTCGCCACCGCCGTGCGGGTGGTCGACAGGGTTCATGACGGTACCGCGGACGGTCGGGCGCACGTTCATGTGACGCTTACGGCCGGCCTTGCCGATGACGATGTTGGCGTGATCGGCGTTGCCGACCTCACCGACGGTGGCGCGGCAGGTAACGAGGATGCGGCGCATCTCGGAGGAAGGCATACGGACGATAGCGTACTTGCCCTCCTTACCCATCAGCTGGCAGGAGTTACCGGCGGAACGGGCGATAGCAGCGCCCTTGCCCGGCTGGAACTCGACGGCGTGGATAAGCGTACCCACGGGGATGTCGGCGAGGGGCAGAGCGTTGCCCGGCTTGATGTCGGCGTCAGAACCGGACATGATGGTCTGACCGACCTCGAGGCCCTTGGGGGCCAGGATGTAGCGCTTCTCACCGTCAGCGTAGTGCAGCAGAGCGATGCGAGCGGAACGGTTCGGATCGTACTCGATCGTGGCAACCTTGGCGGGCACACCGTCCTTGTTGCGCTTGAAGTCGATCACGCGGTAACGACGCTTCACGCCGCCGCCCTGGTGGCGGGTGGTGATGCGGCCGTTGTTGTTACGACCGGCCTTCTTGGGCAGGGGCTCGAGAAGAGACTTCTCGGGCTTGGTGCAGGTGATCTCGGAGAAATCGGAGATCGTCTGCCAACGCCTACCAGCGGAGGTCGGCTTAAGGTGCTTTACAGCCATTACAATCCCTTTCAATAGGAATCCGTTAGCCATCGCAGACAGGGATTCGAGGTTCTGCCTCGGGTGCGATGACACCGGACGTATACACGGTTCCGGGCGTGTCCATTTTATACGCCCGAAACCTTGAGCTCTCGCCTCCCCTATTTGGGAGGCATGAGCTCACTCAACAGCAGCGAGTCTTAGGCCTGGTTGCCAAAGACCTCGATGGTGTCGCCCTCGGCCAGCGTGACGATGGCCTTCTTCCAAGAACGGGTCTTGCCGGCGACATAGCGCACGCGCTTGGTCTTGGGCTTGACCGTCAAGGTGTTCACGCGAACGACCTTGACGCCGAAGATCTCCTCGACAGCGTCCTTGATCTGATACTTGTTAGCATCCTTGGCGACCTCGAACGTGTACTTGTTCTGCTCCATGCCGGAGAAGGAACGCTCGGACACGATCGGACGGATGATGATCTCGTGGGCGGTCATTTATGCAAGCACCTCCCCGAAGTGAGCGGCGATGTCGGCGGGCATCAGCACAGCGTTGTTGTTGACGAGATCGTAGGTGTTGGCCTCGTCAGCGGTGATGATGAACGTCTTGGGAATGTTGCGGAACGACAGGTAGGCGTTGACGTCCTCATCGCGAACGATGATGGTCAGACGCTTGCCCTCAAGGCCGAGAGCCTTGAGCATGGCGACGGCAGCCTTGGTGGAAGGCTTCTCGAAGCCGTAGTCGTCGACGAGCACGAGCTCGCCATCGGCCAGCTTGGCGGACAGCGCGGAGCGCATAGCCAGCTTGACCTCCTTGTTGTTCATACGCTTAGCGTAGGAACGGGGCTTGGGGGCGAAGACGACGCCACCGTGACGCCACTGGGCAGCACGGATGGAACCCTGGCGGGCACGGCCGGTGCCCTTCTGACGCCAAGGCTTCTTGCCGCCACCGGAAACCTCAGAGCGACCCTTAGCAGACTGGGTGCCCTGACGCCAAGAGGCCATCTGGCACTTGACGATGTGGTGCATAACGTGGATGTTCGGCTCGATGCCGTACACCTCAGCGGCGAGCTCGGCCTCGGCGACCTTCTTGCCCTCGCTGTTCTTTACTTCAAACTTTGCCATTTAAGTGTTCTCCTTGGTATGACGCTGGGCTAAATGGGCTGGGCCCTTAGGCCATACGGATGGCGACGAGACCATTCTTGGCACCCGGGACAGCGCCCTTGACCAAGATGAGGTTCTGCTCGGCATCGATGCGGACAACGGAAAGGTTCTTGACGGTAACGCGCTCGTTACCCATGTGACCGGCCATCTTGACGCCCTTGAGGACGCGCGCAGGATAGGCGCACTGACCGATAGAACCGGGGTGACGCTGGAAGTGAGAACCATGCGTCATAGGACCGCGGCGCTGACCCCAGCGCTTGATGCGACCCTGGAAGCCCTTACCCTTGGAGGTACCGATGACGTCGACCTTCTCGACATCAGCGAAATCAGCGACGGTGACGACCTCGCCGACCTTGTGCTCCTCGCCGTTCTCGACGCGGACCTCACGAAGGAAGCGGACAGGCTCGACGCCAGCCTTGGCGAAGTGACCAGCCATGGGCTTGTTCACGTTCTTGGCCTTGATGTCGCCGAAACCGATCTGGACGGCGTCATAGCCGTCGGTTGCCTGAGTTTTAACCTGCGAGACAGCGCAGGGGCCAGCCTGGATGACCGTGACGGGAACGACGTTATCGTCCTCGTCCCAAACCTGGGTCATGCCAATCTTGCGGCCGAGAATCATGCTGATCAAGATATGATCCCAACTCTCGCGTGGTCTTGGGACAATGCGTACACCACCGAGCGTACGCCCCTAGAGGACCACTACTTACACGACGTGCTCCCCAGTCTTGTATTACGCCCGGACTACCTGACAACCCTATTAAGCAGGCATTTTGTCCAGCCAGAATACTCCCCTGGTTTCACACAGCTGTTTAGTATACACGGCTGCGGGCGTATCCATCGAGATTCATATTTCACTCACATTGTTTACGCAGGTAAAGTGCGTGGATGGCTCCCGAGCACGGCGGAGGGCCGGAGAAATATATTAAGGTCCCTGCTCTACAGTCCTGCGCAAGACGGAGAGCACATTAAGTGCTCTCCTTTGCGTGCGGAACTCGCGATGACCTTAATATATTTCTCCGGCCCTCCGCCGTGCTCGGGAGACGACACGTTGATGTCTGCTTAACTCTGCTCGCTCAGCTAATTACTTTGTTGGGGGTCCACTATTTGCTGGAGGGTGAACTTACATTGCATTGGCTCGCCTTCTGCTTGTAGCTTTTCCCCATCGAAATCGAAGATCATGATGGCGCAGTTGGGGAGTTTTGTTGGGAGCTCGAAGCCCTCTGGGGCTGCAGCCTTGATGAATTGGCGGCTGGCGCTGCCGTGGCTTACTGCTAGGAGGGTTTCGATGCCCTCGGCGCCCATGAGATTGGTGAGGGTGCCCACCATGCGCTCCTGCAGGGCATGGCTTCCTTCTCCGCCAAATGGGATCAGGTCCTCGCCGGGGTCCCAGACGTCGGTGGGCAGGGCGTCGTGGGGGCCTTCTTCGAAGGTGCCGTAGCTACGCTCGATGATGCCTTCGCAGGGCTCGACTGCTGCATCCCGGCCGAGGAGTTCGGTTGCGACGAGACTTGCCGTGTCCATGGCTCGGCCTAAGGGCGAAGAGACCACTTTGTCGGGGACGACGCCGTGGGCTTTGAGCCATGCGGCTGCCATTCCCGCTTGCTTGCGGCCCAGATCGGTCAACGGAGAATCGCAGCGGCCCTGGACCAGCTTTTTGACGTTGAACTCCGTCTGACCGTGGCGGAGTAGATACAGCTTCTTCATGCTCTCCCCTTCTGCATAACCTGCTTTGCCGGCACAGCCTTACTCGTGAGTATGCCCTACGTAGTCTTCGTCGATCGTGATCTTGGCAATCGACTTGGGATATTCCGATTCGACCCGTTGTGCCAGCGCGTGCTTTAAGTCTTCGGCACTCATCTGCAGATCCGAGGGACGCACGCAGTCAAAGATCACGTTGGTGTGCGTGGGGCCCGGAACACAGCGTAGGTCGTGGATCGAGAGGCGGCTATCAATCTCTTGAGCCATAGCGTTGACGCGCAGACGCATGCTCGCCACCTTTGGATCGTCGGTCACGATGGGGTCGTAATGGAGCGTGACAATCATGCCGTCTTCGTTCCTAAATGCCTGTTCAATGTTGTCGAGCGTGTCGTGACTTTCCAGCGGGCTGGCCTCAGCC
Organism: uncultured Collinsella sp.; assembly: GCA_900542365.1. Classification (GTDB taxonomy): domain Bacteria; phylum Actinomycetota; class Coriobacteriia; order Coriobacteriales; family Coriobacteriaceae; genus Collinsella. Next base: position 8,808 of record UQNH01000041.1, on the reverse strand, counting down.
GCCATCTCGGCGTGGGCACTTGCGAACTTTCTGCCTGGGCCGTAGTCGTGAACCATCAAATCGTGAACGCCCAAAACGCCGGGGTAGCTCATGATTTTGTCTCGAATGTGCTTGACCAGCTTAGGATCGGGCGCCTGGCCCAAAAGCGGGCTCACCGTATCCTGGATGAGTTCAAAGCCGCTCCAGCCAATATAGGCGCCAACGGCAAGGCCGACCCATGCATCTAGATTGATATGCGTCACCTGCGAAACAATCGCGCACGCCAACACGGCGCCCGTGGCTAGAACATCGTTCTTGGAATCCTGCGCGGTCGCATGCAGCGTCTCGGACTCAATGCGATCGCCGAGTTTTTGGTTGAGGGCCGCCATCCAAAGCTTTACGACCATCGAAAGCGCAAGGACTGCCACCAGGGCAAGCGAGAACTCGACAGGTTCGGGGTGGATGACGCGCTCAACCGAGGACTTGATAAGCTCAAGGCCGATCAGCAGCACGAGCGCCGCCACGACCAGACCCGAGAGATACTCGTAGCGGCCATGGCCGTAAGGATGCTCGGGGTCTGCCGGCTTGCCCGCCAGCTTAAAGCCAAGCACGCTCACGATGTTCGAGCTGGCATCAGACAGGTTGTTCATAGCGTCCGCCACGATTGAAACCGATCCCGACAGCACGCCAATTGCACCCTTCGCAGCGCATAGTGCCACATTGGCGAGAATACACACCATACCCGTCAACGTTCCCACGCGTGCACGGTCGCCCTGCGCACGACGAACAATCCACTCGACCATCTGCATCCGCCCCCACGGTACTACCTATATATCTATTGCTCAAACGGATTGTAGTGTAGCCACTTTGTCTCCCAGATACAAAAAGGCCGCAACCCACACGGGCCACGGCCTTGGAATGCGACATGCGGGACCGTCCCTTTGTCGCACAGGTTTATGCGCTTGCCTCGGCCACGCTCTTCGAGGTTTCGGGCAAATCGGCTCCGTCCCCCGTCACCTGCCCCTTCGCCGGCACCACGCCAAAACAGCAGCTCAGCGCCGCAGACACCGCAAATGCTGCGCCGCCGGCAGCGCAGCACCACAGCAGATTCGAGATGCCGCCCGTGGCAAAGCCAATGACCATAAGAACATTCGTCATACCGATGGTATAAGCCGTAACGTGGCCTACGGCCGCAACAAGTCCTCCGACGGCGCCGCCAACGGCCATGCACGTCAGACACCTGCCATATTTAAAGCCGCATCCGTACAGCGCTGGCTCGCTTACGCCGCCAAGAATACCCGAGATTGAATAGCCCAGCATGAGCGCCTTCTCGTCCTTATCCGCAACGCGGAGCGACGCGCCAAAAGGCATGCCCCAAACGGCGAACGTTGCCATCGTCGCGGCGATCAGGATGCACGAATCCGTTCCCACACTCATAAACTGCGCATAGGCGAGCGATAGGACAACGTTGCTGACGCCCGCGATCTTTAGGAACTCCCAGCCCGCGGCAAGCCCCATGAGCGTGAGCAGCGACACGATGCCGCCGGAATTGCCAAGCATAAACATAAGCTGGCCCAACAGCATGCCCAAATAGCTGCCCGCCGGCGCCGTGATACACAGCGAAACCGGAACCATGACGAGCATGGTCGCAAACGGAACGAACGAAAACGCCACGGCCTTAGGGATAACGCGCTGGAAGAAACACTCCGCTCGCCATAGCACGGGTACCGAGATGAGAACCGGAATAACAGTCGTTGTGTAATCGTTGACCGGCGCGGGAAGCAGACCATACACGAAAGTCATCGCTGCCCCCGTCGTCGATGCGGCATCGACGAGCTTAAGCAGATCGGGCGCAATCAATACGCCGCCCAGCATCATGCCCAGCTGCTCCGAGCAACCAAGCTGGCGGGCGGCCGCCCAACCAAGATAAATGGGCAAAAAGTAGTAGCCGGCGTTATAGAGCCAACTGTAGAACAGGCGATAGATTTCGGAATCGGCAGACCACAGGCCCAGCATGCCTTCGCCCATAATGACGGCGGCGGTGCGGAACAACGCCGCGCAAACAATAAACGGCAGCGCCGACATCATGCTTTTGGACAGATAGTCCACCACGGCCATGGCGTTTGATGAAACCGTCGTTGTAAACGAGGTGTTAGAAACTTGTGACATGGAACGCCTTTCCCAATGTGACATGCGGGCCGTCCCTTTGTCACATCGTGCGGTACTGACCGATTGCGCGGTACTTTTCGTAGCGGAGGTTTGTGAGGGTCGCGTCGTCGAGCTGCCCAAGCGTATCGAAGGCATCAAATGCCGAGGACATGACGGCACCGGCGATCTCCTCATGCGACAGGCCCCTATCGTCAACAATGCCGTCGATGATGCCGAGCGCCAACAGATCGGGGGCCGTGAGCTTAAGCGCCTCGGCGGCCTCATTCGCGCGCTCGGTATCCTTCCACAGGATCGACGCACAGGCCTCGGGGCTCACGACCGAATAGGCCGAGCTCGAGAGCATCAGGATGCGGTCGGCCACGGACAGCGCCAGCGCGCCACCAGAGCCACCCTCGCCTGTCACCACCGAGACAATCGGCGTCTTAAGGCCGCTCATCTCCATGAGATTCTGGGCAATCGCCTCGCCCTGGCCGCGCTCCTCGGCACCGATGCCGCAAAACGCGCCCGAAGTATCGACCAGGCACAGAACCGGTCGACCAAACTTTTCGGCCTGGCGCATAAGGCGACGCGCTTTGCGGTAGCCCTCGGGATGCGCCATGCCAAAGTTGCGGCGCATGCGCTCTTTGGTCGTGGTGCCGCGCTCGATAGCGATAACCGTCACGGGACGTCCGTCTTTCCAGCCAATGCCACCCACCACGGCGGCGTCGTCACCAAAGTAACGGTCGCCGTGCAGCTCCACAAATCCATCCAGGCCCAGCGAGATCATCTCGCCTGCCGTGGCGCGATCTGCCGAGCGGGTCTGCTTGACAATCTCGAGCGCGGTTTTTGGTGCCGCCGAGCGCTTAAACAAGTGTCCCAGCTTTTTGCCGCGGCGACCTGTATGCACGATCTCGTGCGGAGCCCCCAGACCAGGCGCGCGCCCTTCGTGCAGCGCCAGCAGCTCGCCTACCGTGAGCGCAATCTCGCCACGCGGAACAACGGCATCGCAAAAGCCGTGCTCCAGCAAAAACTCGGAGCGCTGGAATCCCTTGGGCAGGCGCTTGTGCATGTTCTGCTCGATCACGCGCGGGCCGGCAAATGCCGTCAGGGCATCGGGCTCGGCCAGGATAATGTCGCCCTCCATGGCAAAGCTCGCGGTTACACCTCCGGTCGTGGGATCGGTGAGCACCGTGATATACAGGCCGCCCGCCTCGCTGTGGCGCCTAACCGCCGCAGAAATCTTGGCCATCTGCATGAGCGAGGTCACGCCCTCCTGCATGCGGGCGCCGCCCGATACGGTAAAGCCAACGACCGGCAGCCCCAACTCGGCCGCGCGCTCAAAGACACGACAGATCTTCTCGCCCACCACGGAGCCCATTGAGCCCATCATAAAGTTGGCATCCATAAAGAAGAGCGCGGTATCGCAGCCGCAGATTTTGCCCCTGCCGCACACAACGGCATCGCGCTCGCCCGAACGCTCGCTCACGCTCTTAAGCTTGTCGGCATAACCGGGAAACGAGAGGAAGTCCTTCGACGCCAGATTGGCATCCCATTCCTCAAAGGTACCCGCGTCGACCGTCATGCGCATGCGCGCGCGACCGCTCACGCGAAAGTGCTTGCCGCAACGAGGGCAGACCTCGAGGTTGTCGTGCAGGCGCGCCTCATCGATCACACGGCGGCACTCCGGGCATTTGACAAACACGTGGCGCGCGGGGAACTCGGCGCACGACTCGGTTATCGGCCCCTCAAGGACATTGACCGTCTTCGCTTTTCTATTCATCAGCATAGAGATGCCCCATCAGATCGGTGTGATACATGCCCGACAAGAACTCGTCGTTTGCCAGCACGTCGAGCTGAAGCTCGCTGTTTTCGCTCACGCCCTCAATCACGAGCTCGCCTAGGGCCGAGCGCATCTTGCGAATGGCGCCGTCACGCGTGGGCGCACACACGATGAGCTTGCCGAGCATGGAGTCGTAGTACGGCGGAACTTTCGCACCGGTAAACATGGCGGAATCCCAGCGCACGCGCGGGCCACCCGGCACACGCAACGCGGTGACCGTTCCGCACGACGGCAGAAAGTCCGGCGTTTCGGCATTGATGCGGCACTCCATGGCGTGGTTGCGCACCGGCATGTCCTCCTGCTCAAAGGGCAGAGGCTGGCCGGCAGCCACGCGCAGCTGCCACTTAACCAGGTCGGTATCGGTCACAAACTCCGTAACCGGATGCTCCACCTGCAAGCGCGTGTTCATTTCCATAAAGTAGAAATTGCCGTCATCTGAGTACAAAAACTCGATGGTGCCAGCGCCCTCATAGCCAACGGCACGAGCCAGGTCGCGCGCGGCCTTGTGCATGCGCGCGCGAATATCATCGCGTCCGTCGAGGCACGGCGCGGGGCTCTCCTCGATCAGCTTTTGGTTGCGGCGCTGCACCGAGCACTCGCGCTCGCCGAGCGAAAACACATGGCCCTGCTTATCGGCCATAATCTGTACCTCAACGTGATGCGCCGGCGCAACGAGCTTCTCCATGTAGCACTCGCCGTCGCCAAAAACGGCCTCACCCTCGGCACGCGCCTCGATGAACGCCTTTGCCGCATCTTCCACGCGCTCGACCTTGCGAATACCGCGACCGCCGCCGCCCGCGCGCGCCTTAATAAGCACGGGGCAGCCGATGCGCTCGGCCTCGGCCGTTGCTTCCTCGGGGCTTTTGAGCAAATCGCAGCCCGGCACGATGGGCACGCCCGCAGCAGCGGCCGTTCGGCGTGCGGCGTCCTTGTCGCCCATGCTGTCGATCACCTCGGCCGAAGGACCGACAAACGCCAGACCGAACTTGTCGCAGTCGCGCACGAAGCTCGCCTTCTCGGAAAAGAAGCCATAGCCGGGATGAATTGCCTTAGCTCCCGACTTTACGGCACAGGTGAGCACGGCATCGTCGTTGAGGTAGCTCTCGGCAAGACGCGGGCCGCCGATGCAATACGCCTCGTCGGCAAGCTGCACGTGTAGCGCGTCCGCATCGGCCGTGGAATAAACGGCGACGGTCTTGATGCCCATATCGCGGCACGCGCGGATAACACGGACCGCGACTTCGCCGCGGTTGGCGATGAGCACTTTGTCGAACATGAAGCCTTCCTTAACTTTCGTGCACGAGTGCAAAAGACATATCGGCGCGGCAGCAAACCTCACCGTTGACACTCGCGGTACCCGTCGCAAAGCGGAACGGCCCGCGCGCACGCGTGATGGAGCACACCAGATCCACCGTGTCGCCCGGGCGCACCGGACGCTTAAAGCGCACCTTGTCCAGACTCGTGTAGAACGGCGTCGCGCCGCGCGCCTCCTCATCGCCCATCAGCAGCACGCAGCAGTTCTGGGCGAGCATCTCGCACTGAATCACGCCGGGGACGACCGGGTTTCCCGGAAAATGCCCCTGCAAAAAGTACTCGTCGCCTGTAATCGTGATCTTGCCGTGGGCCTCGTCGCCCACCAGCTCGGCTTCGTCGAGCAAAAGCATCGGCTCGCGATGCGGTAACAGCTTCTTGAGCTCTTCTTTGTTCATGGATATCACCTATCCGATCCTCATGAGGCAGCTGCCAAACTCCACGAGGTCGCCGTCGGCCACGCAGATCTCGAGCACCTCACCGTCTGCCTCGGCCGTCACCTCGTTGAGAACCTTCATGGCCTCGATGATGCAGAGGGTCTCGCCGGCCTTGACCTTGGAGCCCACGCGCACAAATGGCTCGTCGCCCGGCGCAGGGGCAGCATAGAAGACGCCCACCATGGGAGCAGTCACCTCGGTGCCCTTGGGCTCCGGCGCGGCGGCAGGTGTCTGCGTGGCGGGTTCCGGTGCGGCAGGCGCGACTGTGGGAGCTGCAACTTGAGCGGCCATGGCGCTCGGCATAGGCATGGGCACGGCAACCGGCTGCGCCACACTCGCGCGCTCGAGTTCGACCGCGGTGCCATCGGGCTCCTCAACGCGTACGCGCGTGAGGCCGCGGTCCTCCATCACATCGGCTATCTCGGCAAGTCTTTTGGAATCCATGCTCTAGCTCCTCGTATATCTACGCAGCGCGATGGCGGCGTTGTGCCCGCCAAAGCCCAGGTTGGTCGAAAGCGCCCAGGTAAGGTCGGCGCGAACCGCGCGATTGGGCGTGTAATCAAGATCGCAGGCGGGATCGGGCGTGTGGTAGTTAATGGTCGGCGGCACCACGCCCTGCTCGAGTGCCATGGCGCAGGCCATGACCTCAATGGCCCCCGTGGCACCGATCATGTGCCCCGTCATCGACTTGGTCGACGAGACATGTGCGGCGCGCGCCGCGTCCTCGCCGAGCGCCCGCTTAATGCCCGCCGTCTCGGACGAATCATTAAGCTTGGTCGAGGTGCCGTGGGCGTTGATGTAGAGACCCTCGGAAGGCTTGACGTCGCCCTCGGCTACCGCCAGCGATATCGCGCGGGCAATGCCGGCAGCCTCGGGATCGGGACTCGTGATGTGATAGGCATCATCGGTGTTGCCGTAGCCCACGACCTCGGCATAAATGTGCGCACCGCGCGCCTGCGCATGTTCCATGCTCTCGAGTACCAGCACGCAAGCGCCCTCGCCCATCACAAAGCCGTCGCGGTCTGCATCGAACGGACGGCAAGCCGTCGCAGGATCGGGGTTGGTGGTCAATGCGCGGCAGGACGTAAAGCCTGCAACGGCATCGGGGATAATGGCCGCCTCGGCGCCGCCCGCGAGGATCGCGTCGGCATAGCCGTGCTTGATGGCGCGGAACGCCTCGCCCACCGCATGGGCCGAGGTCGCGCAAGCAGTCACGACTGGCAGGGTCGGTCCCTTTGCCTTGTGGCGGATCGCGATATTGCCCGAAGCCATGTTGGGGATCATCATCGCAATCATATAGGGCGATGCGCGGCGAGGTCCACGATCGGCGATCGTGTGGACGTTGTCGACGAGCGTCTGCATGCCGCCCACGCCCGAGCCCACGTAGACGCCCAGGCGCTCACGATCGATGGCGCCTTCGACATCAAAGCCCGCATCGTGCATTGCCTCGTCCGAAGCCACCAGCGCAAACTGAACGCAGGGGTCCAGATGCTTGGCGTCGCGCTTGCCAAAGTACTCGTTGCCGTCAAAGCCCTTGACTTCGGCCGCCACCTTGACGGTAAACGCATCGGTATCAAAGTGCGTGATCGGGCCGATGCCACAGGTCCCGGCGCACATGGCCGCCCAGGTGGCAAGCGCGGTGTTGCCGAGCGGCGATACGGCACCGATGCCGGTGATTGCAACTCTCTGTTCCATCATGGTCTCCTCATCCAAGCCGTTCTTCGGCCCTGGTTTCTACATCGCCATTCCGCCGTCGACGCGCACGACCTCGCCCGTAATGTAAGCAGCCGCATCGCTCGCTAAAAAGCGCACCACGCCGGCCACTTCCTCGGGACGTGCCATGCGCTTAAGGGGAATCTGTTCCTCGGTTGCCGCACGCACCTTCTCCGAGAGCTTTGCCGTCATATCTGTCTCGACAAACCCGGGAGCGACCGCGTTCGCTCGTACGCCACGAGGCGCAAGCTCGCGCGCCACCGCCTTGGTAAGCCCTATCACGCCCGCCTTGGAAGCAGCGTAGTTGGCTTGCCCGGCATTGCCCATCAGGCCCACGACCGAGCTCATGTTGACGACGCAACCGCCGCGCTGGCGCATAAAGGTCTTGGTGAGCGCGCGCGTCATATTGAATGTTCCCTTGAGATTGACATCGAGCACGCGATCGAATGCGTCATCGCCCATGCGCATGAGCAGGCCATCGCGGGTGATGCCGACGTTGTTGACGAGCGCCCAAATGGAACCAAAGTCGTTGAGGACCGCTTCCACGCACGCGTTGACAGCAGCGGGATCGGCCACGTCGCATTGATATGCGCGTGCCGTGGCGCCAACCGCCTCACAGGCTTCGCACGTCTTGCGCGCCGCATCGACGCTGCCGGCATAGACGACGGCGATATCAAAGCCGTCCTCCGCCAGACCGACAGCGCAGGCGCGGCCGATACCCCGCGAGCCGCCCGTGACCAGTGCCACGCGACGTGAGTCGTTGCGCTCGAGCGCGCCGTTGTTCAAGTTGCCCATGTCATTCCTTTCGGGTTACAGCCCTGTGGACTATGCGAGCTCGTCGGCAATAGCTGCGACCTGCTCGGCCGTTTCGCACGAATACACGCGAACGTCGCTCAGCGTACGCTTGACCAGGCCCGACAGCGTTTTGCCAGGGCCGACCTCAATAAACGTGTCGATGCCCTGATTCTGCAGAGTATGCAGCGTGTCGACCCAACGAACGGCATGACTCACCTGATTGGCCAAGACATCCGATGCCGCTCGCGGGTCCGCCGGATAGGGCGCCGCCGTCATGTTTGCCATGACCGGAATCAGCAGCGGTGACGGCGTGTGGCCGGCTTGGATATACGTCGCCAGCCCCTCAGTCGCCTCGGCCATATAGGGGCTATGAAATGCGCCCGACACCGCGACTTTCATAGCGCGGCCGCCAGCCTCTTTTACTAGGACGTCGAGCTCCTGCAGCGCCTCGGGCGCTCCGGCAACAACCGTCTGCTGCGGACTGTTGTAGTTGACCGGCCAGCAGTCCTCGCCGGCCTGTTTTGCCAGGTTCTCGACTTGCGCCGCATCGAGCTTGATGACGGCGCGCATGCCGCCCGGATGGCG
>UQNH01000040.1:0-17320 GCA_900542365.1 uncultured Collinsella sp. | reverse complement strand
CGGTGTGCGGTGCCGCCGGGGTGGTATCGCCACCGAGCGTGCCCGCCGGACGCGGTGCCGGGATCTCGCCCGTGCCGTGGCTAAAGACAAACTTGCCATCGGCCACGTCGCACAGGACGGTATCGCCCTCGCCCCACTCGCCGGCCAGCAGCTCCTCGGACAACGGGTCCTCGATGAGCTTTTGAATAGCACGGCGCAGCGGACGCGCACCGTTGGTGAGGTCGGTACCCTCGGCCACGATCTTGTCATAGGCCGCATCGGTAAGCTTGATGTTCATGCCGTTTGCGATCAAACGCTGACGCAGGTCGTCCACCAGCAGGTGCGCGATCTTTGTGAGATTCTCGCCCGAGAGCTTCTGGAACACCACGATGTCGTCGATACGGTTGAGCAGCTCGGGGCGGAACAGGCGCTTGAGCTCGCCCATCGCGCGGCCGCGGATCTCGCTCGAGGTAAGACCCTGCTCGCCCGTGGTACCAAAGCCCACGCTTGCATCCTGCGCAATCTCGCGGGCGCCCACGTTGGACGTCATGATGATCACGGTGTTGCGGAAGTCGACCGTCTTGCCCTGGCTATCGGTCAGACGACCCTCTTCCAGCACCTGCAGCAGAATGTTGAAGATATCGGGGTGCGCCTTCTCGATCTCGTCGAACAGCACGACCGAGTACGGGTGGCGACGAACGGCCTTGGTGAGCTGGCCACCCTCGTCGTGACCGACGTAACCCGGAGGGCTACCGATGAGCTTGGAGACCTCGAACTCGCTACCGAACTCGGACATGTCGAAGCTGATGAGCGCGTCCTTGCTGCCAAAGAGATACTCGGCGAGCGTCTTGGCGAGCTCGGTCTTGCCCGTGCCGGTGGGACCCAGGAAGATAAAGCTGCCGCCGGGGCGACGCGGATCCTTGAGCGGCGAGCGGCTGCGGCGCACGGCCTTGGCAACTGCCTCGACAGCCTCATCCTGACCGATGATACGTGTCTTGAGCACGCTTTCGGCCTGCAGCAGGCGCCGGCTCTCGCTCTCGGTAAGCGAGGACACCGGCACGCCCGAGGTCACGGACACGATATCGGCGATCTGGGAGACATCGATGGTGAGCGGGCTGGCGTCGAGCTCGGCCGTCCAGGCAGCCTTGGCCTCGGCGAGTTCAATCTCGGCAGCCTTCTGCTGCTCGGTGATCTCGGCGGCCTTGTTCATGTCGTCGCTCTCGGTGGCCTCCTGCGCGGCGGCCTTGAGCTCCTCGATACGATGCTCGGCCTCGCGCACCGGCTCGGGCGCGCGATTCGCGGCGATGCGAGCGCGGGCACCGGCCTCGTCGATGAGGTCGATTGCCTTATCGGGCAGGAAGCGATCCTGGATGTAGCGGTTGGAGAGGTTCGCGGCGGCCTCGATGGCACCCTGCGTGTAACGCACGTGGTGGTGCTCCTCGTAGCGTGGCTTGAGCGCAGTCAGAATCTTGACGGTGTCCTCGACACTCGGCTCCTCGACATCGATGGTCTGGAAGCGACGCTCGAAGGCCGGGTCCTTGGTGAGGTACTTGCGGAATTCCTCGGCCGTGGTGGCGCCGATAATCTGGAAGGCACCGCGCGCGAGCACAGGCTTGAGCATGGAGCTCGCGTCGATGGAGCCCTCGGCAGAACCGGCACCGATGATGGTGTGCATCTCGTCGATAAACAGGATGACGTCGTCGGCTTCGGTTGCCTCCTGGATTACGTTCTTGAGGCGCTCCTCAAACTCACCGCGATACTTGGCGCCCGCCACGAGGCCCGGCAAGTCGAGCGTCCAGATGTTCTGGTTCATAAGGTTCTCGGGCACGTTGCCGGCTGCAATCTGCTGAGCCAGACCCTCGACGATGGCCGTCTTGCCCACGCCGGGGTCGCCCAGAATGAGTGGGTTGTTCTTGGTGCGGCGCGAAAGAATTTCCATCATACGCTGGACTTCCTTTTCGCGACCAATCACCGGATCGAGTTCGCCGTCGCGCGCCTTCTGCGTAAGGTTGGTCGCGAACTGCTTAAGCGTATCGGTGCCGCTCCCCTTTTGCTGGGAGGCATCCGAGCCGCTAAAGAACGGCAGGCCCGTACCGGGACGACCAGCACCGGCGCCAGCGAGCGGGCGCTTCTTATCCTGGTCCTTGGCGGTGAGTTTCTCGATAGCCTTTTTGATGGAGGCGGACGACACACCCAGGCGCATGAGGATGTCCATGGCCATGCCGTTGCCCTCTTCGACGATGCCGATCAGCAAGTGCTCGGTCGACACGTAGGTCTGGTTGTTTTCACGCGCCACGCGGAATGAACGCTCCATCACGCTAATGACGAGCGGCGTAAAGGCGAGCTTGGCCGCCTCGGTCTCCTCGCTGGGCTCGGGCACCGTGGTCTGGACCTCCTTGAGGGTGTCCATGATATCGTCGTAGGAGATATCGAGCGAGCGCAGCGCCTCGGCAGCGATGCCCTCGTCCTCCTTGGCGAGTGCGAGCAGCAGGTGCTCGGTACCCACCTTATTTGAATGTAGATCGAGCGCCTCTTGCTTGGCCATGGACATGACCTTGCGCGCGCGATCGGTAAAACGGTCTAACATGCTAGTTCCTCTTAGACGAGCTAGTTTTTCAAACGCAAAGCGCCACCCCGCGGCAGCGCTTTGGTCTCTTTACCCATATGGAGTATATGTTAACCGTTGGGACCTTTCCTGCCCGTAGCCGCTCGACAACGTCTACAAAAAAGGAATTGCCAGGTGCGTCTGCATCGGCCCAACGAGCGTGGATTTTCGGACACCCATTCCACGAGCGTGGATAATCTCCCGTTTTGAGCCCGTAAACAGACCAAAAACGGGAGATTATCCACGTTCATGTTTTGCGGATCAGTTTCATTTGCACCAATTAGCTGGTGTGGCGCCAGCGAGAGTCGGTGAGGGTTCTCGCCACGCCCAGGCCAACGGGCAGAAACGCCACAATGAGCACTGCACGCACAAACCAGCCGAGCATATTGACCGTGTCGAAGGTGCACATGTAATACATCGAGCGATACAGATACAAGCCCGGCACCATAATGACAATCGATGGCACCGTGAGGGCGATACGTGGGTAGGTGAGCTTGATTTCGGCTAAGCTCGCGAGCAGCCCCGATACCAGCGCGCCGATAAACGCTGCCGCCTCGGGAGGCATACCTACGCTCAGGCCCAGAAAGGGAAACAGCGTCGGCGCATCGACGAGCGTAAGGCGCAAGGTATTGGACACGGCGCCGATCAGCCCAGCTGCCGCGGCCATCTTTACCGGGCTGTTGAACATCACCGAGAAGCCGAATACGCCAACAAAGCTCATCACCACGCGCAGGAGCGTAAGGGCAAGCGGCGAAAGGCCGAGCGGGGCAAAATCATCCGGTGCCAGCCCCACACACTCGGCAACCATCCAGCCCACAAGGGTCGCCATCACAATAATCGACACGGCATACGAAAGACGCTCAATGCCGCTTCGCATATCGAGCTTAGCGATGTCGAGGCCTGCCGTAATGAGGGGAAAGCCGGGAATCACAAAGAGCATGGCGCCGATATAGCCTTCTTGGTGCGACATTGCCCCCGGTACGACCTGGCCAAGGCCGAGCAATGCCAGCAGATACGAAACGCAAGCGAGCGCAACGCCAATCGTCAGCGCGCTAAACTGGCCAAGACCCTGCTTGAGAATATGAGAGCGAGCAAAGTTGCCAACACCAGCGCCTACGAATGCGCAGGCCATCTCGATAGGGCCGCCGCCGAGCAAAAAGACGAAGGCGCCGCAAGCACAAGCTGCCGCAAGGCCCTGTTGCCAGGGAGAGTAATCGGGTTTTGAACTCTCAACGGTCTTGAGCATCTCGTGGTATTCGTGCACGGTAAACCGGCGCCCATACGTCTCGATTTCCTTTAGGAAGCTCTCCATCATCCAAATGCGATGGGTATTGACTCCCGTTGTGGGCAGGCTGACAACCTCGTTAAAGCAGTGGCCATCTTCGATGCAAGTGCACTCAAACGACAGAAGACTCAGGTCGACGTGAATCGTGACGCCGAGTACGGCAGCAACACGATTCATGGTATCGCGCACGCGCCAGGCACCTGTTCCGCTTGCCAGCATAAGCATGCCGGTGCGGCAGATGATGGATGATTTATCGGTGAGCGGCGCATCGACGGCAAGCTCATCGCCTGCCGTCACGATCTGGTGCCAATCAGTTTTCATATGGAGTGCGCCGGCACGAACACCGTGGTGCATGGGGGCTCTCGAAAGCAGCGAGTCAAGGCGCGAAGACTGTGGGGGCTCCGTTGATTCGTCCTCAACCTCATCAGTCTCTTCATCGACCAGATCAAAGGAATCAAGCGATGCCGGCTCGCGACGATCGATTAGCTCCTCATCCTCATCGTCAAAGTAATTGAACTGATCGAGCATGTCCTCTTCGATTGCACGCTCGCTCGCGTCGTCCATATAGACGCTCCCTTCCTGCCGACTAACCCCCATCCTAGGCAGCAACGGCTAAAGGAAACATAAAAGAGACGACTGTCATGCATAGAAGGCGCAAACCCCCAATGCGTCGGTAGATCCCCAACGACTAGGACTGTCCCCAAGTGCCGGCAGAAAAGGAACGTCCCTAAGTGCCAACCAGGGCAACACCGCAGATAGAGGACGGACAGCGAAAGCCCACCAGAGCGAGCAAGGTGCCTTCAAGCAAAATGGCGCCGCAGGTTGAGTATAAGTCAGCGAGCGGGTCGCATTTGAGACAAGGTGACGTGAAACGAAAGGGCGCTGACCTTCTGGTCGCGCCCTTGAAGTTGAACGTCAGATTGTCCAAATGCGGCCCGCGCAGCGTCGAGCCGTTACGCGGTTCGTAGAACCGCGTAACCCCCTAGTACATCTTTGCGCCGGCGGGGATGGAGGCGTCGAGCTGGATCAGGTTGAGACGCTCCTCACCATCCTCCTCGTGGATAGCGCTGATGAGCATGCCGCAGCTGGGAATGCCCATCATCTTGCGCGGAGGCAGGTTGGTGATGGCGAGCAAGGTCTTGCCGACCAGGTCCTCGGGCTCATAATAACCGTGAATGCCGGAGAGGATGGTGCGGTCGGTGCCGGTGCCGTCGTCGAGCGTAAAGTTCAGCAGCTTCTTGGACTTCTTGACGGCCTCGCACGCCTTGACCTTCACAGCGCGGAAATCGCTCTTGGAGAAGGTATCAAAGTCGACGAACTCCTCAAACAGCGGCTCGACGGCGATCTTGGAGTAATCGAGCGTGGGCTTAAGCGACTTAACGAACGGGCTCGCGGCGTTGCCGGCCTCGGCAGCCTTGGCGGCAGCGGCACCGGACTGGAAACCCTTCTCGGGCTTCATGTGCGGGAACAGCAGCACGTCGCGGATGGAAGCCTGGTTGGTGAGCAGCATGACCACGCGGTCGATACCGATGCCGATGCCGCCCGCGGGAGGCATACCGTACTCGAGGGCGCGCACGTAGTCCTCGTCGTACTCCATGGCCTCATCGTCGCCACCAGCCTTCTCGGCCATCTGGGCGGCAAAGCGCTCGGCCTGGTCGACCGGGTCGTTGAGCTCGGAGAACGCATTGGCGTACTCGTGACCGGCGATAACCAACTCAAAGCGGTGCGTCAGGCGCGGGTCGTCCTCAAAGCGCTTGGCAAGCGGACTGACCTCGATGGGGTAATCGCACACGAACGTGGGGTTGACGATGGTGTCCTCGCCCAGCTCATCGTAGATCTCGGCGATAATCTTGCCGGCGGTCCACTCGGGCTTAATCTCCAGGCCCTTCTCGCGCGCGGCAGCAGCAAGCTCCTCGACCGGCGTATCGATGGTGACCTGTTTGCCGAGCACGTCGGAGACGATGTCGGTCATGGGACGGCTGGCCCACTCACCAGAAAGGTCGATGGTCTGGCCCTGGTACTCGATGACCTCGGGGTTGCCGATGGCCTTGTTAGCCGCCTTAATGACACCTTGGGCGAGCGCCTTCATGCCCTCGAGGTCGGAGAAGGCACGATAGGCCTCCATCGTGGTGAACTCGGGGTTGTGGGTAAGGTCCATGCCCTCGTTACGGAAGATACGGCCGATCTCGAACACGCGCTCAAAACCGCCGACGATGCAGCGCTTGAGGTGCAACTCGGTAGCAATGCGCAGGTAGCACTCCTGATCGAGCGCGTTGAAGTGCGTGATGAACGGCTTGGCAGTAGCGCCGCCCTGGATGGTCTGCAGGATGGGGGTCTCGACCTCCATGTAGCCGTCGGACTCCATAAAGCGACGGAAGGTGGAGAGAATCTGCGAACGCTTACGGAAGGTCTCGCGAACGTCGTCGTTGGCGATCAGGTCAACATAGCGCTGGCGATAGCGGGTCTCCTTGTCGGAAAGACCGTGGAACTTCTCGGGCAGCGGACGAACGGCCTTGGCAAGCAGGGTCGCGCTCTTAGGGGCAACGGAAAGCTGGCCGCGCTGGGTGCGCACAACCACGCCGGTCACGCCCAGGATGTCGCCCAGGTCGAGGGACTTGAGCGTATTCCAGGCGGCCTCGTCCATGTCGTTGATGCGGCAGAACAGCTGAATCTCGGCAGTCGCATCGCGTACGACGATGAACATGATCTTGCCCTGACCGCGCTTGGCGACCACACGGCCGGCGATCTTCACGACGTCCTCGGTGTCCTCGCCATCGGCAAGCTCGGCGTACTTAGCCTCGATATCGGCAACGTAGTCCTCAAGCTCAGAGTGCTCGGGATAGGGGTTCTGGCCCGCCTCGAACAGGGCGGCGCGCTTGGCCAGGCGGGTGGCGCGCTCGTCGTTGAGCGTCGATGCCTGATCTGCGGCGTTCTGGTTCTCTGCCATAAGTTAGCTCCTCAAACTAAAACGCTCCCCAGGATTCGGTCCCAGGGAGCGAAAACAAACCTTTACGCGGGACCGTGGTCTAGCGTGCAATCTTGGCGATGGTGTAGACGCGAGTCTTGCCGGAAGGCGTAACGACCTCGACGGAGTCGCCCTCGCCGTGACCGATGATGGCGTGACCGACCGGAGACTCGTTGGAAATCTTGTGCTCGAGCGAGTTGGTCTCGGTGGTACCGACGAGCGTGACTTCCATGACCTCGCCGTTGGGATCAATCAGCGAAACGGTGGAACCGATGGAGACGGTCAGATCACCTGTGGTGGCAGCAACCTGAGCGTTGGCGAGGATGGCCTGGATCTCGGCAATACGAGCGGCGTTCTGGGCCTGCTTGTCCTTGGCGGCGTCGTACTCGGAGTTCTCCGAAAGGTCGCCGAACGCGCGGGCTTCCTTGATGTCCTCGACGATCTCCTTGGCGTAATCGCCCTCACGCCAAGCGAGCTCCTCGACGAGCTTCTGGCGGCCCTCAGCGGTCAGTACGATCTGGCTTGCGTCCATACGGATATCTCCCCAACTCTGATCAAACAATCAACTGTCAACAAAACGAAAAAGACCGGCTAGCCTGCGGGCAAGCCGGTCAGGTGCTCACCCCAAAGGGATGGGACTACTCTGCGTCCGCGTCGCTGTCCTCTGCCTGCTTCTTCTTGGCAGCAGCGAGCTTGGCCTCGAGCTCAGCGATCTCCTTGTCCTCCTCGGACTGCTCGACCACGACCTCCTCGGCCTGCTTGGTCTCGGCCTTATCGTCGCCCTCCATACCCTCACGGATATTCTTGACGGTAGAGCCGAGGGACTTGCCGAGCTTCGGCAGGTTCTTGGGCCCGAAGATAATCAGGACAACGACGAGAATAATGATGAGCTCAGGAGCCCTCAGTCCAAACATTTAGACCTCCACAATACAGCGAGACAAGCTCGAATGAGTATACCGCGGGTATCGCGGTATCACAACAATAGCTAAAAAAAGGGACCGCAAGAAGCGGTCCCTCCTCATGCTCTGGTCGGGTTGACTGGATTTGAACCAGCGACCCCTGCGTCCCGAACGCAGTGCTCTACCAAACTGAGCCACAACCCGTTAGCTCGACTATAGTAACAAAGATTTTCGCCGCGTGCTAGAGAAAATTTTATTTCTTTGGCGCGTCGATTTGAACCGTGTTGGGAATGAGCTCCGTCGCGCAGGACCACCAGCCGTTTTGCTGGGCAGCGTCGGCAAGCCTTTCGGCCGTGGCGGCGGTGTCGCAAATGGCAAATGAGCAGGCACCCGATCCGCACACATCTACAGCAACGGTGCCGTCCTGTTTACGCAGCCAATCGAGAACCATTTGAATCTGCGGCTCCATCTGTGCGGAAATGGCACCCAGGTTGTTATGGATGAGCGCATATGCCGTCTCAGCATCACCAGCACGCAAGGCAGAAGCTATCGCGCCGGGCTTGTCTGCAGGCACCGGGGCCTCGTCAAAACGTCGATAGGCTTCAATTGTCGAAACGCTTGCCTCGCGCGGCTTGACCAACACGACGGGCGTTGCGGGCAG
Organism: uncultured Collinsella sp.; assembly: GCA_900542365.1. Lineage (GTDB taxonomy): Bacteria > Actinomycetota > Coriobacteriia > Coriobacteriales > Coriobacteriaceae > Collinsella. The sequence goes on along the minus strand of UQNH01000040.1, from coordinate 8,926 downwards.
CACGGGATACTCAGTTGCCAGCACGTCTCCCCCACCTACGTAGAACGAAGGGCTCGCGTGCAAAAAGAACGGGACGTCAGCACCAATGCCCCGCGCAATGTCGTCGAGCGCGGGGTCGGTGCGATCAACTCCCCAGAGCTCCGCCAAGGCGACAATGACCGCGGCCGCATCCGTCGAGGGACCGCCCAAGCCGGCGCACAATGGAATGCGCTTCTCAATCGTCACGCAGATGTTTGCCTCGCGACCATAATGCTCGGCCATAGCAACCGCAGCCCGATACGCCGTATTCTTTTGCATGGGAAAATCTGATGCCGGAACCGTCTGGACGGTCAGCGCCTGTGCCGGCGTAACCGTCACGGTATCGGAAAGACCGACAGCTGCCATCAGGGAATCGACCCTGTGGTAGCCGCGGTCATCGCGCTCGGTATGAACCCCCAGGTAGAGGTTAATCTTTGCCGGCGCGGAAAGAGTCAGGGACCGATCGGTCACCGCTAGTGCTCCTCGAGCTGATTGCCGAGCGGGGTAAAGATATGCTCGCCGCTCTCGGGGTCGAACAGCTCGACCTGACCGGTGAGGACATCGATATACTGGTAGGACTGACGCGACTTGCGGCCGCGACGCTCGTCAACCTCGACGATAAAGACGGCGGGGTGGACGCTCTTGATGGTGCCCATGCGCTCGACGACGCGGGTGCGGCCCATGTTGGCCTTCACCTTGACGCGATCGCCCACCATATCGGTCAGCTTCTCGTGGATGTCGTCGACGTGATTGACTTCCATCTCTTCCATGAACAGGGCCTCCAGAAGGTGCAATTCAAAAAGGGGATAATACCCCTAAGATAGACAAAACTCTAATACTATAGCACCCTGCTGCCGCCATACGCAAGTAGCTAAATAAGCCCCGTCCCAAATTGACTGCTTACAGGTTGTCCGTATCGAGAACGATGGTAAACGGGCCGTCGTTGACGAGGCTGACCTTCATGTCGGCGCCAAAGATGCCGTGCGCCACGTGTTCGACATCTTGACGAACGAGCGTCAGGAAGTACTCGTAGAGCTCGTTGGCAACATCGGGCGCGCCTGCATCGGTAAACGACGGACGGCGACCGTGGCGGCAGTCAGCGAACAGCGTGAACTGCGACACCACGAGCATCTCGCCGTCGACATCGGCAAGCGCCAGATTGGTCTTGCCGTTCTCGTCCTCGTTGATACGTAGCCCGCGGAGCTTGCCCCACAGCTTGTCGGCCTCGGCACGCGTATCGCCGTGGCCCACGCCCAACAGCACCAGATAGCCGCGCCCAATTTTGCCCACGCACTCGCCGTCGACTGTCACGCCGGCATTGAGTACGCGCTGCACCACCGCACGCACGGCTTACTCCTCGCCCGTCAGTTTGGCGGATAGGTGCTCGAGCGCATGGAATCGATGGCTGATGGCGTTCTTCTCGTCCGCCGTGAGCTCGGCCATGGTCTTGCCCGGCGTGTCGACCGGCAGGAACAGCGGGTCGTAGCCAAAGCCGTGATCGCCGCGACCCTCGTGCGCGATAACGCCCTCGCAGGCGCCCTCGCCATAGGTGACCAGACCATCCGTGTCGATAAGCGCAACGACGCTCATAAAGCGCGCGGTGCGGTCCTCGTCCGCCACGCCTTCCAGGTTAACGAGGAGCTTGGCGTTGTTGGCGGCATCGTCTCCGTGCACGCCCGCGTAGCGCGCGCTATACACACCGGGCTCACCGTCCAGTGCGTCAACGACCAGGCCCGAATCGTCGGCAATGGCCATGAGCCCCGTCTCTTCGACGGCAGCCTGCGCCTTGATGATGGCGTTCTCCAAAAACGTCGTGCCGTTTTCCTCGGGATCCTCAAAATCACCCAGCTGGCCGAGCGCCACAAAGCGAACCTCGGGCATGACCTTGCCCAAAATGGCCTCGATCTCGGTGAGCTTATGGGCGTTGCCCGTTGCCACGACAATGGTCGCCGCTGGGTCGAGGGTGTCGATGTCGATCTTCTCAAGTGCCATGAGTGGTCTCCTTGTCTCTATAGCAATGCCGCGCCGAGGGCGACGAGGGCCTCCGCCTCTCCCCTCTCAATCAACGGCAGTCTTATACTTCGACGTTTTCCCAGATAAAACCTGCCAAAATAAACCTGTCCCTTTTTGGCAGGTTAGGCGATGGCTTGGCGCTGAAGCTCGATGAGCTCGGCGATGCCTTTGTCGCCCAAGTCGAGCAGGGCGTTGAGGCGCTTGCGGTCGAAGGGCGCCTGCTCGCCAGTGCCCTGGAGCTCGATCATCTCACCGGTGTCGGTGGCGACGAGGTTCATGTCGACTTCGGCATGGCTGTCCTCGGAATAATCGAGGTCAAGCAGCGTATTGCCGTCGACAACGCCCATGGAGATTGCAGCCACCTGGCCGGTAAGCGGGATGCGCTCGATCTTGCCCGCCTCGACCCACATGGCGAGGGCGTCGTGCAGCGCCACCCAGGCGCCGGTAATGCTCGCTGTACGCGTGCCGCCATCGGCCTGAATCACATCGCAGTCGACGGTGACGGTGTACTCGCCGAGCGCCTTCATGTTGACGACGGTACGCAGGCTGCGGCCAATGAGGCGCTCGATCTCCATGGAGCGGCCCTTGCGGTTGGCGTGCTCGCGCTTGCAGCGCTTGCCGGTCGACGCCGGCAGCATGGCGTATTCCGCGGTCACCCAGCCGGCCTTAGCTCCCTTTCGCCAGCCCGGCACGCCCTCCTCGATGGTGGCGGCGCACAGCACGCGCGTGTCGCCGAACTCGGCCAAGCACGAACCGTGGGCGTGCTTCATGACGCCACGGGTGAGCTTAACGGGACGCAACTCGTTGGCGGCGCGGCCGTTGGCGCGGTTGACCTGCATGTACTCCATAGAAATATCCTTTCGGCAAAAGATGTGGCGAAGGCTTTGGCGGCTGCCTTACATCTATTCCAGCTCATCGATATCGATATGTTCGATGCTCTTGAGCGGCTGACCAAAGATAAAGCTGCCCGCCACCGCAAACTCGGCAATGTTATCGGCCGTCGTGGCAAAACGATGCTGCGGCTCGGCGGCGTCACCCGCCAGCTGCTCGCGGCGCGTGAGGATATCGGTCAGCTCTCGTGTGGTCTCCTCGGCGGAACTCACGACGCGCACCCCAGACCCCAGCGCATGGCGGATAGGTCCCACCAACAGCGGAAAATGCGTACAGCCGAGCACCACGGTATCGATACCGTGGTCGCGCAGTGGCTCAACCGTGGCACCCACCAGCGCACGCACGGCAGGCGTATCGAAGATGTCCTCGTTCTCAAGCCACTGCTCTTGCAGATGCGCACCCGAGGCGAGCTCGTGTTCGACAACCTCGACAAAGCTCGAGGCGGGGCAGCCGTATACGTCGACGCCGGCATCTAGATCCTGAATGGCGCGCGTGTAAGCGCCCGAGCGAATGGTGAGGTTGGTGGCGAGCACGCCCACGCGACGCGAACGGGTGCTGTTGATTGCCGCACGGGCACCCGGCGCGATCACGCCGATCACGGGAACGTCGAGCACCTGCTGGGCCAGACGTAAGGCCGCAGCTGTCGCCGTGTTGCAGGCGATGACCATAATCTTGACGTCGTGCTTCGACAGCCAACGGCCCGCCTGCAACGCAAACGAGCGCACCTCATCCTCGGTGCGCGTGCCGTAGGGGCAGCGTTTGGTGTCGCCGAAGTAGTAGACGGACTCGTGCGGCAGCGCCGTCGCGATGGCGCGCGCAACCGTCAGACCGCCCAGGCCAGAATCGAACACACCGATCGGGCGCGTGTCGCCTGCCGGATTCTCGATATCGGACATTACCTCACCAGTCTCTCTCGAAAAGACATATCCAAGTGCGGCGACGCCGCGCTACGAACGCGCCGCGACCAGCAGCTCTGCCGTCGCCGCCCAACCGTCGACAATTTTGCCGCGCGTAACGAAAGCGTTCTCGCAAGCAGCCAGGAACTCGGGCGCGCCGGCGCTCGTCAGGCCATTCTCGACCAGACAGAACGTGCCCACGTGATCGGCCATGTAGAAGTCGGACTCGGAGTCGCCGAGCGCGAGCGTCTCCTCGCGCTCGATCCCCAGGTGCTCGCAGAAGCGCGCAATGGCGACGCCTTTGTTGAGACCCGCGGGGTTGATGTTGAACGCGCGACCGTCCTCGACGCGATCGAGCTCGAGCGTCGTCGGCTTGGACAGATGCGTCAGGTGACCGTTACAGGCCCACACCAGGCCGCAGCCGGCCTCGTCGAGGATGGCCTGGACCTCATCGTCGGGCACATCGCCGCGCATGCCGACGGTGACCTCGCGGTACTTGTAGCCGGTCGACATGTCGTTGTGATACTCGATCTTGTGCGGCCAGCGGGCGAGGATCTTCTCGCACACGCCGGTCTGCTCGATCACCTGGTGCGGAGTAAGGCCGCAGACGGGGTCGTAAGGCATGTCGCCAGTCAGATACTCCCAATCGTTGGCTTTGAGGTCGTACATGACCAGGCCGCCCATCTCACCAATGTAAGAGTTGAGGCCGAGCACGCGCGCGTCCTCGTGGATCATGGTACGGTTGCGGCCCGAGGTGGGAACCACCTGAATACCAGCGCGGGCAAGTGCCACGACGGCCTCGACGAGTTTGGTCGAGGGGTTGCCGTCGTTGTCGCACAGCACGCACGAGCCGGGTGCGAGCATCGTGGCATCCAGGTCGGTAAAGACGTACTTGACCTTGGCCAAGCGCTCGCGCATCTCGCCCGAAAGCTCGGCAACGGTCGGCAGGGTGTTGTGGGACATGGTTACTCCGTTTACGTAGAAGGGTTTGGACTTGGACGGCATGTTTTGATTGAGGGAACACGCTTATGGCGACAGCGCACTCAGGGCGCCGCCGCCATCATGGTTCATTAGTCAAACTGGGTAACATCGATCAGGCGATTGGCCAACGAAAGGTCGCTCTCGATAGGCACGAACTCGTCACCCACGTGCATGAGCTCCTCGTCACCCTTTGCCAGCAGCAAGACAATGGTGGGAGCATTGGGGCTGACGTACTCCTCGCGCGCCGCCTTGAACGCCGCATGCACAGCGGCTTCGCGATCGAGGATGATCTCGTTCGGCGTATCGTCGGGAACATGCTCGGCAAGCTCGCGACAGACCTTCATCGGGTCCTCGTGAGCCGGGTCCTCGTTGGCAAAGATCATCAGGTCGGAATATGGTGCGGCCTCGCGCGGAAGCTGCTCGCGGCGCTCCTGCGCCTTGCCGCCGGCAGCGCCAAACACTGCAATGACTGGACTAGTGGGAAACGCGCGCTTGACCGACGAGAAAAGCGAACGGAACGAAAGCTGGTTGTGCGCATAGTCAACGACGCAGATCACGCGGCCGTCCTTCGACTCCACGACCTCCATACGGCCCGGCACACGCAGTTTGGAGAGGCCCTTCTTGATGGCATCGATACCGATGCCGATCTCGTGCGCAGCGGCGATAGCGACCAGCGCGTTTTCCACGTTAAAGTCGCCCGCGATGCCCAGCAGGACCTTCTCCCCCGCCTCGGACTCGTCGGCACACAGGCCATGCAGGTTAAACTCGATGTTAAAGCCGACCATGCGCACATCGCTCGCCCACAGGCTTGCCTCGGGATGCTCGACGCCAACGGTCACCAAGCGCTCGGCCGTCGACGCTGCCTCCAACACACGGTCAACCTCTTCGGTGCCCAGATTCACCACGGCGGTCTTCGCCTGGTCAAAGATCCTGAGTTTGCTCTCAAAATAATCCTCAAACGTGGGGTGTTCGATCGGCGAGATGTGGTCACGGCCGATGTTGAGGAAGCACGCCACGTCAAACGGCAGATTCTCGACGCGTTGGTACTTGAGTGCCTGGCTCGAGACCTCCATGACCATGGACTGGCGACCGGACTCACGGCAGTTGGCGATATGGCGCCAGACCTCGGGGGCCTCTGGCGTGGTATTGGTGCTCTCGTAGCACTCGATACCATCGTCGGTACTCACCGAGCCGATCATGCCGCAGGACTCGCCCGCCGCTTTGATAATCGACTGGAGCATAAAAGCGGCCGTGGTCTTTCCCTTGGTACCGGTGATGCCCACGATCTTGACGTCGTGGTCGGGACGGTCGTAGACCTCCGGCGGCAACAGGGCCATGGCCGTGCGAACGCTATCAACAACCAGCATCGCAGCACCGCTCTCCTGCGCCAGCGGCTCCAGAGACTCGACCAGCGACTCTTCGCACACAAATGCGACGGCGCCCGCATCGAGCGCCATGCTCAAAAACGCGGGCTTAAAGGCAGCGCCTTTGCAAAAGAACACGTCACCTGCCGAGACCGCGCGCGAATCAAACGAGCAGCCGGTCACGGCACGCTCGTCAACCTGCTCTGATGCGCGCAGCTCACCGCACACATCGAGAAGCTTGGCAAGCGTATCGACCGTGGTCACGGTCGCGGAATCCGAATGGTGCATCTTTCACCTTTCTCAGCCATTTGGCAGGGACGGTTTTTATAGTAACTGAAACGCACCCACGCAAAAACGGCTCCCGGAGGAGCCGTTACGCGCAGGCGTTCGTAAGCCGAGGCTAGGCAGCCTGAACAGCGGGCTGGTCCTCGTCGATAAAGAAGCGCTTGTACCACACCAGGAACACGAGCGGCGTATAGATCTTGCGTTGGAAATCGCCCTTGCCCGCAAAGTGCAGATCGAGCAGGTGCATGAGCTCGTCGGTATCGAAGAACTCGCTTGCCCACGGCGCGGTGAAGTACTCCTTGACATAGTCGTACCACTTTTGCTCGCGCAGCCAGTAGACAATCGGCACCGGGAAGCCCACCTTGGGACGGGTGGCCCACTCATCGGGCAGCGACTTGTTGGCAGCGTGGCGGAGTACCTGTTTGTTGCCGTTCTCGTTGATGCGGTAGCGGTCGGGAATGTGCTCGGCGAACTCCATGACTTTGCGGTCCAGGAAGGGCACGCGCAGCTCCAGCGAGTGCGCCATGCACATCTTGTCGGCCTTGAGCAGAATGTCGCCCGGAAGCCACATGTTCATGTCCAGATACTGCTTCTTGACCAGCTCGGGCTGGCCCTTCACGCGCGCATAGATGGGTGCAGCAAGCTCAAAGGCGCCGTCGCCGGTGTTGTACTCGGGCTTGAGTACGCCGTCGACCTCGCGCTCCGGCCATACCAAGGCCTGGCCCAGGAACGACTTCTCGGGAATCTCGGCACCCTTGACCAGGAAGTTATGTCCCTTGAAGTATGGCATATGCAGCGCCAGGTTACCGAGCGCGCGGCGAATGGGCAACGGCACCATCTTTTTGTACTTGCGCACCGGAACCGTGTCCTCGTAGTAGGCGTAGCCGCCAAAGAGCTCGTCGGCACCTTCGCCCGAAAGCACGACGGTAACATCCTTGCGCGCCATCTCGGCCAAGAACCACAGCGGCACAGACGACAGGTTGGACTGCGGCTCGTCCATGTGATATTGGATGTCCTCGAGCGCACCGAAGAACTCGTCGGCGGTAATCATCTTGCGAACGTTCTCGACGCCGAGCTTATCGGAAAGTTCCTTGGCGTAGTTAGTCTCGTTGAAATTCTTGTAATCGAAGCCCACCGAGAAGGTCTTGTCGGGCATGAGGCAAGCGGCGATGTAGCTGGAGTCGACGCCGCCGGAGAGGAACGACGCGACCTTGACGTCGGCGATGCGATGGGCCTCGACGCTCTCGTGCACGACCTCGTCCAGCTCGTCGACGTACTCCTCGAACGGCTTCTCGACGGCAGAGTAATCGCAATCCCAGTAGCGCTCGATGTTCATCTTGCCGGTCGGGATGTCTACGGTAAAGTAATGCGCCGGCGGCAGCTTGTAGACACCCTCGAAGAAGGTCTCCTCGGTTGCCGAATACTGCAACGTCATGTACGGACGCAGAGCCTTTTTGTTGACCGCCTTGTGGAAGTGCGGGTAGTCCAGGAAGCTCTTGATCTCGGAACCAAAAAGCACGCCCGGAGCGCCGTCGCCCGCATCGGCCATGGGATAGTAGTAGAGCGGCTTGATGCCAAAGATATCGCGGGCGCCAAAAAGCTTGTTCTTCTTCTTGTCCCAGATGACGAAGGCGTACATACCGCGCAGGCGATCGAGGACGGCCTCGCCCCACTCCTCGTAGCCGTGCAGGAGGCTCTCGGTGTCGGCGCCGCAGTGGAACTTGTAGCCCTTGGCCTCGAGCTCGGAACGGAGTTCTTGGAAGTTGTAGATCTCGCCGTTGAAGACGATAACGACGCTGCCGTCCTCATTGGCCATGGGCTGAGCGCCGGCCTCGGTCAGGTCGAGGATCGACAGGCGGCGGAAGCCCAGGGCAACGCGGCCGTCGATAAACTGGCCGCCCATGTCGGGACCACGATGGACGATGCGGTCCATCATCTTGGTGAGCACCTCGGATTGGTTATCCGTCCCACCGACAAAACCGACAAAACCGCACATATACTATCCCCTCTGCTGTTGCTGGGTATCAAATCGAATCAGTAGCTTTTGAGTATACCCGAGGGCGTAAAGAGGGGCGGAATGTTCAGGCAATCTCAACTGAATCAGCTCCGCGCCGACACGCGCCGGTTACCTTTAATGGATATGAGGTGAATGAGGCGATTGTTTTGCTATACTCTCTCCGCACGGGCGATTGGCGCAACGGTTAGCGCAGGTGCTTTACACGCACAAGGCTGGGGGTTCGAATCCCTCATCGCCCACCATTGAATTGGAAACGGTCCTCGCAAGGGGACCGTTTTTGTTTGGGCCCAGCGCATGGGATTCGAACCCGCCAGCACGTCCGTCACAAAGGCCGTGGCCAAAAAATGGCAAAAATGAGTACTGTTACTAATGTTATAGCAGCGATTTTTGGGTTTCGCTGGGTAAATCTAGCCCTGAATCAGGTAGCGCACAGAGATGTGGTGTAAGAGGCGGGGCATGCC
>UQNH01000039.1:0-17340 GCA_900542365.1 uncultured Collinsella sp. | reverse complement strand
CAGTCCTGCTCGCACGGAGAGCACATTAAGTGCTCTCCGGCTCGTGCGGAACTCGCGACGGAGCAAAGTCCTCCGTCCGCCTCCTATGGTTACTTGCTTGTGGGGTGCTCAACCTCACGCCGCTTGGCACAAGTGATCTATCTGAAATATCTACCTGTAGGTAAACCCTTGTAGAAAGGTTGGCTGTTATGACTAAAGAACTCGATTTTGATGCCATTAAGGCTGCGGCTGAGTCTCATCGTGCTGATATGACTCGCTTCCTGCGCGCTATGATCTCCCATCCCTCTGAGTCCTGCGAGGAGGGCGAGGTTGTCGCCTGCATCAAGGCCGAGATGGAGAGCCTTGGCTATGACGAGGTCAAGGTCGACGGCCTGGGCAACGTTATGGGCTTTATGGGCGAGGGCGACAAGATCATCGCCATCGACTCTCATATCGACACCGTCGGCATCGGCAACATCGAGAACTGGGATGCCGATCCCTATGAGGGCTACGAGACCGACGAGATCATCTACGGCCGCGGTGGCTCCGACCAGGAGGGTGGCATGGCTTCTGCTACCTACGCAGCCAAGATGATGAAGGACATGGGCCTCATCCCCGAGGGCTACAAGATCATGGTCGTCGGCACCGTCCAGGAAGAGGACTGCGACGGCATGTGCTGGCAGTACATCTACAACAAGGACGGCATTAAGCCCGAGTTCGTCATTTCCACCGAGCCCACCGACGGCGGCATCTATCGCGGTCACCGCGGCCGTATGGAGATCCGCGTCGACGTTCACGGCACCTCCTGCCACGGCTCCGCTCCCGACCGCGGCGACAACGCCATCTACAAGATGGCCGACATCATCGCCGACGTCCGCGCCCTCAACAACAACGGCTGCGACGAGTCGACCGACATCAAGGGTCTCGTCAAGATGCTCGACCCCAAGTACAACCCCGAGCACTTCGAGGACGCCCGCTTCCTGGGCCGCGGCACCTGCACCGTCAGTCAGATCTTCTACACCAGCCCCAGCCGCTGCGCTGTCGCTGACTCCTGCGCCATCTCCATCGACCGTCGCATGACCGCCGGCGAGACCTGGGAGTCCTGCCTGGACGAGATCCGCAACCTGCCGGCCGCCAAGAAGTACGGCGACGACGTGAAGGTCTCCATGTACATGTACGACCGTCCGTCCTGGACCGGCGAGGTCTACGAGACCGAGGCTTACTTCCCCACGTGGATCAACAAGGAGACCGCTCCGCACGTCAAGGCCCTCGTCGACGCCCACAAGGCCATGTTCGGTGACGAGCGCATCGGCTGCGAGCCCAGCATGGACAAGCGCACCGGTCGTCCGCTGTGCGACAAGTGGACCTTCTCCACGAACTGCGTTTCCATCCAGGGCCGCTACGGCATCCCCTGCGTTGGCTTTGGCCCGGGTGCCGAGTCTCAGGCTCACGCTCCCAACGAGGTCACCTACAAGGACGACCTGGTCACCGCTGCTGCCATGTATGTGGCTGCCCTGAACCTCTACGATCCGAGCCAGGCCGATGGCGACGCCACCGTGTTCCGCGCCGGTCTGACCAACAACAAGATCGACTAGTCCCATTCTTCGATCTTGTTGAGCCGGGGGCCGCTCGTGTCCCCGGCATCTCCTGTTGACTTGGGGCCCGCGGTCGTTATCTCCCATGCTTCCTCAACGGTAGCGGGTCCTCGTCATAGCGCTCTGCATGTTCTAGCCACACGCGCATGCCGGGGCGCATCTACTCATTGCGATCGTTTCACCTTTAGAAAGGACATTTACATGGACGCCAAGTTTACCGAGCTCGTCGAGCAGCTGAACGGCCTCGACTTTAAGGGTATGTACGGCAGCGACTTCCTGCACACCTGGGACAAGACCACCGATGAGCTCAAGGCGCTCTACATCGTCGCCGACGCCCTGCGCGAGCTGCGCGAGAACAACGTTTCGTCCAAGATCTTCGACTCGGGCCTGGCCGTCTCGCTGTTCCGCGACAACTCCACCCGTACGCGCTTCTCCTTCTCTAAGGCCGCCAACCTGCTCGGCCTTGAGCTGCAGGACCTGGACGAGAAGAAGTCCCAGATTGCTCACGGCGAGACCGTCCGCGAGACCGCTACCATGATCTCCTTCATGGCCGACGTCATCGGCATCCGCGACGACATGTACATCGGCAAGGGCGACGCCTACATGGCCGAGGTCTCCGAGTCTGTCCAGCAGGCCTACGAGGACGGCGTTCTGGATCACCGTCCCACGCTCATCTCCCTGCAGTCCGACTCCGATCACCCCACGCAGTCCTCTGCCGACATGCTCTACCTCATCAACGAGTTTGGCGGTCTTGAGAACCTCAAGGGCAAGAAGGTTGCCGTTACCTGGGCCTACTCGCCCTCTTACGGCAAGCCGCTGTCCTGCCCGCAGTCGCTGATCAGCCTGCTGCCCCGCTTTGGCATGGACGTCACCCTGGCCCACCCCGAGGGCTACGACCTCATGCCCGAGGTCGTCGAGCGCGCTAAGGGCTACGCCGCCGAGTCCGGCACCACCTTTAAGCAGGTCAACACCATGGCCGAGGCCTTCGAGGGCGCCGACATCGTGATCCCCAAGAGCTGGGCTCCGTTTGCCGCCATGGAGAAGCGTACCAACCTGTACGCCGAGGGCGACGACGCCGGCATCGCAGCGCTCGAGAAGGAGCTGCTCGCCCAGAACGCCACCCATCAGGACTGGTGCTCCACGACCGAGCTCATGGAGAAGACCGCCAACGGCCAGGACACCATCTTTATGCACCCGCTGCCCGCTGACATCTCCGGTGTCTCCTGCGAGCACGGCGAGGTCAACGCCGACGTCTTTGACATGCACCGTGTGGGCATGTACAAGGAGGCCAGCTACAAGCCGTACGCCATCGCAGCCATGATGTTCCTGCAGAAGGTTGCCGATCCCGCCGCTACCCTCAAGGCCCTCGACGAGCGCAACACCGCCCGTTGGTTCCAGGCCTAAAGCTGGGCTGAGGTAAGCCATGTAAAGGGGGCGCTCTGCCAACCGGCGGGGTGCCCCTTTTTGCATCGTGGGCGTGCGGGATAAGCGCTTTCGATGTAGATGCCCCGCGACGCGAGTTATGGGTACGATGGTTTCAGGGGAGGTATCGCCATGAAACTTGGTTGCGTCATTATGGCTTCGGGCGAGGGCAAGCGATTTGGCTCTAACAAGATGCTCGCCGATATCTATGGCGAGCCGCTGATTGCCCGGACCATTGATTCGGTTCCCCGGGGCTTTGACGTCGTGGTTTCGACGCGTTGGCCCGAGGCCGCTCAGATTTGTGATGACAAGCATTGCCCGTGCGTGCTGCACGATGGCGAGCTGCGCAGCGAAAGCGTCCGTGCGGGCCTTTCGTGGGGAGTCGAACGCAACTGGAAAGGCTGCCTCTTTTTGCCGGGTGACCAGCCGCTCGTGAGTTCGGATTCTTTTGAGGCTATGGTTCGTGCATTTGACGAGCATGGCCGCAGACATCCGGTGCGTCTTGCGTGCAACGGTGAGCCTTCGAGCCCGGTGCTCTTTCCGGCGGAACTGTTCGATGCACTTATGTGTCTTGAGGGTAAGGACGGCGGCGGTTCGATTCTCAAGGACCGTACCGACGTGGTGCTGGTCGAGGCGCGTGCCTACGAGCTGTGGGACGTCGATACCGTCAAGGGACAGCGACGCATAACGGAGCATATCGCCGCCTGCTCGTATTTTGATCGCGTGGCCAACTGCATCAATCAATAAGGAGCAATTATGATCATCATCAAAAACGGCGCGCTCGTGACGCCCCAGGGGCTTCGCCGCGCCGATCTTGCCATGGAGGGCGACAAGATTGTGCGGATTGCCGCGGCAATCGAGCCGGCCGAGGGCGATACCGTCGAGGATGCCGCGTGCTGCTGGGTGTTTCCCGGCTTTATCGACGGCCACACGCACATGCAGTGCTGGACTGGCATGGATTGGACGGCCGATAGCTTTGAGACCGGTACGCGTGCGGCTGCCTGCGGCGGCACGACGACCATCGTGGACTACGCGACAGCCGATCGCGGCGTGACCATGCCCGATGCCTTGGCCGAGTGGCATCGCCGCGCCGACGGAACCTGCACGGCCAACTACGCCTTCCATATGGCGCTTGCCGAGTGGAATGAGCGCAATCGCGCCGATCTTTCGGCCATGCGCGAGGCGGGCGTATCGTCGTTCAAGACCTACTTTGCCTATGACCACCTGCGCTTGGACGATGCCGAGACGCTCGAGGTGCTGGAGGAGCTCAAGCGCGTAGGCGGTATCCTGTGCGTGCATTGCGAGAACGGCACGCTCGTGAACGAGCTGCAGAAGCGCGTGTTTGAGCAGGGTATCCACGGGCCCGAGGGCCATGCGCTCAGCCGTCCGGATGTGTGCGAGGCCGAGGCCGTGAGCCGTCTGCTGTATCTGGCACACCTGGCCGGCGACGCACCGGTCAACGTGGTACACCTTTCGACCAAGTTGGGGCTCGAGGCCATTCGCGCTGCCAAAGCGCGCGGGCAGAAGAACATCTATGTCGAGACCTGTCCTCAATATCTGATGCTCGACGATACGCGCTACTTGGAGCAGGGCGAGGACGGCTTTGCGGGCGCCAAGTATGTGATGAGCCCGCCGCTGCGCCATGCCGGCGACCATGCGGCACTGCGCGAGGCGCTTGTGGCCGGCGAGATCGATACGATTGCGACCGACCACTGCAGCTTTAACCTGCACGGGCAAAAGGACCGCGGGCGCGATGACTTCCGCGCGATTCCCAACGGCGGGCCCGGTGTGGAGCATCGCCCCGTCGCGATCGCTACGAGTTTTGAGGGACAGCTGGGCCCCGAGGATCTGTGCCGCTTGATGAGCGAGAACCCGGCGCGCGTCTTTGGCATGTATCCGCGCAAGGGCTGTCTTGCCGAGGGCTCCGATGCCGACGTGTGCGTGTGGGATCCCAAGGCGCGCTGGACGATTAGCGCCGCGACGCAGCATCAGGCTGTGGACTATACGCCGCTCGAGGGCTTTGAGGCGCACGGCCGCGCCAAGGCCGTGTTTGTGAACGGCGTGCTGGCTGCGCGCGACGGCGAGCCCACCGGAGCCCAACCCGGCCGCTACGTGCCCCGCTAACGGGAAGACCACCGGGGTAGCTAATTTGGGAGATGATTTTTTGGGACGGGGTAGCAAAAAGAGCCCCGTCCCAAATTTGCTACCCCTGGAGGCTGGTGGCGATGAGGGGGCGGTTGAGGGCTGCCTCGAAGCAATCTGCCATCGTTGGATCGGCAAGCGTGTCGACTTGGTTGAGCATGATGCGGGCATTGTCGAGGTTCAGCATCTGCAGCTCGGCATTGAGCACCATGGCGACGCGCTCTGGGGTGGCAGCGTCGGTGGGCTCGCAGCCGCAGCGCTCGCAGAAGAGCTCGGGGCGGTGGACAACCTTGGCGACGGGCTTGCCCAGCCCTGAGGCGCCGACGACCCAGACAACGTTTGCCGTGGCGGCGGGAATTACCGGCTCCCAGGCGGCATGCGCCTTGAGCGGGAGTCGCTTGCTGCCATCTGCCTCGGCCAACACATAGTCAAAGCGCTGCGCCAGCTGGTCGAGCGGCTCAGCGGGGGCGGAGAGCTTGCCTGTCTCCGGGTTCAAAACACCCGCCTGGCAGATGCTTCCGCGCGCAAGGCCCGCGCAGGCCTCGCAAGTGCAACCGGGGACATGTGCGGCGCCCGGCTTCCAAGGCGCGGCGTCCAGACGACGGCTCGACCCGTCCCATGGCACGCCGGCGACGGGAAACATGTGCGTGGTGGTACAGAGGAGCACGCGGCCGCCAGCGCGCATGAGCTCAAGACCCAGCGTCTTGAGCAAGGTCGACTTGCCGCCGCTGCCGATAATCGCGGTAATGCCCGGCTCGATCCTGAGCGCCGAGGCAAGATTGCCGCTAACCGTTTCCATCTGTTCACCGCCGTATAATACTGTGATAATAAATAATCATCAGAGTAGCGGTCGAACCGCTTTTGCTCTGCTCAAACCGTAGCACAGGGAGGTGCCCCGGGAATGCTCGTTTATGTTCGCGGCGCCGGCGATATCGCCACGGGTGTCGCTGCCCGTTTGGTGCGCGCCGGCGTGTCGGTTGTCATGGCCGATATCGCGGTTCCCACGTGCATCCGCCGCACAATCAGTTTTTGCGAGGCCATTCGCCTGGGCGAGGTCCAGGTCGAGGGCATTCGCGCTCGCTTGGCACAGACGCCGGCTGAGGCGCTTGCGATTGCCGAGGCTGGAGACGTCGCCGTTGTGGTAGACCCCCAGGCCAAGATGATCGGCGAGCTGAAACCCGCGGCTGTGGTCGACGCGATTTTGGCTAAGCGCAACTTGGGCACCACGCGCGACATGGCGCCCGCCGTCATCGCCGTGGGGCCGGGCTTTACCGCGCCGGTTGACTGCGACGCCGTGGTCGAGACCATGCGCGGGCATTTTCTCGGCCGTGTCATTACCCAAGGTTCGCCCCAGCCTAACACGGGCGTGCCGGGCATTATCGCCGGCTATGGCAAGGAACGTGTTATCCACAGCCCCGCCGCCGGCGTGTTTCGGTCCGACCGCGCAATCGGCGACATCGTGAGCGCCGGAGACGTGATTGGCTACGCGGGCGATACGCCCATGTGCACGCAGATCGATGGCTGTCTGCGCGGGCTTTTGGCGAACGGCGTGCAGGTGACTGAGGGCTTTAAATGCGCCGATGTCGATCCGCGCGGCGACGCCAGCTACATCAACTATATTTCGGACAAGGCGACATCGGTCGGCGGCGGCGTGCTCGAGGCACTCGCTATGCTCACCGATGTCTTTAGAGGATAGAAGGCGGCAATGGAAAAGCTCGATGTTGTGAATGCGGCGCTTGCCGCCCTGCGTGCTGGCGAGACGTGCGAGCTCGTGGTCGTGGCCGGTACGGCGGGGTCATCACCACGCGGCGTGGGCGCCTGGATGGCCGTCTTTGCCGATGGCAGCCAAGCGGGCACCATCGGCGGCGGCAAGATTGAGCTTTTTGCGCTGGACGAGGCGCGCGAGCTGCTGGCCGCAGGGCAATCGCGTCTGGTCCGCTACACCATGGGCGGCGAGAACTCCGATACCGGCATGATCTGCGGCGGGGCCATCTGCCTGTGCTACCTGCATCTGGACTCGACCCAGGCACCGTTGTTCCAGTCGGTTGCCGACGTCTTGGCCTATCGGCGCATCGGCGACTTCGTCATCGACTTTGAGCCGTTTATCGCGAGCGCGCTCGAGGGCGATGTGGTTGAGTACCATGGCGAGACATCGCGCCATACCATTGCCGGCTGCCCCGAGCTTTCGCTGGTGGAGGAGGGGAGTAAGGTCACCTACACCAACGCCGCCTCCGAGATTCCCCCGGCGCACATCGAGACGCTCTGCCCCGAGGGCCTGACCTATATCTTTGGCTGCGGCCACGTGGGCGCTGCGACGGCGCGGGTGCTCACGGCGGCGGGCTTTGCCGTCGTGGCTTGCGACGACCGCCCCGGCACGCTGACCCCCGAATGGGTGCCCGGCGTCTACGACCGTCGTCTGGTCGATTATAAGAACCTGAGCGAGCTGTGCCCCATCGGCCCGCGCGACTTGGTGGTCGTCGCCACGGCGGGTCACAAGTCCGATATCGACGTGGTGATTCAGGCCATGCGCGCTAAACCCGCCTATCTGGGCTGCCTGGGCTCGCGCCGCAAGACCGCCTTTGTGCGCGCCCGCCTGGAGCAGGAGGGCTTCACGCAGGGCCAGATCGACGAGCTGCACCTGCCGATCGGTGTCGCCATCGAGGCCGAGGACCCCGAGGAGATCGCCATCTCCATCGCCGCCGAGATGATCCACCTGCGTCGCACCAAACTCGTCCCCCGCAAGCGCTAGTCGCATCCCAAATGAGCTGCCCCAGCCCTCTGCCGCATGCGGGTCAAAATGCTACCTGTGCCATATGCCCTATAATGTCCGACCGTTGAGCGGCATGGGGCCGCTGCCTAGGGTATGGGAGGCGCAAATGGCAGAGTCGGCAGCAGGGGATGCCCTGTTCGAGCGTACGGGAAAAGTTTCGTTTGTGCAGGTATTACCCCATGCACTGCAGCATGTGCTGGCGGCATTCGCGGGTATCGTCACGCCCGCCATCATTATCGCGTCGGTCTGTGGCTTTACCCCTCAAGAGGAAGCCGCTGTCATCCAGGCGTCGCTCGTCCTCTCGGCGATTGACATTTTCCTTCAACAGTTTCCCATAAAAGGTGTCGTCGGTTCGGGCCTGCCCATTGTGATGGGTGCGAGCTTTACCTTCGTGCCGGCGCTCAAGGCAGTCGGTCTTGAGCTTGGTTTTGAGGCCGTACTGGGCGCCCAGGTAATCGGCGGCGCGCTCGTCGCACTCTTCGGCCTACTGTTTAGGCGCGTGAGTTTTCTGTTTCCGGCCCCGGTGCTTGGCACCGTCATCTTTGTCATTGGCCTGTCGCTATGCCCAGTGGCAGTTGCCTCCATGGCGGGCGGGGAGGGCGCGGCCGATTTTGGCAGTGTCACCAACTGGGCCGTCGCACTTGTGACGTTCGTCGTCACCTTTATGGCTGGCAACTACGGCAAGGGCGCGCTTAGGCTGGGCAGCATCCTGGCTGGTATCTGCGCGGGCTTTGTTTTGGCTGCGGTGTTGGGCATGGTCGATTTCTCGGCCATCGCGACCGCCAGCTGGTTCGCCCCGCCGGCCCTGGGCGCCCATCGCCTGGTGTTCGACCCGGCCGCGTGCGCCGTTGTGGGCGTTGTCGCCATTGTCAACGCAGTACAGGTCATGGGCGAGTTTGCCGCCGTGTCGTCCGCTGCGCTCGATACCCCTGCGACCGATAGCCAGATCTCGGGTGGCCTGATCGCCAACGGCCTGGTCGGTATGCTGTCAGGCTTTTTTGGCGGCGTCCCCACGGCAACCTTTGGCCAGAATGTGGGCATTATCGCCGAGAACAAGGTCGTCAACCGCATGGTCTTTACGCTTGCGGCTGCCATCCTGCTCATCGCGGGCCTGCTGCCCAAGTGTGCGGCGGTGCTCACGTCTATTCCGCAGCCGGTCATCGGTGGCGCCACGATTGGCGTGTTCGCGACCATCGGTATGAACGGTGTGGTCATGATTGCCCGCCACGGCCTGTCTCAGCGCGATACCACGCTCATGGGTCTCTCTATCGCCTTTGGCACGGGCATTGAGCGCACGGCCGGCGCGCTTGCCGGCGCTGGATTCCCCGCATGGGTCGGCACCGTTTTTGGCGGATCCTCCATTGCCGTCGCCGCGCTCGTTGCTGTGATCCTCAACCTGGTCCTCCCGCGCCAAAAATAACGCCCCATATATGAGTTGCGGTGAGATAGGGACTGTTTAAGCCTTTTAAGCCATCAAACAGTCCCTATCTCACCGCAACTGCTGTTTTCCTCCGTGCCCTAGGGATCAATTTGTGCGGGGGAGTTGTGGAGTTGTGCAGGCAGACGAGGTTTTTCTGGAAATACGCTCCCGATGCGCGTATAGTACCGATTGTTTTGTCGGCTCCTGCTGCGTCGAGTCCAAACCGCGAAATGCCATGAGCGGCGCGGATGCAGCCAGGAGGCACGAGGACAACCCATCGTGGCCACGCCCCGTGCTTAAAACCCCAAGAAGGAGTGAACAATGGCAGAAGAGAAGTATGTGCCGCGTCTGAAGACCAAGTACAACAACGAGGTCAAGCAGCAGCTTCAGGACAAGTTCCAGTACGAGAACGTCATGATGATCCCCAAGTTTGAGAAGATCGTCGTGAACATGGGTGTCGGCGAGGCCGCTACCGATTCCAAGGCCATCGACGGTGCCGTGCGCGACCTGCGCGCCATCACCGGCCAGCAGCCGATGATCACCCGTGCCCGCAAGTCCATCGCTACCTTCCGCCTGCGCGCTGGTATGCCGATCGGCTGCAAGGTTACCCTGCGTGGCGACCGTATGTGGGAGTTCTTCGATCGTCTGACCTCCGTCGCGATCCCCCGTATCCGCGACTTCCGCGGCATCTCCGCCAAGAGCTTCGACGGCCGTGGTAACTTCTCCATGGGCGTCACCGAGCAGCTCATCTTCCCCGAGATCGACTTCGACTCCGTCGATCACCAGCGTGGTATGGACATCACTTTCGTGACCACCGCCAACACCGATGAGGAGGCCAAGGCCCTTCTGGACGCCTTCGGTTTCCCGTTCAAGAAATAGGTTCACCTGCCCTATAAGCGCCGTTCCCACAAAGGGGGCGGCGCTTGGGGCGAACAATACTCTATGTGAGGAGGATATAAGTGGCTAAGACATCGATGATCGTCAAGTGCAATCGCAAGCAGAAGTTCTCTACTCGTGAGTACACGCGCTGCCAGCGCTGCGGCCGTCCGCACTCTGTGTACCGCAAGTTCGGCCTGTGCCGTGTCTGCTTCCGCGAGCTTGCACTCAAGGGCGAGCTTCCCGGCGTTAAGAAGGCCAGCTGGTAAGTCACTACCAGCGTTTCAAGCATCAGTTTGGAACAGGGAAAACGCGCTAAAAAGGCTTTGCCGTTAAGGGCGGCGAAGAACCAAGAGCACGTGTTCATCAAGAACGAAGGAGAATCTGTATGAACCTTACAGACCCGATCGCAGATATGCTTACGCGCATCCGTAACGCTAACTCTGTGAACAAGGCCACGGTCTCCATGCCGAGCAGCAAGAAGCTCGTCGAGATCGCTCGTGTTCTGCACGAGGAGGGCTACATCGAGGGCTACGATGTCGAGGACACCGTTCCCCAGAAGACTCTGCACATCACGCTTAAGTATGGTCCCAAGAAGGCTAAGGTCATCAACGGCATCCGCCGCATTTCCAAGCCGGGCCTGCGTAAGTACACCGGCGTTGCCGACATGCCCCGCGTCCGCGGTGGCCTTGGTACCGCCATTATTTCCACCAGCCATGGCGTCATGACCGACCGCGATGCTCGCAAGCACAACGTCGGCGGCGAGATCATCGCTTACGTCTGGTAATTCGCTCGGTAGGTAGAAGGAAAGGAGATCACCGTGTCTCGTATCGGTAATAAGCCTGTCCAGATTCCCGCCGGAGTCGAAGTGGCAGTCAACGGCAACAACGTTGTCGTCAAGGGCCCCAAGGGCCAGCTCGAGCTCGATGTCTTTGAGAAGCTCGCTATCAACATCGAGGACAACGTCCTCACCGTTTCCCGTCCCGACGACGAGCGTGAGACCCGTGCCCGCCACGGCCTCACCCGTGCCCTCATCCACAACATGGTTGTTGGCGTTTCCGAGGGCTTCGAGAAGAAGCTCGAGCTCGCCGGCGTCGGTTACCGCGTGCAGCAGAAGGGCAAGAACCTCGAGTTCTCCCTGGGCTTCTCGCACCCCGTGATCGTCGAGGCTCCCGAGGGCATCACCTTCGAGGTTCCCGACAACACCCACGTGAACGTCAAGGGTATCAACAAGCAGCAGGTCGGTCAGATCGCCGCTGAGATCCGCGGCCATCGTCCTCCCGAGCCTTACAAGGGCAAGGGTATCCACTACGTTGGCGAGCACATCCGCCGCAAGCTGGGTAAGGCCGCCAAGTAGTCGTAACCGACTCACTCGCATAAGACCAGCACCCCGTCAGGTGCTGGCAAGATCAACCTTTTTAGGAGTTTACGTATGAACAAGCATAAGGCGAAGCTGGAAGGCCTCAAGCGTCGTCAGCGTCGTGTTCGCGGCAAGGTCTCGGGTACCTCCGAGCGTCCGCGTCTTCGCGTGACCCGTACTAACGCCAACATCTATGCCCAGATCATCGACGACAGCAAGGGCTCCAGCCTGACGCTCGTCTCTGCCTCGACCCTCGAGGCCGAGTTCAAGGGCACCCACACCTCGAACAAGGAGGCTGCGGAGAAGGTCGGTCAGCTCGTTGGCAAGCGCGCCATCGAGGCCGGCATCACCAAGGTCGCCTTCGATCGCGGTGGCCGTATCTACCATGGCCGCGTCAAGGCCCTCGCCGACGGTGCTCGTGCCGCCGGTCTCGAGTTCTAGGAGGTATGTAGCACATGGCTCGTAATCAGAAGCAGCAGCGCGAGGCCTCCGAGTTCGAGGAGCGCGTCGTTTACATCAACCGCGTGTCGAAGACCGTCAAGGGTGGTCGTCGCATGAGCCTCGTCGCTCTCGTCGTCGTTGGCGACGGCAAGGGCAACGTCGGCGTTGGCATGGGCAAGTCCGCTGAGGTGCCCCTGGCCATCTCCAAGGCGTCTCTCGATGCCAAGAAGAACATGTTCCACGTGCCGGTGACCGAGCAGGGCACCATCCCGCACGAGGTTCTCGGCCACTTTGGTGCCGGCCGCATCATCATCAAGCCCGCTGTCGAGGGTACCGGCGTTATCGCCGGCGGCGCTGTGCGTCCCCTCTTCGAGCTTGCTGGCATCAAGAACGTCCTGTCCAAGTCCCTCGGTACCGACAACGGCCTCAACATCATCAAGGCTGCCGTCGAGGGCCTCAAGGAGCTCTCCAGCCCTGAGGACGTCGCGGCTCGCCGTGGCCTGACGGTCTCCGAGATGTTCGTCGGTAAGGAGAACTAAGCATGGCTGACACCATCAAGATCAAGCAGGTCCGCAGCACCAACGGTTGCAAGCAGGACCAGGTCCGTACTGTCCGTGCCCTCGGTCTCCACAGGATCCGCGAGGTTCGCGAGATTGCTGACAACGAGTCCGTCCGCGGCATGATCTTCAAGGTCAAGCACCTTGTCGAGATTGTAGAGGAGTAGCAAATGCAGCTTCACGATCTTACTCCCGCGCCCGGTTCCACCAAGAACCGCAAGCGCGTCGGCCGTGGCAATTCTTCGGGTCACGGCACCACTTCTGGCCGCGGTCAGAAGGGCCAGGGCTCTCGCTCTGGTGGCACCAAGGGTGCCGGCTTCGAGGGTGGCCAGACTCCGCTGGCTATGCGCCTGCCCAAGCTTCCGGGCTTCCGCAATCCCCGTCGTATCGAGTACACCGCTGTTAACGTTGAGCGTCTCGAGCGTAAGTTCGAGGATGGCGCTGTGATCGACGGTGCCGCTCTTAAGGTCGCTCGCATCACCAAGAGCGAGTTCGAGCCCGTCAAGGTGCTCGGCAATGGTGAGCTCACCAAGAAGTTCACGGTCAAGGTCGACAAGGTCAGCGCTTCTGCGCAGGCCAAGATCGAGGCCGCCGGCGGAAAGGTCGAGCTGCCGTGCTAAATGGTCTTAAGAATGCTTTCCGCATCAAAGAATTGCGCGAAAAGATTCTTTTTACCATAGCTATGCTCGTCGTGTACCGCATTGGTGCGCACGTTCCTGTGCCCGGCATTCCCTTCCAGGGGATGCTGGGCCTTTTCTCGACCGATAACAATTCGGTCGCCGCAGGTGCTATGGCCCTCCTGAATCTTTTCTCTGGCGGCGCGTTGAGCTATGTGTCGGTGTTTTCGCTGGGCATCATGCCTTACATCACCAGCTCGATCATCCTCCAGATGCTCCAGGCCGTTGTGCCTTCCCTGCATGAGCTTGCCCGCGAGGGCGAGGTCGGTCAGACCAAGATTACGCAGTATTCGCGTTATCTCACCCTGGCTCTGGCAATCCTCAACTCCGTGGGTTACCTCTTCCTCTTTAAGAGCTTCGGCATCAGCTTCAATGGCGCCGGCGCTCCCGAGATCATCTTCGACCTCATGATCGTCGGCACGCTCACCGCGGGCGCCATGCTGATCATGTGGATTGGTGAGCTCATCACCCAGCGCGGTATCGGCAATGGCATGTCGCTGATCATCTTTGCGAACATCATGGCCGGTCTGCCGCAGGCGATCTTCTCCAGCACCGAGGGCAATGCCGGTGGCATCATCACCATGGTGATCATCTGCGCCATCATCTTGCTGGTTATCCCGCTGATTGTTTTCCTTGAGCGCGGCCAGCGCCGCATCCCGGTCTCCTACGCCAAACGCGTCGTTGGCCGTCGCATGATGGGTGGCCAGACCACCTACCTGCCCATTAAGGTCAACACCGCGGGTGTCGTGCCGATCATCTTCGCTTCGGCGCTGCTGTACTTCCCGGCTCAGATTGCCGTGTTCTTCCCCGGCATCGGCTGGATTCAGGCAGTTGCCTCCGCGCTTTCGACCGGTTGGCTCAACTGGGTGCTTAACGTTGTCCTCATCGTGTTCTTCGCGTACTTCTACACCTCCATGGTGTTCAACCCCGATGACACGGCCGACAACCTTAAGAAGCAGGGCGGCTTTATTCCGGGCGTGCGTCCGGGTAGGGCTACCGCGGCCTACATCAAGAACGCGCTCAACAAGATCACGCTTCCCAGCGCTGTCTTTTTGGCGCTCATCGCCATCGTGCCTTCGATCATCTTCTCCTTCACGGGTAACCATCTGATCCAGGCATTTGGCGGCACGTCCATCCTCATCATGGTCGGCGTCGTGCTCGACACGGTCGATAAGCTCGAAGGCCAGATCAAGATGTATGATTACGATGGATTCTTTAAATAGGCTAGAGGAGGATTGCTCATGAACCTCGTATTGCTCGGAGCTCCGGGTGCCGGTAAGGGCACCGTCGCACAGGAGCTCGTCGCCGAGTTTGGCGTCGCTCACATTTCCACGGGCGACCTGCTGCGTGCTGCCGTCAAGGGTGGCACCGAGCTTGGTATTCAGGCTAAGAAGTACATGGACGCTGGCGAGCTCGTCCCCGACCAGCTCGTGATCGACCTTGTCAAGGAGCGCCTTGCCGCCGATGACGCCCAGCAGGGCTTCATCCTCGACGGCTTCCCGCGCAACACCGCCCAGGCTGTGACGCTCGATTCCGAGCTCTCCGCCATGGGTCGCGAGATCGACTGCGCCCTTCTGGTCGACGTGGCCCCCGAGGTCATCATCGATCGTCTGTCTTCGCGTCGCATCTGCCGCGCCTGCGGTTACACCGGCACGGCTGCCGATGCTACCTGCCCCAAGTGCGGTGGCGAGATGTATCAGCGCGACGACGACAAGCCCGAGACCATCAAGAACCGTCTCGACGTCTACGAGAAGTCCACGAGCCCGCTCGTCGACTACTATCGTGGCCAGGGTCTGCTCAAGTCGGTCAACGGTGACCAGGCTCGCGAGACCGTGTACGGGGATGTCAAAGAGGCTCTCGGTCTATGATCAAGATTAAGTCTGCAACGCAAATCGAGCAGATGAAGAAGGCAGGAGCGCTATCTAAGATGGCGCTCCGCCACGTTGGAGCCATGGTGCGCCCCGGCGTTTCGACCTTTGAGCTCGATCAGCTCGCGGAGCAGATTATCCGCATGCATGGCGGCATCCCGGCCTTTAAGGGTTACGGCGGGTTCCCGGGAACCATTTGCGCATCGATCAACGATGCCGTGGTCCACGGTATTCCCAACCCCGACATGATCCTGCGCGATGGCGATATCATTTCCATCGATACGGGAGCCGTTGTCGACGGTTGGGTCGGCGATAACGCTTGGACGTTTTTCGTCGGCACCCCCACGCCCGAGGCCAAGGCCCTGTGCGAGGTTACGCGCGATTGCCTTAAGGCTGCCATCGAGCAGGCTGTCCCCGGTAACCATATCGGGGACGTTGGTTACGCCGTTCAGTCCCTCGCCGAGTCTCACGGTTACGGCGTGCTTCGCGACTATGTGGGCCATGGCATTGGCCGCGTGATGCACGAGGACCCCAACGTTCCTAACTATGGAAAGAAGGGGAGGGGCGTTCGCCTCCAGGCCGGCATGGTCATTGCCATCGAGCCGATGGTTACGATGGGTTCCAACCATGTGAGCACGGGCTCCGACGGTTGGATTGTTACGACCAACGACCACCTGCCCGCCGCGCACTACGAGAACACCGTCGCCATTACCAATGACGGTCCGGTGATTCTCACCACGGATGCCCAGGGTGCTTGGTGTTCCTTGCAGGGCGGTGAAATGTAGGGCTTGCGTCAAATGCACGCCTTAACATTTCAAATGTAACAAGTTCCGCTTAGTTGTGGAGCCATTACGAAGATACTACGATACGTGCATGCGTATTGTAGAATACTCAATCGCTGTCGTTTTCTAGAGAAAGATGATTGCTTGTGAAGAAGGAAGACGCAATTGAGCTCGAGGGTACGGTAAAGGAACCGTTGCCCAATGCCATGTTTAAGGTCGAGCTCGAGAACGGTCATTCGGTTCTGTGCAACATTTCTGGCAAGATCCGAATGAATTACATCCGTATTCTCCCCGGTGACAGGGTTGTCGTGGAGCTTTCCCCGTACGACCTGACCCGCGGCCGCATCACCTATCGCTACAAATAGCGGCACGCATACACGCACTCCATTTCCGGCTGCAGGCTTAGCTCAACCTACGGTCGGATTGTGTGTGAAGACCAGCCATAGTTTTAAACGCCTGCGGCTGGGCGAGTAGATAGTAGGGAAGTAGTTTGAGCGCTACCGAAAGGAAGAACGATGAAGGTACGTCCTTCGGTCAAGAAGATGTGCGATAAGTGCAAAATCATTAGGCGCCATGGCAAGGTCCTCGTCATTTGCGAGAACCCCCGTCATAAGCAGCGTCAGGGTTAAGAGAGGAGACTACGTTGGCCCGTATTAATGGTGTCGACCTCCCGCGTGAGAAGCGCGTTGAGATCGGTCTGACCTACATTTACGGCATCGGCCGCACCACTGCGACGAAGATCTGCGTCGAGTGCAACGTTAACGTGGATACGCGCGTTAAGGACCTCACCGAGGATGAGGTTAACGCCATCCGCGATTATATCGATAAGAACCAGATCATGGTTGAGGGTGACCTCCGCCGTGAGCGCAACCAGAACGTCAAGCGCCTTATGGACATCGGCTGCAACCGCGGCCTTCGTCACCGCAAGGGCCTCCCGGTCCGCGGCCAGCGCACCCACACTAACGCTCGTACCCGCAAGGGCCCGAAGCGTCAGATCGGTGCTAAGAAGAAGAAATAAGGAGCGCTAGATAGATGGCTACTGCTAAGAAGAACGTTCGCGCTGCCCGTCTGAAGCGCGCGGACCGTAAGAACATTTCCGTGGGCCAGGCTCACATTCGTTCTACGTTCAACAACACGATCGTTTCGATCACCGATCCCCAGGGCAACGTCATTTCCTGGAAGTCGGCTGGCCAGGTGGGCTTCAAGGGCTCCCGTAAGTCCACGCCGTTCGCTGCCCAGATGGCTGCCGAGGCTGCTGCCAAGCAGGCCATGGAGCACGGTATGAAGAAGGTTTCCGTCTTCGTCAAGGGCCCCGGCTCCGGTCGTGAGACCGCCATCCGCTCCCTCCAGGCTGCTGGCCTCGAGGTCTCGAGCATCCAGGACAAGACCCCCATCCCGCACAACGGCTGCCGCCCCAAGAAGCGTCGCCGCGTGTAACTGAAAGGATCGTA
>UQNH01000038.1:0-18045 GCA_900542365.1 uncultured Collinsella sp. | reverse complement strand
CTCGCACGGAGAGCACATTAAGTGCTCTCCGGCTCGTGCGGAACTCGCGATCGACGTTGTCCATGGCGCCTGTCCGGGGCCTTGGGTAACGTTGCTTGCGAACGTCGCTTTGCTCGTTCGCTTTTTGGTCTGGAGAGCCGGGTGGGCTGATAAATAGATGTGAGTAGGGGCTCTCCCGTTTGATGAGCGGGGGAGCCCCTTGTTGCGTTTTGGTTGTTGGTGCGACCTAGAGGTGGCTGATGATCAATTCCATTTTGCCTTCGAGGTCGATGGAGCTGACGGTGCTCGGGGCTAGCAGGTGGCTTCCCTTGTGGACGGGGTCGCCGCAGACGGTGCCTTCGCCGTCGATGACCGACAGACACATGAAGGGCCAGTGCTGGTCGAGGGTCTTGCTGCCGTTGACGCGCACGCGATCGACGGTGTAGCAGGGGTTGGACTCGAGTTCGGTCACGCCGTCGACTTCGGGCGCGGTCACGGTGCCGTCGGTCGGGGCCTGAGAATCAAAGTCGATGCAGTCGAGACTCTGCTCAATGTGCAGGGGACGCAGTTTGCCGTCGGTGCCGGGACGGTCGTAGTCGTACAGGCGATACGTCACGTCGCTCGATTGCTGCGTCTCCAAAATGAGCGTGCCGGTTTTAATAGCGTGCACGGTGCCCGAGTCAATCTGGAAAAAGTCGCCCTTGTGGATTGGGAGCACGTTGAGCATGTCGTCCCAGCGGCCGTCCTCGATCATCTGTGCGGCCTCGGTGCGGTCCTTGGCGCGCTGCCCGACGATAATCGTGGCGCCGGGCTCGCAGTCCAGCACATACCAGCACTCGGTCTTGCCCAGGCTGCCGTTCTCGTGCTCGGCAGCGTACTCGTCGTTGGGATGAATCTGGATCGAAAGGTCGTCCTTGGCGTCCAGAATCTTAATGAGCAGCGGGAACTCCTTGCCCTCGCAGTTGCCAAAGAGCTCGCGGTGCTCAGCCCACAGCCACGAGAGCGTGTGGCCGGCATACGGGCCCTCTGCAATCTGGCAGTCGCCGTTGGGATGGGCCGAGATGGCCCAACACTCACCGATGGGACCTTCGGGAATGTCGTAGCCAAATACGGTTTCGAGCTGGCGGCCGCCCCAGATCTTCTCGTGGAAGATCGGCGTCAGTTTAATCAAATCGGACATGTTCATACCCCCATTGTGCTGCGTGGGCGCCGCATAAAACTGTTCAAAACGAGCGCCCGTATGACTACAAAAACCTATGCCAACGTTACGTTGTGCAACTCAAAGCGGTCGCCAACGTTGCGCGAGATCGAATACTCAAAGGCCGCGCCGCTGTCCAAAAAGCCAATCTGCTTGAGCTCGAGCAGGGGAGCGCCGGGTTTGGTGCCCAGACGCTCGGCCTCTTCCTCGGTTGCCGCCACGGCGCGGATGGTGCGGTGGAAGCTCGAAATCTTCAGCCCGCATTGCTCGCGGACAAAGCGGTAGACCGATCCGTACAGGTCCTTCTTTTTCAGCCCCGGAATCAGCTCGAGGGGCATGTAGGTGTACTCGATGACGATGGGCTTCTCGTCGGCCTGACGCACGCGCACGATGTGATAGGCAAAGTCATCCTCGGCAATTCCCAGCTGGGCTGCGATATCCGCTGGTGGATTAACAATCGAGAAATCGTAGATCACCGAGGTCACCTTTTCCCCGCGGTGCTCATACGAAAAGCCCTGGGCACGGTCGTTTTTGCCCTGGAAAAACGCCTGGCCGGGAAGTCCCGCCGTGTCTTTAACGTAGGTACCCGATCCACGACGGCTGGTAACAAGACCTTCCTCGGTGATCTGCTCAATCGCTCGTTTGACGGTGATTTTGGAAACGCTATAGAGCTCGCAGAACTCAACGACGGTGGGAAGCTTGTCGCCCGGTTTAAGAGCGCCATCCTCGATACTTCGACGAATATCTGCAGCTATCGCCTCGTATTTGGGAATCATGGAACCTCCTTTCCGGCTTGATTGAGTACAGAAGAAAGTATAGTCAACACCTAAGCATCCCTATTGCGTTTTTGAAAAGTTCGAGAAAGGTTTAATTAAAAAACGCTTCTCCTTAGAAACTAGAGCGCTCTAAATGAATATGCATTCGAATAATGTGATATTGAGCGAATCGATCGGCTCGAGGATGGGGTCGAGCCGTTTTGCCGCCCGGCGAACCGAATCTCATGCCCTGCATTTCCCCAGATAAAACCTGCCAAAACAAACCTGTCCCTTTTTGGTAGGTTTTTGCCTTGGGAGCGGTACCATACAGGCAATGTTTAAACGAGAAAGGCGGGCTCCCATGGAACCTAAGCAGTATTACATCGGCATCGACGTCGGCGGCACTTCGGTTAAGGAAGGCCTGTTCGACGAGGACGGTAACCTGCTGGCCAAGGCCAGCGTGCCCACGCCGCCTATCGTTGACGCCGCGGGCTTTGCCGCGGTGACCGAGGCTATCGACCAGGTGGTCGCCAAGGCCCAGATTCCGCGCGCCTTTGTGGCGGGTATTGGCCTGGCCGTTCCGTGCCCCATCCCGGCATCGGGCGATGCCAAGGTCAAGGCCAACATTGCCATTAACCTGCCCGAGCTAAGAGTCGCCATTCAGGAGCACTGCCCCGACGCGGTTGTTAAATACGAGAACGATGCCAACGCCGCTGCCATGGGCGAGGCCTGGCTCGGTTCTGCCAAGGGCGTACAGAACGTGGTGATGGTCACCATTGGTACCGGCGTGGGCGGCGGCGTTATCGTTAACGGCGACGTGGTATCGGGCGTTGTGGGTGCTGGCGGCGAGATTGGCCACATGTGCCTGAACCCGGCCGAGGAGCGCACCTGCGGCTGCGGCGGCCATGGCCATCTGGAGCAGTATTCCAGCGCCACCGGCGTGGTCAGCAACTACCTTGCCGAGTGCAAGAAGGCGGGCGTCGAGCCCATCGAGCTGACCGGCCCCTCCGATTCCAAGGACGTGTTCCAGGCTTGTCGCGAGGGCGACAAGCTCGCGCTGGCCGCGGCCGATACCATGGCCGACTATCTCGGCCGCGCACTGGCGCTTATTGCCAACGTGGTTGATCCCGAGATGTTCCTGATCGGCGGCGGCGCCTCCGCCTCGGCCGATGTCTACCTCGACAAGGTTCGCGAGCACTTTAAGCAGTACGCGCTTTCCGCCTCGCGCGAGACACCCATTAATGTCGCTTCGCTCGGAAACGACGCCGGCATCATCGGTGCCGCCTACGTAGCCCTGCGCGCCGCCGGTAAATAGCTGGTGCAAGGGGGACGGGTTACATTGCACCAACATGGTGCAAAAGGGACAGCCTTGGCCCCCGTGCCTGCGCCCCAAAATATGCCGTGGCCCTTCCGTCTGCGAAGGCTCGGCATCGGCGTGCTACCATAGCTACGTCCAAGTACACATATCAAGTGGAGGATATCCATGGCAAACGTTCTTGTCTTTGGTCACCAGAACCCCGATAACGACGCCATCATGAGCGCCGTCGTCCTGTCCCAGCTGCTCAACCAGGTTGAGTATGCCGGCAACACCTACGAGGCCTGCGCCCTTGGTCAGCTTCCGGCCGAGTCCGCCAAGCTGCTCGCCGACGCCGGCATCGCCGAGCCCCGCGTGATCGAGTCCGTCGAGGCCGGTCAGCTCGTCGTCCTCACCGACCACAACGAGTCTGCCCAGTCCGTCGCCGGCCTTAAGGACGCCACGGTCTTTGGCGTTGTCGATCATCACCGCATCGGCGACTTCGAGACCGCCGGCCCGCTGCACTACATCTGCCTGCCCTGGGGTTCCAGCTGCACCATCGTCACCAAGCTCGCCGGCGTGCTCGGCGTTGAGCTTTCCGACGTTCAGGCCAAGCTGCTGCTCTCGGCCATGATGACCGACACGCTCATGCTCAAGAGCCCCACCACCACCGATGTCGACCGCGCCGTCGCCGCCAAGCTCGGTGAGCAGGTGGGCGTCGACCCGGTCAAGTTTGGCATGGAGGTCTTCCTCACCCGTCCGTCCGGCTCCTTCACCGCAGCCGAGATGGTCGGCAACGACATCAAGATGTTCGAGCCTGCCGGCAAGAAGCTGCTCATCGGCCAGTACGAGACTGTCGACAAGAGCCGTGCGCTTGGCATGATCGACGAGATTCGCGAGGCCATGCGCGCCTACGCCGCCGAGAAGGGTGCTGACGGCATCGTCCTGTGCATCACTGACATCATGGAGGAGGGCTCGCAGGTCCTGCTCGAGGGCGAGACCGAGGCTGCTCAGAAGGGCCTGGGCATTGCCGACGAGCACGACGGCGTCTGGATGCCGGGCGTCCTCTCCCGTAAGAAGCAGGTCGCTGCCCCCATCATGGCCGCCTGCTAGGTTTAGTTGACCAAACGCCACGACCGGATCGCGGACGCCCCGCGCTCCGGTCGTTTTTTTGTGCACGTCGCCGCGTCGTCTCTTGGGCGGGCGTGCCCGTGCCGTTGAGCAAATAATGTTCAACCTGTGGTTCCGCTTTTCGGTCACGCCTGCGTGCTTGTCGTGCAGGGTAGGCTAGATGCAAGCGTAATACGTTAGAGCGCGGCGCCGCCACTTGGGCGGGCCGTGCTTTTTTAAGACGGGAGCTTTCCCGTGAAAGGAGCCGCCCATGGCAGCAACTGAGCAGCTGTTCAACGTTCGTGAGCGCAAGCGCTTTGAACGTCACGACATCTGGGAGCGCATCGCCGAGAACGGCACGATTTCCGCCGCCGTCATGGTCTTCGCCGCCATCGCCGCCGTCATTTGCGCCAATACCGATGCCTACGAGGCCATCCATCACTTTTTGGAGACCCCGCTGTATGTGGGTCTGGGCAACCTTACGGCCGGTCTCACCGTTGAGCTATTCGTCAACGACTTCCTCATGGCGATTTTCTTTTTGTTGGTGGGCATCGAGCTTAAGTACGAGATGACGGTCGGCGAGCTCAAAAACCCGCGCCAGGCCATGCTTCCCATGCTGGCGGCCGTGGGCGGCGTCGTCGTTCCCGCCTGCATCTACCTGATCTTTAACCATGCCGGCGCGCACAACGGCTGGGCCATTCCCATGGCAACCGATATTGCCTTTGCGCTGGGCGTGCTGTCGCTTTTGGGCAATCGCGTGCCCAACGGCGTGCGCGTGTTCTTCTCGACGCTCGCCATCGCCGACGACCTCATCTCCATCGCCGCCATCGCTATCTTCTACGGTCAGAGCCCCAATCCGTTTTGGTTGGGCGCCGCCGCGCTTGTGACCTGCGCGCTCGTGTGGCTCAACAAGACTCAGCATTACCGCCTTGCCCCGTATTCGGTACTGGGTCTGCTGCTGTGGTTCTGCATGTTCAAGAGCGGCGTACATGCCACGCTTGCTGGCGTCATCTTGGCCTTTACCATCCCGGCCAAGTGCGGCGTCAAGCTCGATAGCCTCACCGATTGGTTGGGCGAGTGCCTGCCGCTGCTCGACGACCGCTACGACGACGAGGCGCACATCTTGGGTCAGCATGACTTTACCGTTTCGACCACCAAGGTCGAGCGCGTCATGCACCGCGTGACCCCGCCGCTCATCCGCATGGAGCGTCTGATCTCCACGCCGGTCAACTTTGTGATCCTGCCGATCTTTGCGTTCGTGAACGCACAGGTTCGCCTGGTGGGCGTGGACATGAGCACGCTGCTCACCGACCCGGTGACGCTCGGCGTGTACTTTGGCATGCTGCTGGGCAAGCCGATCGGCATCTTTGGTATGACGTTTGCCCTGGTTAAGCTTAAGGCCTGCGAGCTGCCGCACAATGTCAACTGGCACATGATTGCCGGCGTGGGCATTCTGGGCGGTATCGGCTTTACCATGTCGATTCTCATCAGCGGCCTTGCCTTCCCGACGGCCCAGTTTGAGGTTCTTGCAGCCAAGGCCGCTATTCTCGCCGGTTCGGTCACCGCAGCCGTGCTCGGCATGATCTACATGAGCGTGGTCTGCAAGCATCCCTCGCCCAAAGACGAGTAAGAGCGCGAAAACCGGCTCCAGAACCGATTCGGGCGCGTTCAAAATGCGGATTCGGGCGGTGCTTGCCGCCTGCCAGACACGCCAGTGGTCAAAAAACGCCGTTTGTGAGTACTGTCACAAACGGCGTATCATTTTAGGTGCGGAAAATAATGAACAAAGTTATAAGAACTGTACGTTAATGAGTGACCATCGACTTCCAATTTGGCGCTAGCTGACGGTGATTAGGGAGTTTCAAGTCGAGTTTTGCCGATTTCGACCAAGAAACGCTGCTACTAAAAAGGTGACAGTACTCATATTTGCCCTTTTTTGGCCACAAGCCCTAAAACAAGCCTCGCCAGGGTCGGGAAACGGGCCAAATGCCGGCCTCGAGGCTTATTCCACGGTGCCGTAGACGGCGCCCCAGCCGTGGGCGGCCAAGGCGGAGTTGAGCTGGTCGCAAAGTGACTGGCGGTCGTAGTAGCCGGGCGGCAAAAGGTTCACGATTTCCATGAGGTCGGGCGCCAGGTCCAAGATTTCGGCCTGTACGATCAGATCCAGGCGGTCGATGGCGTGGCGGTCGTAAAACAGTCCGTCGACCAGGCGCTGCAAGTCGCCGAATTCCTCGGCCTGAAACGATCCGTACTCCATAGTGCCTCCTTGGGCGCCCCACGCCGGCATGCGCGGCGATTCGTAATTGATTGCGATGAACTTAATCTATCACGGCTTCATAACGTTGCGACGATGGCGGTCTATACTTAGACGAACTGCAACGTACCGCTTCGCGAAAGGTCGCACCCCATGCAGACGATCTACCAGAAGATGGAAACCACCGAACTCGATGCCGCCATCGAGGCGCTCAAAGCCGAGGTCGCTGAGGTCAAGGCCAAGGGCCTGGCGCTCGACATGGCCCGCGGCAAGCCGTCGCCCTCCCAGGTGGACATCTCTCGACCCATGCTCGATATCCTCAATGCCGATGCCGATCTGCATGACGGCAACGTCGACTGCTCCAACTACGGCTGCTTTGAGGGCATTCCCTCGGCACGCAAGCTGGCGGGGGAGTTCCTGGGTTGTCCTGCCGAGCAGACGCTCGTACTGGGCTCATCGAGCCTGCTGATCGAGCACGATATCGCCGGTATGTTCTGGCGCTGCGGCTCGTGCGGCAGCGACCCTTGGGAGGCTTACGAGGCAGCGCACGACGGCAAGAAGGTCAAGTTCCTGTGCCCTGTTCCCGGCTACGATCGCCACTTTGGCATCACCGCCGATCTGGGCATCGAGAACGTCCCCGTCGCGATGACCGACAACGGCCCCGACATGGACGAGATCGAGCGCCTGGTTGCCGCCGACGATTCCATCAAGGGTATCTGGTGCGTGCCCAAGTATTCCAACCCCACGGGCATCACCTTTAGCGAGGACACTGTGCGCCGCTTGGTCGAGATGCCCACGGCCGCGCCCGATTTCCGCATCTTCTGGGACAACGCTTACTGCGTGCACGACCTGTACGACGAGACCGACGAGCTCGCAAATATCTTTGACCTCGCTCGCGCGGCGGGCACCGAGGATCGCGTGGTGGCCTTTGCCTCGACGTCCAAGATCACCTTCCCGGGCGCCGGCATCGGCTTTATCGGTGCGAGCCCCGCGGTCATCGCCGAGTTCTCCAAGCGCCTGAAGGCCGGTCTTATTAGCGCCGATAAGCTCAACCAGCTGCGTCACGTGCGTTTCCTTCCCACCATCGAGGCGGTCAAGGAGCACATGAAAAAGCATGCCGAGTTCCTGCGCCCGCGCTTTGAGGCCGTTGAGCGTAAACTCACCGAGGGCTTGGGTAACACGGGTTGCGCCACTTGGACTCATCCCCATGGCGGCTACTTTGTGAGTTTCGATGGCCCCGAGGGCTCGGCCCAGAAGGTCGCCGCGCTTTGTGCCGACCTGGGCGTCAAGCTCACGCCGGCTGGTGCCACCTGGCCTTATGGCAAGGATCCGCGCGACACCAACATCCGCATCGCGCCGAGCTATCCCACGGTCGAGGACCTGGAGGCT
This sequence comes from uncultured Collinsella sp., assembly GCA_900542365.1. Lineage (GTDB taxonomy): Bacteria > Actinomycetota > Coriobacteriia > Coriobacteriales > Coriobacteriaceae > Collinsella. Next base: position 10,066 of record UQNH01000038.1, on the reverse strand, counting down.
GCGCTCGATGTGCTGGTGCTGGCTGTCAAGCTCGTCGCTGCCGAGCTTGCGCGTGCCGAGCGCGCCTAACGCGTAGGGCCCCGCAAGTCCGCGCCTAGTACTATCCGCACTTTCGATACGTAAAGGAGCGTATACATGGATTTGGGTATTTCCACCAACCCCACGCCAGAGCTCTACACCATTAAGGTGACCGGTGAGATCGATATCTCTAACGCCGATAGCCTGCGCAATGCCATCGACCTGGCGCTCGAGCAGCCCACTGAGGCCGTTGAGCTCGATTTTGCCCAGGTGAGCTACATCGATTCGACGGGCATTGGCGTGCTTGTGGGCGCCGCACACCACGCAGCTGATCATGGTAAGCGTTTTAGCTGCGTCAACGTGCAGCCCCCGGTGATGCGCGTGGTTCAGCTGTTGGGCGTCGACCAGGAGATTTCGATCACCGCTGCATAATCTTTGCCCCCAAAAGGGCGTGCCGTTTGGCATATGTTTGTGATGCGCTCGGACGTTTTGGCGTCCGGGCGCTATACTTGACCGAATGAATAGACGAGTTCCGGCCGAATGGCGCGGTGCGGGCTCGACTCACATCGAGCCTTGGAGGTATGTGTGTTTGGTATTGGAGAGGGTGAGCTCGCGATCATCGTGGTCTTCGGCTTTTTGCTGTTTGGCCCGGATAAGCTCCCGCAGATGGGCCGCACGATCGGCCGTGCCATCCGTCAGTTCCGCGAGACGCAGGAAAAGATGACGGCCGTTGTTCAGTCCGAGATTATCGATCCGGTGAGCGAGGCCGCGTCGGCCCCGGTCAAGCCCAAGAAGACTGCTGCGACCGACGACGATTCCGATGTGGACGAGGATGCCGCCGAGACGGCAGCGCCCGCCAAGAAGGAGACCTTTGCCGAGCGTCGCGCCCGTCTTGCTGCCGAGAAGGCCGCAAGCGAGGGTGCTGCTGAGGGCGAAGGCGCTGTTGATGAGGCCGAGGGTACAGAGCCTGCTGCAGAGCCCGAGCCCGAGCCGGCAGAGCCCACGACGGCTGACCTCTACGCCCGTCGTCCCCGCAAGCGCAAGGCCGTCGTCGACCAGCTCGCTCGCGAGCTCGAGGTCGAGGACGATGCCGAGGCTGCTGCCGCCGACGCCCCGAAGGGAGGCGATGAGTAATGCCGATCGGACCTGCGCGCATGCCGCTCTTCGATCACCTGGGAGAGCTCCGTCGCCGCCTGACCATCGTGGTCGTTTCGGTGTTTGCCGCCGCCATCGTGCTGTACTTTGCCACGCCCGTGGTGCTCGATATTCTTGAGGACCCCATCCGCTCCTTTGTGCCGGACGGTAAGTTTTACATCACCACCACGCTCGGCGGCTTTGGCCTGCGCTTCTCGCTTGCCATCAAGATGGCCGTGGTCATGTGCACGCCCATGATCATCTGGCAGATTCTGGCATTTTTCCTGCCGGCACTGCGCCCCAACGAGCGCAAATGGGTCGTGCCCACGGTGCTCGCCTCGACGGTGCTGTTCTTCCTGGGCGCTATCTTCTGCTACTTCATCATTATCCCGGCAGGCTTTGAGTGGCTCATCGGCGAGACCTCGGCCGTTGCTACGGCGCTGCCCGATCTGGAGAACTACGTTAACATGGAGCTGCTCTTTATGATCGGCTTTGGTGTGGCGTTTGAGCTGCCGCTCATCATCTTCTACCTGTCTGTTTTCCACATCGTGTCCTACGCGGCCTTCCGCAGCGCCTGGCGCTACGTGTACGTAGGCCTGCTCGTGGGTTCGGCTGTGATCACGCCCGACGGCTCGCCCGTCACCCTGGGCCTTATGTACGGCGCCCTGCTCTCGCTCTACGAGATCTCGCTCGCTATCGCCCGCGTGGTCATTACCGCGCGCGAGGGCAAGGAGGGCCTGTTCGTGAGCCGTCTGGACCTGTTCTCGGACGACGAGGACGACGAGGAGTAAATCGGTATGCACGAGGTTGGCATTGTCAACGGCATACTCGATACAGTGATTCGCGCGGCGCGTGGGGCGGGGGCCTCGCGCGCCGTTTTGGTAACGCTGCGTATCGGGGATATGACCGAAGTTGTGCGCGAGGCGCTTGACTTTGCGTGGGAGACGTTTCGCGACGAGGACCCGCTCACGCGCGGCTGCGAGCTTGCCGTGGAGGAAGTCCATCCACAAAGCGAGTGCCTGGACTGCGGCGAGGTCTTCGACCACGACCGCTTTCATTGTCGCTGCCCTCAGTGTGGCGGCGCCAACGTGCGCCTGCTGCACGGCCGCGAGCTCGACATCGCCAGCATCGAGATCGAAACCCCTGACGATTAGCTCGCCAGCCACCTGGGTACGGGGTATAAATGGTAGAAGTTAAGGAGTGCCGAGTATGGCCGAGAAAACGATTGATATCGCATCGCCGATTCTGTCGCGCAATGAGCGCCTGGCAGATCAGCTGCGTCAGCGATTTAATGAGGCAGGCACCTATGTGATCAATGTGCTGTCAAGCCCCGGTTCGGGTAAGACCACTACGATTCTGGGCACCAACGAACGCCTGCGCGACAAGGCCGGCCTGCGCTGTGCCGTCATCGAGGGCGATATCGCCTCGGATGTCGACGCCATCACCATGAAGGAAGCCGGCATGCCCGCCATCCAGATCAACACGGGCGGCCTGTGCCACCTCGAGGGCAACATGATCATGGAGGCCGTCGACGCCTTCGATCAGGCTGTGGGTCTGGAAAGCATTGACGTCATCTTTATCGAAAACGTGGGTAACCTGGTCTGCCCAGTCGACTTTGACCTGGGCGAGAACCTGTCCATCATGATCCTCTCGGTGCCCGAGGGCGACGACAAGCCCATCAAGTACCCGGGCATCTTCCAACACGCCGGCGCGCAGCTGCTCAACAAGGTCGACGTGGCCCCGGCTTTCGATTTTGACATGGATAGGTATACTAAGACCCTCGATGACCTCAATCCGCAAGCGCCGCGGTTTGCCGTGAGCGCGCGCAAGGGCGAGGGCATGGATGCCTGGTGCGATTGGCTCATCGGGCAGATTGAGCAAGCAAGGGCGTAAATCGGCCGCCATACAGGTGGGCGTAGCCGCAGAGACACGAGATAGGAGCCTCTTTTGAAGCTCATCATCGCCGAGAAAAACGACGCCGCTCGTCAGATCGCCGAGCGGCTGTCCACGGGCAAGCCCAAAAAGGACAAGGTGTACAACACCGCCATCTACCGTTTTGAGTGGAAAGGCGAGGAGTGCGTGACGATCGGTCTTGCCGGTCACATCCTCGCGCCCGATTTTTGCGACAGCGTGCTGTTCGATAAAAAGCTGGGTTGGTATTCGGTGACCGAGGACGGTGAGATGTTGCCGGCCGATATGCCCGATGGCCTGGCCCGTCCGCCGTACGACACCAAGCGCAAGCCGTTCCTTGCCGATGGCATTTCCATCAAGGGCTGGAAGCTCGAGAGCCTGCCTTACCTCACCTGGGCGCCCGTCATTAAGCTACCGGCCGAAAAGGAACTCATTCGTTCGCTCAAGAACCTTGCCAAGAAGTCCGACAGCGTCATTATCGCCACGGACTTCGATCGCGAGGGCGAGCTGATCGGTTCGGACGCCCTCAACAAAGTGCGCGAGGTTGCGCCGGACTTGCCGGTTGCCCGCGCCCAGTACTCTTCGTTTACCAAGGCCGAGATTACGCAGGCCTTCGATAACCTTGTCTCGCTTGACCAGAATCTGGCCGACGCCGGCGAGAGCCGTCAGCACATCGACCTTATCTGGGGCGCGGTGCTCACGCGCTATCTGACGCTCGCCAAGTTTGGCGGCTTTGGCAACGTGCGTTCCGCCGGTCGCGTGCAGACGCCGACGCTTGCCCTGGTGGTCGAGCGCGAGCGCGAGCGTATGGCGTTTGTGCCCGAGGACTATTGGCAGATTCGCGGTATGGGTGCCGCGCAGGGTGCCGCCGAGGACGACCGCTTTAAGATCGCGCACAAGACAGCGCGCTTTACCGACAAGGATGCTGCCGAGACGGCGTATGGTCACGTCGACGGCGTCAAGACGGCGACCGTTGCCGCGGTGACCAAGCGCTCGCGTAAGCAGCAGCCGCCCACGCCGTTTGCGACGACCTCGCTGCAGGCTGCCGCTGCGGCCGAGGGCATCTCGCCTGCGCGTACGATGCGAATCGCCGAGTCCCTCTACATGGCCGGTCTCATCAGCTACCCGCGTGTCGACAATACCGTGTACCCTGCGACGCTCGATCTGGGCGCCGTGGTGAGCGACCTGGCAAAGATCAACCCGGCGCTGGCGCCCGTGTGCAAAAAGGTGCTCGCCGGTCCCATGAAGCCCACGCGCGGCAAGGTCGAGACTACCGACCATCCGCCGATCTATCCCACGGGCGAGGGCGATCCGTCCACGCTCGACGGCGGCCAGCGCAAGCTCTACGACCTCATTGCCCGCCGCTTCCTGGCAACGCTCATGGGGCCCGCGACCATCGAGAACACCAAGCTCGAGCTCGACGTCAACGGCGAGCCGTTCGTGGCCTCGGGCGACGTGCTCGTGACTCCGGGCTTCCGCGAGGCGTATCCGTACGGACTCAAGCGCGATGAGCAGATGCCGCCGCTGGAGCAGGGTGATACGGTCGACGTGTTCGACATGAAGCTCGAGGCCAAGCAGACCGAGCCGCCCGCGCGCTACAGCCAGGGCAAGCTCGTGCAGGAGATGGAGAAGCGCGGCCTGGGCACCAAGTCCACGCGCGCGAGCATCATCGAGCGCCTGTACGCCGTGCGCTACCTCAAAAACGATCCCGTGGAGCCGAGCCAGCTGGGTATTGCCATTATCGATGCACTGTCGCAGTTTGCCCCGCGCATCACGAGCCCCGATATGACCAGCGAGCTCGATGGCGATATGACCCGTGTGGAGCGCGGCGAGGATACCGAAGAGCATGTCGTGACGCACTCGCGCGCGCTGCTGGCCGGCGTGCTCGACGAGCTGCTCAAGCACACGCAGGAGCTGGGCGACGCCATCAGCGACGCCGTCACGGCCGATGCGCGCGTGGGTACCTGCCCCAAGTGCGGCAAGGACCTGGTTATGAAGACGAGCGCCAAGACCCGCGGCAGCTTTATCGGCTGCATGGGCTGGCCCGACTGCGATGTGACCTATCCGGTGCCGAGTGGCGTCAAGGTAAGCCCGCTCGAGGGCGAGGCGGCCGTGTGCCCCGAGTGCGGTGCGCCGCGCATTAAGTGCCAGCCGTTCCGCCAGAAGGCCTTCGAGATTTGCGTGAACCCCACGTGCCCCACCAACTACGAGCCCGACCTTAAGGTGGGCGAGTGCAAGGTGTGCGCCGAGGCAGGACGCCATGGCGACCTGATCGCACACAAGAGCGAGAAGAGCGGCAAGCGCTTTATCCGCTGCACCAACTATGACGATTGCGGCGTGAGCTATCCGCTGCCGGCACGCGGCAAGCTCGAGGCGACGGGCGAGACCTGCCCCGAGTGCGGCGCCCCCATCGTGGTGGTCAATACGGCGCGCGGTCCGTGGCGTATCTGCGTCAACATGGACTGCCCGACCAAGGAGAAAAAGCCCGCCCGCGGCCGCAAGACTGCGACCAAGGCGGGCACGACAAAGAAGACGACCGCGGCCAAGAAGACGACGGCTAAGAAAGCCACTGCCGCCAAGAAGACGACCGCGAAGAAGTCGACTGCCAAGAAAACAGCCGCCGACAAGTAACCGAGCACATATCCGAGCACATATAGACACGGTGGGGCCGGGCGCGCAAATGCAAATGCGCGCCCGGCCCCACTTCTAAGTTGCGGTGAAATAGGGACTGTTTTTGCTGGTAAAAGGTCTAATTAATCCCTATTTCACCGCAAGTTTTGATCAGTTGTTGGGATTACTTCACTTCGACGGGTGCGGCGCCGGGGTAGCGGTCCTCAAAGTCCAGACGGTATTTGTTGTCGTTGGTGCCCGCTACGTTGTCGCGCGCCAGCGGCGCCACGATCTCGTCCTTGTGGTTGGCGGGGCTGGAGTACTCAAGGCTGATCTCCCAGGCATCGCAAATCACGTCGATGCGGTTCTCCAAGTCGTCGTAGAGCGTGATGATGTCTTTCCACGAGCTGTAGTTCTGCGAGTCGATGGGAACGTCCAGGTCCTCGACCTCGTCCTTGAGGTCGCCGATCTGATCCTCGAGCGCCTCGGCAGCATCGCTGGCCGACTGACGCGAGCTGCGGTCATCCTTGAGATAGTACGTGTTAAACGTGGTGGCGCAGTCGCGAACCTGCTGATCAAGATCGGAGAGCATGCTGTAGTAGGAGCTCAGCTGGTCGTAGACGTTCTGCTCGCCGATGGCGTCGTCATCGTCGGCGTCATCGTCATCATCGTCAAACTTGTTGGGGTCGCCCTTAACGGAGACGTCATCGTCGTCGTGGTCGTTTTTGACCTTTTCGATCGTCGTGCCCTTGGTATCATCGGCGCCCTTGTCGAAAGGCTTGATCATAAAAAACACGACGAGCGCGAAAATCACGACAACGAGTACTGCGATAATGCCGATGAGCAGCGCATTATTGTTCTTGGGAGCAGCGGGGGCGCCGGCCTGCGGAGCGGCGGTCGGTATGGGCTGCTGCGGCGCGGAGCCGGCTGGCGTCGCCCATTGCTGCGTCGTGCCGACTTCGGGCTGGGGAGCGGGCATGGGCTGATGGGCGGACTGCACGGTCACGTCCGCCTGCGCATCCTCTTGCGACTGAGAGGCCTGGCCATCATCGGTTACCGGCGTTCCGCAGCTGGTGCAAAAACGCTCGTCGTCTTTCAGAAGCTTGCCGCAATGGGTACAAAACCGGGGCATGATGGTTCCTTCCATTTGATGTGTTGGCTAGATTATAAGGTGGTTCAGGTGCAGTTGGGCCGCGCCGACCCAACTGGTTATGTGAGGGTAGTCGTGCCGCGCAAGCCCTGTCGCATGCGTCACAATGAATGCGACATGCTGGGTGTCCGGTGCGGCCGTTTATCGACGGCTCGGTAGAATGCGATGGTGGGGAGTGAGTCTGTGTACTGCGGCGAGCAAGGTCGGGGTGGCGGCGACAACGTGGGGGCGTTCCGGTTCCCGCTGGAGGATGCGCCCCTCGCTGCGCGCGATTGCTCGCGTCGAGTGTTTTGTGCCGGGATGTTGACCGGAGCGCTTGCCTCGGTGATGAGTCTCGGCGGTTGTGCCGCGCGCCGCAACGAGGCTGGGGGCTCCGCTGTCCCTGCCAAACAAAAAGCGAATCATTCGTCCGCTCAAAAGACGGAAGCTGTTGCCTGGGCTTCTTGGATTGCCGGCCTGCAGCAAGATATCGAAGCCCTTGTTGAGCCGTATGGTGACTCCGTCTCGGTTTACGCCGTGGCGCTTGATCCTCAAACGTTCGCGTCGCTCGATGGTGAAGTCGCTGTGGCGCCGAACGCGCGACGTGTGGCGGCAAGCGTCATCAAGCTTCCCATTCTCGCTTGTGCGCTCGAGACCGTGACGGCGGGCGAGCTGTCCCTCGACGAACAGATAACGGTAACGCAACAGGATATCGTGGGTGGCAGCGGCAACATTCAGTCGCGCGGCGCGGGTGTGTCGTACAGTATTGACGAGCTGCTGCACGCTATGATCGCCCAGAGCGATAACGTGGCGGCGAACCTTGTTATCGGCAGGCTTGGCATGGATACGGTCAACGAAACGTGTGCCGCATTGGGGCTGACCCAGACCGTGCTCGCTCGTTTGATGATGGATGCAGAGGCCCAGGCACAAGGTCGCGAGAACTATACGAGCGCCCGTGATGCTGCTGCCGTGTTGCAGCGGCTGGCGGCGGGGACAATCGCGACACCCGAGTTGTGCGAGCGAGCACGCGGATATCTGCTGGCGCAGGAAGACGCGCGCGGTATTGTCGAGGGCGTTCCCGGCGGCGTTTTGGTCGCGCACAAAACGGGCAGCCTGCCGAATGCTCAGCACGATGCCGCAATCGTCTACGCCGAGCGCCCTTACGCGCTGGCAATCCTCACCCAAGATCTCGAACGCGAACAGGCCTTGGCCTTGGAGCGCGACATCTCCTCCACTATCTATGCCCGCGCCCACTCCCAACTTACGGTGAAATAGGGATTGTATTTGCTGTTAGAAGGCGTATCCAGTCCCCATTTCACCGCAACTTAGAGGGTCGGCACTGGGGGACGTTCCTTTTCTGCCGACACTTTGGGAACGTCCCTAACTGCCTCCCCAATGACTAGGTCCGATTTGGGGTGCGCCGGACGCTGGGGTATCATGGCTTGGTTGCTATAACTTGCATTTTCGCGCCTTGTAGGAAGGGGCTGCGCCCATGGCTTTTGAGCCCGCTCAACATAGCTTTATCACGCTCGAGGGCGTCGACGGCGCCGGCAAGTCCACGCAGGCGCGTTTGCTGGCCCGCGCGCTCGACCTCGCTGGCTATCAGGTCGTAACTCTGCGCGAGCCGGGCGGCACCGCCATCAGCGAAAAGATCCGCGCCCTGCTGCTCGACCCCGCCAATACGGCGATGGGCGACACCTGCGAGCTGCTGCTCTACGAGGCCGCACGCGCCCAGCTGGTGCACGAGGTCATCACGCCCGCCCTCGCTGCCGGCAAGGTGGTCCTGTGCGACCGTTTCTACGATTCCACGACCTGCTACCAGGCGTTTGCCGATGGTCTCGACCGTCAGATGGTACGCGATGCCAACAACCTGGCTGTCGCCGGTACGCATCCGGCGCTCACGCTCGTCTATCACGTCACGCCCGAGCAGGCGGCGCTGCGCATGGCGGCCCGCGGTGCGGCCGATCGCATGGAGGCCAAGGGCATGGCCTTCCAGGAGCGCGTCTACCAGGGATTTTGTGCAATTGCTGCCGAGGAGCCAGACCGCGTAAAGCTCATCGACGCCACTGCGTCGATCGCAGACGTCTTCGCGCAGACGGTCGAGCTGGTTCGTGCGCACGGTCTCGACATCCCCCAGGATGCCGTCGCCGCCGCGCTTGCCCAGGAGGCTGAGTAACATGGCCCCCGCTCCGGCAAGCCTGCTGGCCAAGCTCGACACCCAAGAGCGCGTGCGCGACTTTTTGACCAACGCCATCGCAAGCGGCCGCGCATCGCACGCCTACCTGTTCTTGGGCGCGCCCGGTGCCGGCAAGCTCGACGCCGCATGGGCGCTTGCCCAGGCATTCCTGTGCGAGCGGGACGGCTGTGGTTCGTGCGACAGCTGCGTGCGCGTCGCGCGCCATACGCATCCCGACGTGCACTATTACACGCCCGAAAGTGCTACGGGCTACCTCATCGCGCAGACCCGCGAGCTGCTCGACGACGTGCCCCTGGCGCCCATCCGCGCCAAGGCAAAGGTCTACATCATCGACCGTGCCGAGCAGCTGCGCGCCAACACCGCCAACGCGCTACTCAAAACGCTCGAGGAGCCGCCCGAGCACGTGCTGTTCATCCTCGCCACGACCGAGATCCAGAAAGTCCCCGCCACCATCCTCTCCCGCTGCCAGCGGTACGATTTCACCCGCATCGGGCCGGAAGACATCGCCCAGCGGGTCGAGTATATCGCCGGCCAAGAGGGCTTAGAGTTGACGACCAGTGGTGCAGAGCTGATCTCCCGCCTGGCCGACGGTGCCATGCGTGACGCGCTGTCCATTCTGGACACCTGCGCCGGTGTCGACAACCACGTGGACGAGGCGCTCGTCCGCCGTATGGCCGGTGTCACGGACAGGGGCTACCTGTTTGAGATCAGCGACGCCATCGCGGCAGGGGACTCCGTTACTGCACTGGAAAAAATTGCCGAGCTGCGCCAGCAGAGCGTCGATATGCGCCGCCTCTGCATGGAGTTGGCCGGACATTACCGCAATCTGATGCTTTGCGCGCTGCCGGGCGGCACGTCACTTCTGACCGGCATCTCGCCGGAGGAGGAGGCCGCCTACACCCAGCGCAGGGACTTCCCGCAGCGGGAGGCCATCCGTGCGGTCAATGCGTTCGGCTCGGCGCTTGAGAAAATGAGCCGCGGCACTGATCAGCGCATTGAGCTGGAGCTGGCGATTTTCTCGCTGACTCAGCCCGAGACTGCCGCCGCACCTGCTATCATCCAGCAGC
>UQNH01000037.1:0-18536 GCA_900542365.1 uncultured Collinsella sp. | reverse complement strand
CACCGGCTGGGGCTCGACCCGTATCCTCGACATGCTCGTGGGAGAGCAGCTGCCCAGGATCTGCTAGCGGGAGAGCGTTGGCTGGCGCGGCTTCGCTCCGCCGCCAGGCCGTCGTCCCGCCCTGCCCGATCCGCTGCCACCCCAAGATTGAGCGAGCCAAATGTTCACCCTGGAAATGAGTGGAGCACACGTGCGGCAGAGAGCATGTAAATCGACGAATGCATTTCCCCCAAATATCAAATAGCCCCGCGACCGGGCTGAAATCGGTCGCGGGGCTTTGCATTTTCAAGCTTTGCTGTTGTCTACGATCTGAACTTTGGATACGTCAGCAGCATGAGCGCGACGCTCACGCCCAGCTGCATGAGAATCTGGCGCACGTCGCCGGCACCTCCTAACGCCGCGGCGCGAACCAGATTGGCGACGCCGAGTGGCATGCCGCCGCCAAACCAGAGCGAGAGACCTAGCAGCACCTTGTCGCCCATATCAGGCTCAAAGGGCACCGAGGCCACCACCGCCCGATACGCTCGCACCTCAAGGAAGATCAACGCCACGATGAGCAGCAAGGTAACGAGCATCGACGCGATCGATGCAGAGGACGCCGCAGAGCCCGTAAGCTCGCCCACAGCCGCATCCATAAGTAGAACGCCGACCGCATAAATCAGTGACATGACCCCTAGGGTCGTAAGCGCCGAACGCGCCCCAACGCGCCCCGCGCCCCTAGCGCCAACGTTTCTTGCCTTCATCGTTAACCTCCCTAAAGCAAAGGACCCGCCGGCGCGCACCGGCGGGCCAATCTTTCTGGAGCCAGCCCACCTTGGGTGGCCCAAAGCGCATCGGCGCGGCTTTTGCCCGCCTACTCCCCGCAGCCACTCTCGACAAGCGCCACGAGGGCATCGACGGCGGCCGCCTCGTCGGCGCCGTCGGCCGCAATCACAATCTCGCAACTGCAGGTCATCCCCAGGCTCATGACCATCAAGATAGACTTGGCGTCCTTGGCGTCTCCGCCCACCTTGCCAACGGTGATCGAGCTCTCGTACTTGCTTGCCTCCTGCACAAACAGCGACGCAGGACGCGCGTGGATACCGCTCGGATTCTTGACGACCGTCGTCTTGGAAACCATCTCTGCTCCTTACTCCACCACGATGTTGTCGGTTGCGGTATCGGCACCATTGCTAGCGATAAGTTTCTTATAGTAGAAGAAGCTCTTCTTCTTACCGCGTTTGCCGGTGCCGTTACCGTGGTCGTCCTGGTCGACCGAGATCTGGCCGTAGCGCTTGGTCATCTCAGAGGTGCCGGAGCTGATCAGGTCGATAGGACCCCACCAGGCGTAACCAAAGACGTCGACACCGTCGAGAATCGCCTGGTGCATCTGCTCGACGTGCTCCTTCATATACTCGATGTGCGCGTCGTCGTCGCAGTAGCCGTTCTCGTCGCGGTTCTCGGTCATGCCGTTGCCGTTCTCGGCGATAAAGATCGGCAGGTGGTAGCGATCGTAGATGTGGTTGAGCGTGATGCGGAATCCCACGGGGTCGATCGGCCAGCCCCACTCGGTCATCTCGAGGTATTGGTTCTTGATCTCGGTAAGTAGCTTGCCGCTCGGCTCGGGGGAGATCTTGCCCTTGTAGCGCATGATGTAGGTCATGTAATAGCTGATGGAGATGTAATCCACCACGCCGGCCTTGAGGGTTTCGAGGTCGCCGTCCTCCATCTTGATATCGACGCCGTAGTCGCGGAAGAAGCGCTTTACGTAGTAGGGGTACTCGCCCTTGGCCTGGATATCGGTGAAGAACCAGTTGAAGTGGTCCTCAAAAAGCACCTGGAGCTGATCCTCGGGCTTGGAGGTCTCGGCGTAGTTCTCAAGACGGCAGAGCATGTTGCCGATGTGAGCCTCGGGGTCAATCTCGCGCAGTTTGATAACCGCCTTGGCGGAAGCCACGAGCTGGTTGTGAGCGACCTGGAACTTCTCGGGCCAACGGCCGGCATAGGGGTTGGAGCCGTCTTCTTTCTCGTCCCAAATCACGCCGCAGCAGGTGCAGGGGTTGGCGTAGACGTGGTTGATTTCGTTGAAGGTCATCCAATACTTGACCTTGCCCTTGTAGCGGCGGAAAAGCGTCTCAGCATAGTGCTCAAAGGCGTCGACCACGTGACGGCTCGCAAAGCCGTTGTACTCCTCGGCCAGGTGAAGCGGCATATCAAAGTGGTTGAGGGTGACCATGGGCTCGATCCCGTGCTTATGGCACTCGTCAAAGACTTTATCGTAGAAGGCCAGACCCTCCTCGTTGGGCAGGGCGTCGTCGCCGTTGGGGAAGATACGGCTCCAGGAAATGCTCATGCGAAAGACGCCAAAGCCCATCTCGCCCAAAAGCGCAATGTCCTCCTTGTAGGCGTGGTAGAAGTCGATGCCGCGTCGTTTGGGAAAATCATAGGCCATCTCGTCTGCCTTGCGAGCTGCGAGTGACTGTCGCGTAACGGAGTTGAGCGGGCCGCCCTCGACGATGCCCTCGCGGGCGCAGGTCTCGCGGTCGAGCAGAATCACATAGTCGGAGACCGCAGGGCCGCGACCGCCCTCGTCCCATGCGCCCTCGATCTGGTTGGCAGCGGTAGCGCCGCCCCAGAGAAAGCCCTCGGGAAAAGTCTCACCAAAGTCATAGGTAGAAAGGTCGATCATGGCATGTCCTCATCTCTCTTGGTTGGGTTGGGGATGCGAGCCGCAGGACACGGCCCGCAATCGGAAGACGCGTTAGCGGGCGGTCAGCGCGCGCACTACGGGCATCATCTTCTTGGCCATGTGCAGCTCGGCGCTGATGGTCATAAGCGTATCCTGGGCGTGCACGAACAGCAGGGAGTACTCGACCTCCTCGCCGCCCGCCTGGCGCTGGATCATCTCGGTCTGCGCTTTGTGCGCCTCAAGGATCTTGGCATCAGCCTCGGCAAGGTGCGCGTCTGCCGCATCGAAATCGAACTCCGCCAGGGCGTCCATCGCCTTGTCGATGTAGGCGCGGCCGTCGCCAGCGTTGATGATGACGTTCATCGCGACTGCGGGAACGTTGATTTTCTCATCAGCCATCATGGCCTCCTATTCTTGGATACCGGCCGCCTCCACGGCCGGTACTGAAACATCTAGTAGCAACTAGGCGACGGACTCTGAGTCGCCCGTAGGGGTTTACTCGGCAGCAGCTACGGCAGCGGCCTTGGCGGCCTCCTTGGCAGCCTTCTTGGCCGCCTTCTTTGCAGCCCTCTCGGCAGCTTGCTCTTCCTCGATCTTGCACTGGTAATCATCGGCAGCCTTGAAGAACGGGAACCACAGAATCGCGGCGATCAGCAGGTTGACGCAGACCAGTGCGATATTGCGCACGTCTCCGCCCGACATAAAGAACGCCGAGACCGCATTGGGCAGGAAGTTCATATCGAAATTCTCGACGTGCAGGCTCGCCCAGCCCATGCTCATCCAGAGGTAGGCGTTGGCAGACAGCAGGATAGACTGAAGCACCATGGGGATGAACATAAAGGGGTTGGCGACGATCGTGGAGAAGACCAGCGGCTCGTTAATGTTGAACAGCGACGGGATAATCGTTGCACGGCCGAGCGTCTTGTTCTTCTTGGACTTGGCAAAGAGCATGTAGAAGGCCAACGGAAGCGTTGCGCCCTCGCCGCCGATCATGATGTAGCGAGTAATGCCGTACGCGTTAATGTTAGTGGGAGCGAGGCCTGCGGCATAGGCGGCCATGTTCTCGGCAAGAGCAGACTTTTGGATGGACTGCTGGATCGGCGAGAACACCCAGCCGGAGATGCCAAAGAAGTAGAAGGTGTCCATGACAAGCGGGATGGCGATGGTGCCGGGCAACGTCTGGGCAAAGCCGGTAACGGGCGAAAGGATGATCGCGACCGCGCTAAAAACGTCGACCTGGAGCATGTTGGTAAAGAGCCAAGCCACAAAAAGCGACAGCAGCACCGCAATGATGTTATCGAACCAGTTCTTGACGAAGTCGGGCACGAGGCTGTCCTCGGAAAAGAACGTCATGCGCGCCATGCGCTTGTAGATAAAGCCAACGACAAATCCCACGACCATCGCGGTGAACATGCCACCCGCGCCAAACTTGGCCATCTGGAAGACATAGCCCTGATCGGTGATGGTGGGGTTCATGCACAGCATAAAAGCGCCTATACCGGTAAAACCGGCAATCATGCTGCGGTCTTTGCGATCTTCCTTGACCGCAACGTTATGCGGGATGATAAACGCCATGAACATGCCCACGAGGCCAAACGAGAACGTAGTGAGCGGCGACAGGTCGGGCAGGGCCGGGACAAAGCGACGGATAATGTTCCACAGGCTCGGGATGGCCGAGACCATGGAGAAGGGGACGATGTAGAGAACTGCGTCGGAGATAACGCCAAACCAGTAGGTTGAGGTAAGCTTGTTCATCACGGGGACGACATGCTCGGTGATCCACGCCTGGATCGCTTCCATGAACTTTTGCAGCATGTTGTCCCCTCCTAGTCTTCGTCAAGCAGGTCGTAGGCATCCTCGAGGATGCTCTCGCCGTCGAGTGCCGCGTAATAGTCGGGGTCGATGGCCATGACCTTCACGCCGTGAGATGCCACTTGAGACTGGATCTCGGGCACCTCGGAGGCGAAGTGCGGACCGAGCAGGAGGACGTCGATCTTGTCGGCGTAGTCCATAATCTCAGACTTACTGACTGCCTTGATGGTGCAGTCAAGACCCTTGGACTTTGCGACCTTGCGCATGCCTGCCGCCATAAAGCCGGTCGAGGCACCGATGCCGCAAGCGAGGAGAATGCGAACGGTGCCGTTCTCATCTGCCATGGGGTACTCCTTTCCCAATAAGCGGGCTCGAGGCAGCTCCGATGCCGCTGCGATCCCCGCTATGTTCTTGGGCGCCCGTGTCGACCCGGCCGCCCTTGACCGTGACTGCACTATACGCTGCGGAGGGCTCTTGCCGCCAACCGACTTTTTGCCGCATAGCGGCAAGGCAGCAGATTTTCCGCCCGCACGGCAAGCCGGGCGATTTTCCGCTTGGGCGGCAAATTGGAAAAGACGCCCTTTCTTAACCTGAGATACCATGGGGCGGTACACCCTGTCTGCCGTTCATCTCCTGGAGGAAAGCCATGGCGAGCGCCAAGCAGAACCGCATTAACCGCATGATCGACGTGCTCGAAAACAGCAGCTCATGGGTGTCTTCCTCGATGCTTGCAGGCCTTTTGGGCGCGAGTGAACGAAGCATCCGCAACTATGTTGTAGAGGTCAACGAGGCCGGCTCGCGACATATCGAATCGTCTAAAGAGGGCTATCGCCTTGCCGTGGCAGCACCGGCTGCCACCAGCGCTGCCGCAAGTCCTCGCGAGAGCGTCGATGCCCTCCCCGCGAACGCGGACTCCAGGCGCGACTTTACTATCTCCCGCCTCGTCAACGCACGTGATGGACTCTCCGTCTTTGATATCGCCGATGAGCTCTTTATCAGCGAGAGCACGCTTCAGAGCTCCGTGATGCCGCAGGTGCGCGCGCTCGTGCGGCAGTTCGGCCTCAATGTCGAGACACACGACTACCGCATGACGCTCAGGGGGCGCGAGGCCGACAAGCGCAAGCTTCTCGGCCACATAGCCACCCACAACTCCTATGGCTACTTCACCTCGACCAAAACGCTCGAAAACATGTTTCCCGACTTTGACGTGCAGGCGACTCTCTCGAGCTTAGTCGAGATCTGCCAGCGCTCGGACCTGTTTATCAACGACTACGCGCTCTCCAACCTGCTCGTGCACCTGCTGGTGATCATCATCAGACTGACCTCGAACAACGAGCTCAGCGAGGTGGACGGCCCCATCGACGCAGACGGCCTAGTAGCACAGCTCAGACAGCGCGAACAGATCGTACGCTGCGCCCAGCGCATTGCCGCCTACTTTGAGAAGGAGTTTGGTTGCGCCATCCCACGCGACGATTTTCAGCAGATTCTGCTGCTTTTGGCGCTTTCCGTCGAGCGTTGCGATTTTGACGAGCTCAGCCGCGAGAAGCTCTCAAGCATCATTGACCGCGAATTTGTAGACATGGTTCTGGGGATCCTCGACGAGTGCGGAAAGCGCTACGACCTGCCACGCTTTATCGACGAGCCCATGCGCCTACAACTCGTCCTACATATGTTTAACGCCTACCAGCGCGCCGTCTACCGCGTAAGCTACCCCAACCCGCTCGCCGCGCAGATCAAAAGCGAGTACGCACCGGTCTACGACATGGCGGTCTATATCGCTCACCGCTTCTCCACCGCCATGGATATTGAGGTGGGCGAAAACGAAATCGCGTTTATCGCCTTTCATATCGGCGCTTACTTTGAGAAGTTCTCCGCACCCGACGGCGCCGTCACCTGCACAGTGATTATCGAGGAGTACCACGACTTTGCACGAAGGCTCGTCGACGACCTCAAGACCGAGTTTGGCGATGACATAAGCGTTGTCGCCGTGATGAGCTGCGACAGTTACCTGGCCAATCCGCCCGAAAGCGATGCGGTAATCACCACAATCGACGTGCCGGTTTGTGGAGGCACCACCAAAGTCTTGATCGGACCCATCCTCACTAAGCAAAACGTGCGAAAGATTCGCGACCGGCTTTGCGCCATCCAGGAGCGGCGGCGGCGCCTCTATGCCCAGGGCCTTTTAGGGCGTCTGCTGCAGCCGGGACTGTTTATACGCAACATAGACGTAGTCGACGCCACAAGCTGCATCGACCAAATGGGGAAGCTTTTGGCTGTTCAGGGGCTCGCAACGCCTGAGTTTATCGCTGACGTGCATCTGCGTGAGAGCGTCTCATCGACGGCGTTTACCGACAGCCTCGCCATACCCCACGCGATCTCGGTATATCCCAAGCGCTCGTTTATCGCTGTGGCCCACAATGACACCCCGATTCCCTGGGGACGCCACGACGTGCGGTTTGTGCTGCTCATAGGCATCGCACAGGAAGATATGGGGCTCTTTAGAGATGTGCTCGACCTGATTATCGAAGTGTTCTCCTCGGTAGAGACCACGATGAGGCTCATGCAGACCGACACGTTCGAAGAGTTTCTGGCTGCGTTTACGCACGATATCGGATAAAAGGCTCGACCCGCATCCTCGACATGCTCGTAGGAGAGCAGCTGCCGAGGATTTGCTAACGACAAAGGCTCAGGGCTATTAAAGATATTCAGATTCCAAACATGCCCGGCACGCATGCCCAGTATCATGGGGTGCGTTTTACAACTCAAGCGGCAGGAGCACCCATGGCAGCAGCTTTTACCCATGTGATCTTTGATCTGGACGGCACCATCCTCAACACGCTCGAGGACCTGGCAGCCGCCGGTAACCATACCTGTGAGATGCACGGCTGGCCCACGTTTGCCGTTGACGAATACCGCTATAAGGTGGGAAACGGCATGCTCAAGCTGGTTGAGCGCTTTATGCCCGCCGAGTATGCGGGCGACGGGCGTATGTTTGAGCAGACGCTTGCCGAGTTTAGGGCCTATTACGGCGAGCACAAGGAGGACCACACCGCGCCCTATGCAGGTACGATCGAAATGCTCGACCGCCTGCGCACCGCGGGCGTGCAGCTTGCCGTGCTCACCAACAAGGACCATGTTTCGGCCGCTCCGCTTATCGAAAAATACTTTGGTTCCGAGCGCTTTGCGCTGGTGCAGGGCCGCGTCGATGCGTTTCCTCCCAAGCCCGAGGCGCCTGTTACGCTGCATGTGATGGAAGAGCTAGGCGCCGACCCGGCAACCACACTCTATGTGGGCGATTCCAATGTCGATGTTCTGACCGGTCACAACGCCGGCCTCAAGAGCGCCGGTGTCAGCTGGGGCTTCCGCGGCCGCGCAGAGCTGGAGTCCGCCGGCGCCGACTACGTGGTGGACACCCAAGACGAGCTCGCGGCGCTGATTCTGGGCGAGTAGCGGGGCTGTCGCTCAACACGGCTGCATAGATTCTGTCGCGCGGAAAGCGCATCCCGTTTTGCCGCCCCAGAATGGGATGCGCTTTCCGGTTGAGCCTTGTCGGGGAAACGGCATCCCGTTTCAGAGCAATATTCCGGGTCGCACTTTCCACAACCCACCCCATCCGGAAACCGCGACCCGCTATTCGGCCAAATACCGGCTCGTATTTTCCCGAGCATTCGATGCAACGCTGGCGCAAGGAGTGTCCCCAACTGCCGGCAGAAAAGGAACGTCCCCAAGTGCCGCCCCAATGACTACCATGGCAACGCCGCAGGTAGAGGACGGACAGCGAGCGGGCACCAGAGCGAACAAATTGGCATGAAAAGAGGACGGCATAGACCTTCTGGTCATGCCGTCCTCTTTGAATGACAAGTTGTCGCTCTGGTGCCCGCGCAGCGTCGAGCAGTTGCGGCGTTTGGTAAAACGCCGCAACAAACTAGCTCAGCATTGCATCCATCATCTCGGAGTTGACGGAGTCGTCGGCAGACCACTCGCCGTCGTCGTTGCAGGTGTACTTGAAGATAACCGTGGTCTTCCTGGGCTCGGTGGCCTTGGTCACATCGACCATAACCTGACCGGCCATCTTGTACAGCTCGTCATCGGAAGGAACCGTGTCAAGCGCAGCGACCTTCTCCTGATACTGGGTGGAGAAGTCCTCGACGATCTTGTTCATAGACTTGCATGTGATAGAAACCTCGGCGGTCGCGACACCCTTGTCCTCGTCGACCGTCACGTCGCCGATCTTGTAGTCAAAGCCCTCGAGATAGGTCTTGGCATACTCCTTGGGATCGATACCCAGCTGCTCGAACTCGTCGCCCGAAACCTCCTCCAGACCAGAGAGGAAGTCGTCGCCACCGTTTTTGACCTCGTCAAACTGCGTCGTAAGATCCTCGGTGATGAGCTCCTCAACCGAAGGACCTCCACAGCCGGAAAGCACGACCACGCATGCAACCAAGACGGCCATGAGGGGCGCAAGCAGCAGCTTCTTTTTCATGTTGTTCCTCCCAATGAGCGGCACCGCGCTTCCCGGACGCGGCGCACGTTGTAATAAGTAAGCCCATTCTATCCACTTATGAACGCCCTCGGCAACGCGAAGGCGCGGTCGGTTCGTTTTAGCGTCCGAACGGTTTGCAAGCCCGCCCAACGTGCAATAAAACGCTTCCCCGCGGTGCAATAAAAAAGGTGGCCGGAAAACCCGACCACCCTTGCACATCCTTTGGATGCCGCAGTTTACTTGCGGACGACCTTAACGATGGCGTCACCGGCGGCGACAGCGGAGTCGGCCTCGACGGCGAGTTCGACATCGGCAAACTCGGCGGTGTTGGACACAGCAACGACGACGCAGTCCTTGTAGCCGGCAGCGGCGATCTTGGCGCGGTCGATCTTGAGCATGGGCTGGCCAGCCTTTACGACGTCGTCGGCCTTGACGAAGCCCTCGAAGCCATCGCCGTTCATGTTGACGGTATCGACGCCAACATGCACCAGAACCTCGATGCCGCTATCGGACTGCAGACCCACGGCGTGGCCCATGGTGACGGTCACCTTGCCGTCGCAGGGAGCGTAGACCAGATCGTCCTCGGGCCACACGGCGCAGCCCTTGCCCAGGACCTCGCCGCCAAAGACGGGATCGGGCACGTCGGCCATCTTGATGACCTTGCCCTTGACGGGCGAGCACAGCACGTCGGCGCCGGCAGAAGCAGAGATGGAGGACGGAGCAGCGGCAGTCGCGGGCTCAGCCTTCTTCTTGAACATGTCAAACAGACCCATACGTTTTCTCCTCTTGATTAAGCGCAACGTTGTGCGCATGCCTATGGTGATTATAGTGCCAAATGGTTCAAATGCTAAGGTGGGGACTCGAATCGCGAGCCCATCCCAACGCTTTTCCCCGGTGGCACTCATATTGTCGATTAATCCAGGCCCTCGGCACCGTTGGACTTGATGATCTTCTGGTAGGCGTAGAAGCTGTCCTTGCGGCGGCGCTCGTAGGTACCGGTGCCGTCATCGTACTTATCGACGTGGATAAAGCCGTAGCGCTTGCGCATCTCGCCGGTGCCGGCGGAAACCAGGTCGATGGGGCCCCACCAGGTGTAGGCGATCAGGTCGACGCCGTCGGCAATGGCCTCGCCCATGGCCTTGACGTGGCTCTGCAAGTAGGCGATACGATACGGGTCGTGGATGGAGCCGTCCTCCTCGACCTCATCGTAGGCGCCCATGCCATTCTCGACCACCATCAGCGGAATCTCGTAGCGGGCGTAAATCTCGTTGAGGGCGATGCGCAGACCCAGCGGATCGATCTGCCAGCCCCAGTCGGTGGACTCCAGATAGGGATTCTTGCCGCCAAAGGTCATGTTGCCCTCGGTCATCTCGTGATCCTTGTGGGTGCCCACGGTGCCGGACATGTAGTAGCTAAAGGTGTAGAAATCGACCTTGCCGTCGGCGATATCCTGCAGGTCGCCGTCCTCCATCACAAGCTCGACATCGTTCTCGGCCCAGAAGCGCTTGGCATAGAACGGATACTTGCCGCGCACCTGCACGTCGGAGCAGTACCAGTTCATGGTATTCATCTCCTGCTGCGCGGCGAACACGTCGGCCGGATCGCACGTGGCGGCATAGGAAAGGATGAAGCAGTCCATGTTGCCCATCTTAAACTGCGGGTAATGCTCGTGGGCATAGCGCACGACGCGGCCGCTGGCGACAAACTGGTGATGCAGCGCCTGCATACGAGCCTGCGGCGTAGCATGGACCGCCGAAGCCGGGCCCTCAAAGCCCTGAATCATGCTGGTCTCAAAGAGGTTGCCCATGTCCTGAGTGCCGCAGTTGATCTCGTTGAAGGTGAGCCAGAACTTGACCTTGTCCTGGTAGCGGTCGAAGACGGTCTGGCAGTACTTCTCAAAGAAGCCGATGAGCTCGCGGCTCGCCCAGCCGTTGTATTTCTCGACCAGGTGATAGGGCATCTCGTAGTGCGACAGGGTCACGAGCGGCTCGATATTGTGAGCGCGCAGGCAGTCGAAGACGCGGTCGTAAAAGGCGAGGCCGGCCTCGTTGGGCTCGGCGTCGTCGCCGTTGGGGAAGATGCGGCTCCAAGAGATGGACATGCGGAACATGTTGAAGCCCATCTCGGCGAACAGCGCGATGTCCTCCTCGTAGTGATGGTAGAAATCGATGCCGTCATGGTTGGGGTAGAAGCGGTCGGGGTCGATGTCGATCGTGATCTGACGCGGCTCCTTGTAGCTGCCGCCCAAGAAATGGTCGTCGACCGAAGGACCGCGGCCGTCCACGTTCCAAGCGCCCTCAAACTGATTGGCGGCCGTGGCGCCACCCCAATAGAAACCCTCGGGGAACTTGATGTTTGCCATGAGCATCTCCTTTGCATTGCGGGTCGATAGGCCGAGTATCGCCCACGCACGCGACAGGCAGGGGCAGGGGTGCCAAACCCGACACTTCTTTTCGCAGACGCGCGCTGCAACAGCGCTGCAGCTGAAACTTTTTGACACCGAAGGAGCGAAGACGATCCGCCCCGCGCTTACCGGCGGTATGCCGCGGGGGTGCAGCCATACTTGTCGTGAAACTTACGGTAGAAGAAGCTCATGTTTTCATAGCCCACCGCATGCGCAGCCGCCCCGGCCGTGGCGCCGCCGCGCAGAAGCTCGGCCGCACGTACCAGGCGTCGCTCCTGCACAAGCTGCCTAAAGGTCTTGCCCACATGGCGCTTGAGAAGCGCCGTCGCATAATTAGGGCTCAAGCCAAACTCCGCCGCCATCCCCTCGAGGGAGCATGCAGCGAATTCACAATCGATATAGCCAAGCATTCCCGTCACCAGGGCAGTGGGCCCCGCCGTGCCGTCCGCCGCGCCGCGCACCAGCTCGCACTCGTAGCAATCCATGAGCTCGGCCAAAAACAGCTGAAACAGACGCAAGACGATCTCGGGACCGTTGGGGCTCGGGTCGTACAGCTCGCAGAGCATCTCCTGCATGTAGCGCCGAATCCGACGGCTCTCGCCGCAATGAAAACGGACATGGCCCCGATGGTCCGTCTCGCTGTTGAGCGCGTTGAACAAAAACCGCGAGACCGCGCTCTCGCGCGAGAGGCTCGACTCGAGACTCCGGCGCAAAAAAGAGCGTGAAACGGTCATGCTTAGCATGATGTCGTCCTCACCAAGCGCCGCCACGGCATGCGGGCAGAGGGCGTCGAGCAAAAGCACCTCGTTGCGGCCCAGCTCGAGCCTCTCCCCCGCCACCGTCTGCGGGCAGCGTCCGCGATACACATAGCTCAGCTCCACGTAATCATGCACGTGCTCGGGAACTGCATTAAAGCGCGAGTTTTTCCTTATCGTCAGGCCACGCGGCATGCCGGGCTGGGCATAGGCAAACCCTGGCTGCCCAATCTTGCGCACTGGGCATCCGTCGATTTCGACATGCTCGGTCATAATCGACCAATCAAATGCCATGCCGTCTTTATAAGCGATCTCACTGGTGCTCAGTTCGCTGAGCCTACGCTCGAGCTCGTCGATCTCCATGGCTTGCCAATCGTTGATTTGGTCATAGTTCGTCGTGATTCAGATATTAGCAGAACGCGCCGACGCGTCCATAATCTGTGCTATGCAGCAGATCGATCGAGCCAAGGAGAATCCATGACCGCGTACTATCAGCAGGTGCTCGAGGGCACATACGACAACCACGTGCTTCCGTTTTTGTGGATGAAGGGCGAGAGCCATAAGACCATTGCCGAGTATCTGGAAAAGATCGCCGGCGCCGACATCCACGAGGTCTGTCTCGAAAGCCGCCCACACCCCGATTTTTGCGGCGAGGGCTGGTGGCGCGACTTGCGCTTTGTCATTGACGAGTGCAAGCAGCTGGGCCTTAAGCTCTGGATCTTGGACGACGCGCACTTCCCCACGGGCTTTGCCAACGGCGCCGTCAAGGAGGCCGTGCCCGAGCTCCGCAAGATCGTGCTCACGCACCGCACGTTCGACATCGTGGGCCCCACGTCCGCCGCGAGCATCGCGCTCGCCAACATGCTCGACAAAACGGAGCGCTTCTACGGCGTGACATTTATGCAGGACGGCAGCCCCGTCGACGTCGCTTACCGAGTAATCGACGATGCAGACGGCAACCCCAGCCGCCTGGTCTTCGATGCACCTGCGGGCCTCACGCAGGCATGCGTGATGTTCACGAGCGGCAAGACCTCCTACAACGAGGACTACATCAATATGGTCGACCGCACCTCGGTGGCGCAGCTCATCGATGCTGTCTACGAGCCGCATTTTGAGCATCTGGGCGATGAGTTTGGCAAGACGATCCTGGGCTTTTTCTCCGATGAGCCCGGATTTGCCAACGAGAAGGGCACCACGGGCCCCGATGGCATCTCGGACACGCTCATCGGCAAGGCCACCGCGCCCCTACCCTGGTCGGCCGAGCTTGAGCGTCGCCTACGCGCGGCACTGGGCGAGCGCTACCTGGCCGAGCTCCCGCACCTGTGGGACCGCGAGCCGGCCGGCGCGCACGTACGCCACGTCTATATGGACATCGCGAGCACCCTCTATAAGGAGTGCTTCTGCGACCAGCTCGGAGACTGGTGCCGCGCGCGCGGCGTGCAGTACATCGGCCACGTTATCGAGGACAAGGACTGCCACGCGCGCCTGGGCGTGGGCGCCGGGCACTACTTCCGCGCCGTGGGCGGTCAGGACATGGCGGGCGTCGACATCGTGATCAACCAGCTGGTACCCGGCATGGACCGCGGCCTTCACAGCTACGGACGCGGCGTGTGGGACCTCGAGTTCTATAACTACGTGCTGCCCAAGCTGGGCTCCTCGGCAGCACACCTCGATCCCAAAAAGCAGGGGCGCTGCATGGCCGAGGTCTTTGGCGCATTTGGATGGCACGAAGGCCTACGCGAGATGAAGTGGATCGCCGATCATTTTTTGGTGCGCGGCGTCAATTGGTTTGTGCCGCATGCCTTTAGCATGGCCGCCTTCCCCGACTGGGACTGCCCGCCGCATTTCTATGCGCATGGCCAAAACCCCCAGTTTGCACACTTTGGGCAGCTCATGAGCTACATGAACCGTACGGCGAGCCTGCTGAGCGGCGGGCGCGCAACGACCCCGGTGGCGCTTCTCTACCATGCGGACGCCGAGTGGACAGGCGAGGCGAACTTTATGCAGCATGCCGCCTCCGAGCTTATGCGCGCGCAGGTCGACTTTGACATCGTGCCGGCAGAGGCATTTGAGGACGCAGGGCGCTATGCCGTTGAAATTGCCGCAGACGGTAGCGGCTTTGGCGTGAACGGCCAGGCATACCGCTGCCTGGTGATGCCCGGAGCCGAGTTTGTCGGCGGAGCCGTGCTCGACTTTGCCGCGCGCGCCGCAGCCGCAGGTGTTGCCGTGTACGCGCTGGATGAGTTGCCGAGCAAGCGCTACGACGGTGATATTGCAGCCCGCGAGGGCTTTGCCTCCGTGGATGCAGCCGCGGTCGCCGGCATCAAGCTCCTGGCAACCGCCGAGCTCGCAGGCACGCTTGCCGACGCCGGTATGCAGACCGTGGTTTGTGCCGAGCCCCAGCCCTGGCTGCGCGCACTGCGCTACGAGCGGGCGGGCGAGACCTATCTAATGCTCGTCAACGAGCATCCCAAGCAGGGTATCTCCACTCAGATTGCGCTTGCCGACGGCACACCCGTTGCAGGCGCGCGCCTCGACCTGCTCAACGGCACCGATCCCGCCGCCTTTGACGGCACGCTCGAGCTGGCTCCCTACGAGAGCTGCATCGTGGTCCTTGGGGCTACAGGTTCCGCCGGCGCGGCAACTGCTGGAGACGAAGCCACATGCGTCGACGGGCCCTGGGCGGTTGCCTTCTCTGCCCCTGGCACCGATGCCTTTGGCGAGTCTGTTGAGCTTGCAGACCTGCACGACCTTTCCTCGGCCGAGTTCCCCGGCAAGGCCGGCACATTCCGCTACCGGGCCTCCTTTGTCCTGGGCGAAGCGGCCAGCCGCGCTGTCATCGACCTTGGGGAGGTCTTTGAGACCGCAACCGTCACCCTCGACGGCAAATCCCTCGGCACCCGCATCTGTCCGCCTTACCGCTTTGAGGCCGCCGCACTTTTAGCCGGTGAGCACGCGCTCACGATTGACATCATCAACACCCTCGACCACGCCGTCCCCGACGTGTTCGGCATGACCGAGCCCTCCGAGCCCAGCGGTCTCTTGGGGCCCGTACGCGTGCTCGGGTAACGCCCCGGGCGCAAACGGCCCAACAAGGACAGCGCCCCTATGTTGAGCCCGCACAGCGTCGAGCGGTCCGTCGTTCATAGACCGGCGGACCAAAACTCCCAGCCAAGCCGAACGTTTTATTTATCGCTATGATTGGTTTATCGCGACGCAAACGCATAGGAGCCATATGGATATCAGGCGGAAGATCACGCAGGGCAAAAGCCTCACCCCCACCGAGCAACAACTTGGGCGAACGGCCCTCGCCATGGGCGAGGATGTGCGCGGGCTTTCCATTAAGGAATTTGCCGCGTGCGCCAACGTTTCGGTCGCGAGCGTGCACCGCTTTTGCAAAAAGCTCGGCCTCGAGGGATTCAAAGACCTCAAGGTCGAGCTCATCCGCCAGGCGACCGAGGCGGGCAACCGGCGCGACGTGGACATCAACTTTCCCTTCGATGCCACCTCCACCCCTGCGCAGGTGATGGAGCGCATGGAGGGGCTCTACCAGACCACCTTGGCCGAAACGCAGGAGCTGCTCGACCCTGCACAGCTCGACCACGCCGCCAAGCTCATCATGCGCGCCGGCACCGTGGACATCTACACGGGCTCGCATAACCTGTATCCAGCGGGAATGTTCCGCGATCGCCTGCTTTCCGCCGGCAAAAGCGCGACGTGCCACGACAGCGTCGAGGCGCAGGTGCGCACGGCGCTCGCCTCGGGTCCCGACCATGTGGCAATCATCATCTCCTACAGCGGCCTTGCCCCCAACCTCAAGGAGATCTTGCCGATCCTTAGCAGTCGACATGTCCCGGTCATCGTCATCGGCACGCCGTACTGTGCCCGCATTCACCCCGGCTTTGCCGCCTATCTCACGGTAAGCGACCACGAGAGCATGACGCACCGCATCACGCAGTTCGCCAGCCATATCGCCGTGCAATACGTACTCGATTCGCTCTATAGCAGCTACTTTGCCAAAGATTACGCCCGCTGCTCCGAGTTCCTAGAGCGCTCGTTCCCCTACACCCGCCTGCCCGGACTCAAGTAGCGACGAGCGTGGATTTTTGGACACTCAGATAACGAGCGTGGATAATCTCCCACTTTGAGCCCGCACACAGGCCAAACCCGGGAGATTATCCACGCTCATTTTGGGTCCCCTGGGAACGCATGAGGAGGGCGGAAGACAGCCGTTATTTGCGAGGCGTCAGCGACGTAAAGAGTCCGTGTTGGTTGCAGTAAAGATATATCCTGCCGCGCCCGGTAATATGGAAGCGCGGCTGCACCGATTGCTCTGGATAGAGCTTCTTAAAGCAGATGCCGTCCATAGTCGCATATGCCACAAAGCTAATGTAGTGATCCTTGGTCATGGGATGATCGAGCGTGACGTACCAATCGTCCTCGATGCGCTCGATGGAAAAGGCGTGGTCCGCGTCCGGCTCTTCGGCCTCCTGGGGAAACATCGTGGAGCCACAGCAGCTAAAGCTGCCTTCTCCGAGCGCGTGCACAACGTTTCCGCAGATAGGGCAAACGTAAAAGACGCCTTTGAGCATATTGCCTGCACGGTTGGCGTTGGCCCGAATGTCACCAGCCAAAAGCTCAGCCACGCTTATGCCGAGTCTCTGGGCCAAAGGCTCAACGAGGGAAATGTCGGGAAGGCCGCGGCCGGATTCCCACTTGCTGACAGCTTTATCGGTCACGCCAAGGCTTTCCGCCAGGGCGCGCTGGGTGAGGCCGCGCTCTTCGCGCAGCTGCTTGATGGCATGCGCTGCCAAAAAAGTATGGGAGGCATTGGTTTGCCGTGTCTGGTTCATGGGCTGTCCAATCAAATTGAAGAAATGGAGTGAACCGGTTCGACAGTCAGTATCCATTTGAAGGCCAGGCTCGACAACCTACGCTGCGTAGACATGCGCCAATCGAACGAGCGCGGATTTTTGGACGCTCATCTCGAGCAGTCATTTAAGAACGTCCCCAATGACCACCCCAACAAGGAGTGTCCCAAACTGCCGGCAGAAAAGGAACGTCCCCAAGTGCCGCCCCTTGCCAGCAACGGGAGTGCCGATGTCTTGGCAACGACAGCGAGCGGGTCGCATTTGAGACAAGGTGACGTGAAACGAAAGGGCGCTGACCTTCTGGTCGCGCCCTTGAAGTTGAACGTCAGATTGTCCAAATGCGGCCCGCGCAGCGTCGAGCCGTTACGGCGTTTGGTAAAACGCCGTAACTAACGAGCTCCGTACTGCTCGTAGTAGGCGTCGATAGCGGTCTTGAGCTCGTCGTCGATGACAACCTTGCCGTCGATCTCGTGGTTGTAGAGGGTCTCGACGACCTCGGCCATGGAGACGATGCTCGCGACGGGGAAACCGTACTTGGCCTCGATCTCCTTCTGCGCGGTGGTCACGCCACCCTTGCCGACCTCCATGCGGTTGAGGGACACGATGAGGCCCTTGATCTCGACATCGGCAGCAGCCTTGACCTTGGGATAGGTCTCGTCGATGGACTTACCGCTGGTAGTGACGTCCTCGACCATGACCACGCGGTCGCCGTCCTGGGGCTCGTAGCCCAGCAGGTTGCCCTTGTCGGCGCCGTGGTCCTTGGCCTCCTTGCGATCGCAGCAGTACTTGACCTCCTTGCCGTACAGCTCGTGGTAGGCAATTGCGGTCACGACGGCCAGCGGAATACCCTTGTAGGCCGGTCCAAACAGCACGTCAAAGTCGTCGCCAAAGTTATCGTGGATGGCCTGGGCGTAATACTCGCCCAGCTTCTTGAGCTGATAGCCCGTCACATAGGCGCCGGCGTTCATAAAGAACGGGGACTGACGGCCGCTCTTGAGCGTAAAGCTGCCGAATTTAAGAACGTCGGACTCAACCATGAACTGGATGAACTCTTGCTTGTAAGCCTCCATGCGGGCTCCTCTCGTAATCGCGTACGTGCCTTCCAGTTTAGCGCAGGCAGGGCGCGTTGCGGGCGCGCTTTGGGGCCTCGGCATTCTGTAAAGGCTTTGTCAGGGGCAATGGTTTTCCAAACATTGGGGTTGACACGGCAAACCCCCTCATCAAGAATACGGGCGGATTGTAACGGGTACGAGATACCCAAAGCGCGCCGCGCCCGGCCTTAAGGAGGTGTGCCATGGAAGGCAGTCATAGTCGAAAAACCTGCATGTCGCCCTCGGCACGCCGCGAGGATTCCGCACACGCATAAGCGCCAACAGCCGACCGTCAAAACCACCACAAAGGTGCCCGTCCCCTTTGTGGTAGCTCGCGAGCATGACGTGAGCGACATCTAGGTTTTTTGAAGCACATACGACACGTACGCTAACTCCCTTCAACAAGGAGGACCCTATGCTGATGCTCAAAACCGCCACGGTACTCGAAGCTA
>UQNH01000036.1:0-19096 GCA_900542365.1 uncultured Collinsella sp. | reverse complement strand
AGGACGAAGAGGATACCGTAGCGGCGCCCATCGGCGCACATGCCGCGGAACAGCCCACAGCGCCCGAAGCAACCCCGGCGCCAGCTCACTTTGCAGAGCCTGTCGCCGCGGCAATCAACGAGAGCGCTGCGGTGTTTGCGGCACCCGAGCCCGCCGCGCCGGCGTTTCCCATAGCCCCGGCATCCGAGGTTGCGCCCGTGTCTACGCCGGCGCCCGAGCCTATAGACGTCAGCCCGCAAGACGACGAGTCGACCGCCCGCGTGTCCGAGGAGCCCGACTCCCCGGACACCGGCGATTCCGAATCAAACGCCGAGACCGACACCGTCTCTCCCGGTGACACAGCCGAGATCGACGTAGCCGCCGTTGAAGCCAAGCTCAAAGACCCCGGCTCGACCATGAGCTTTGAGCCCCTGACCGAGGAGCGCATCGAGACCGACTCGACCTATGATGCCGGCACCACCACGCAACTCATGTGGGGTGCCCGCTCTGACGTTGGCTGCGTACGCCCGCACAATGAGGATTCCTACCTGGTGCAGTCGCCGCTCTTTTGCGTATGCGACGGCATGGGCGGTCACGCCGCCGGCGAGGTAGCCTCTTCCATCGCCGTCGAGACTATTGCCAAGACGGCCCCGCAGTCCGCCGACGCAGCACGCCTGGCGGCAGCCGTCGAGGCAGCTAACGCCGCCGTAATCGAGGCGGCCCTGAACGGCCTAGGCAAGCCCGGCATGGGCTGCACAGCCACTTGCGCCTATATCGAAAACGACACGCTCGCCATCGCCCACGTGGGCGACTCTCGCGCCTACCTGCTCCACGAGGGCACGCTCATCCGCGTGACCCGCGACCACTCCTACGTGGAGGAGCTCGTGGACGCCGGCGAGATTACGGCAGACGAGGCTCGCGTCCACCCCAACCGTTCGGTCATCACCCGTGCGCTGGGCTCAGACCCCGCCATGTATGCCGACCACTTCACTCTGCATATCGAGGAAGGCGACCGCCTGATACTGTGCTCTGACGGCCTTTCGAGCATGATTCCCGATAGCGATATCGAGAACATCGCCACGCAGTCCTCAACCGCGCAAATCTGCGTTGACAACCTAGTGGACGCGGCGCTTGCCGCCGGCGGCCACGACAACGTGACCGTAGTAGTCGTTGACCTGGTTGACGATGGCGTTATGCGCGAGGCGCAACGCGTGCGTCGCCGCAACGTCACCATCGGCGTCGTCTTAGGTCTCGTCTTGGTGCTGGCGGCTGCCATCTGGGCCTACACGGGTGTCACCGGCTCGTACTACCTGGGTACCTACCAGGGCAATGTCGCCGTCTGGCGCGGCCTTCCCGGCAAGCCGCTCGGACTCACGCTCCACTGGCTCGAGAGCGAAACCAGTATCAAGCTGTCCGACCTGCCCGAAGACACGCAAAACCGCCTCAAGGCGGGTATTCCGCAAACAAGTGTCGACGATGCGCAGGACACGATATCCAAGTACCGCCACCAGATCGACGAGGAGCAGACCCGCCAGGTGATCGACGCGCAAACGATTCGCGACAACACCGACCAGAGATCGACCTCCGAATCAGATTCCGAGAAAACCGCCGAACAGTCCGCCGAGGCCGAAGCCTCCGATAAGAATTAGAAAGGGAGTGCCGCTTATGAGTCGCCGCAACACCGAACTGCTCTTGCTCATCGCCTCGGCGTTCCCCGTCATCCTGCTGTATGCGATGTACGTGCTCACCGCGGGCGCCGCCATCTCCTTTGAGACGCTCGCCGTGCCGATCGGCCTCTTTGCCGCCTTCGCCGCGGCACATATCGCCGTGCGCATCTTGGCGCCCGGCGCCGACCCCGCCATCCTACCCATCGTATTTATACTTTCGGGCATCGGCATCACGTTCGTGACACGCCTCGCCCCCGCTCTCGCCATCTCACAGCTCATCATCCTGTTTGTCTCGGTGGCGCTCATGGTGGGAACGCTCGCACTGGTCAAAAACCTCGACGTGGTCATGCGCTACAAGTACACCTTTGGCATCATCGGCATCATCCTGCTGATGCTGCCCATCTTTATCGGCACCACGATCTCGGGCTCCAAGCTGTGGATTCGCATCGCGGGCTTTACCATCCAGCCTGGCGAGTTCGCCAAGGTCTTTATCGTGCTGTTCCTGGCCGGGTACCTGGCCGAGAACCGCGAGCTGCTCTCCATCTCCAACCGCAAGATCCTGGGCTTTAAGATCCCTCGCCTGCGACTGCTGCTGCCGCTGTTTGCCGTGTGGGGTGTGTGCCTGCTCGTCGTCGTCTTCGAACGCGACCTGGGTTCGGCCGTGCTGTTCTACACCATCTTCTTGCTGATGCTCTACGTTGCCACGGGGCGCTTTTCGTATGTCGTTATCGGCCTTGCGCTCTTAGCCGTTGGAGCTGTGGGCGCCTACAAGTTCCTGTCTCACGTTCAGGTGCGTTTCCAGGTTTGGGTCGATCCGTTTA
Organism: uncultured Collinsella sp.; assembly: GCA_900542365.1. Classification (GTDB taxonomy): domain Bacteria; phylum Actinomycetota; class Coriobacteriia; order Coriobacteriales; family Coriobacteriaceae; genus Collinsella. The sequence goes on along the minus strand of UQNH01000036.1, from coordinate 16,629 downwards.
AGGACGCCCAGGGCCAGGGCTACCAGATCGTCCAGTCGCTCTTCTCGCTTGCCGATGGCGGCCTGGTCGGTGTTGGCATCGGCAACGGCATGGCCAACAACATCCCCGTCGTCGAGTCCGACTTTATCTTTTCGGCTATCGGCGAGGAGATGGGCCTTTTGGGCGGCGGCGCCGTGCTCATCCTGTTTATGCTTTTTGCCGTGCGTGGCCTCACCACGGCTGCCCGCGCTAAATCCGACCTCGCCGCCTTTAGCGCCACCGGTCTTACGGCAGCCATCAGCTTCCAGGCCTTCTTGATCGTTGGCGGCGTAACCCGCCTGATCCCGCTGACCGGCGTCACCCTGCCCTTTATGAGCCAGGGCGGCTCCTCGCTGCTGGCAAGCTTTATCATCGTCGCGCTCCTGCTGCGCGCCGGTGACGAGGCGACCGGACGCGAGGCCGAGCTTACCGGCACCGGCACCATGGCCGCCATCACCGATGATCAGGTCGCATCTGCCGCCGCCCCGACGGGCACGCGCTTTGCCACCTCGTCTTCCTACGGCAGCGGCAGCCATTCCGTCGGCTCGCGCATGCGCCGTCGCCTGCTCGACACGCCTGAATCCGGTGTGCTCGGCCGCGTTGCGCTCGCCAACCGTCTAACCCGTGCGGTGCTCGCCTTTACGGCGCTGTTCGCCATCCTTATCGGCAACCTCACCTATGTCCAGGTCATTAAGGCCAAGGACTATCAGGACATGCCGACCAACAACCACACCATCGCCCGCTCCAAGTACATCCAGCGCGGCTCCATCATCACGTCCGACGGCGTGACGCTGGCCGAGTCGCTGCAGCAGGAGGACGGCACCTACGTACGCTCCTACCCCAACGGTAACCTGGCAGCGCACGTGGTTGGCTACGTGAGCCAGCAGTATGGCACCACCGCCATCGAGAGCGTCATGAACGACACGCTCACCGGCTCCAAGGATTACTCCAGCTGGAACAACGCCATCGCGTCGCTCGCGGGCCAGACCCAGCCGGGCAACACCGCCAAGCTCACCATTGACTCGCGTATCCAGACGGCGGCCGAGCAGGCGCTCAAGGGCTTTAAGGGCGCTGTAGTGGTCATCGACCCGCGTACCGGCGCGGTGCTCGCATGTGCCAGCTCGCCCACCTACGACAACACCAACATCGACGCCCTGTTGCAGGCGGGCGGCGGCGAGGACGGCTCTATGTACAATCGCGCCATGGATGCGCTGTACACGCCGGGCTCCACGTTTAAGGTCGTTACGCTTTCCGCGGCACTCGAGACCGGCACCGCCAGCCTTACCAGCACCTACCAGGCGCCCGGCTCCATGGACATCGGCAACGCGCCGGTCACCAACTATGCCAACGAGAGCTACGGCACCATCAGCCTGCAGCAGGCCTTTGCCGTGTCTTCCAACGTCGTCTTTGGCCAGGTGGCAAACGAAGTTGGCGCAAACACGCTCGTGCAGTTTGCCAACGCCTTTGGCTACGGCCAAAAGCTCGGCCAGGACCTGACCTCCGCGGCCTCCATCATGGCCGACCCGTCGCTCATGACCGAGTGGGAGACCGCCTGGGCCGGCGCCGGCCAGCCTGTCGGCATGGACCACACGCCCGGGCCGCAGACCACCGTCATGCAAAACGCCGTGATTGCCGCCGCCATCGCTAACAGTGGCGTGGTCATGGACCCGTACTTTGTAGCCCAGGTACTCGCCCCGGACGGAACTGTGGTCAAGACCACGCAGTCCCGCTCGCTGGGTCAGGCCGTCAGCTCCGCCACGGCCGACCAGGTCAAGCAGGCCATGCTCGCCGTCGTCCAGTCCGGTACCGGCACCGATGCCCAGGTCCCCGGCGTCAAGGTCGCCGGCAAGACCGGCTCGGCCGAGACCGGCGGCACCAACGTCAACTCGATGTTCGTTGGCTTTGCACCTTACGATTCACCCACGGTCGCCATCTCGGTGGCCTTGGAGGATTACGACAAACACGACGTCAAGGCGGCCAAGATTGCCGGCATCGTCCTGACCGCGGCGCTCGCCGCACAGGGAGCGTGATGCCCATGATCGAATCGGACACCCGAGGCGCGCCGCGGCCGAAGAGTTAGCGGCAACGCGCCACACGGCCCCAGCGGCCACATCGTAGGTACTACACACATCGTTGAGCGAATAGTTATGTTAGGAGCAGGAATGGAACAGAGGGTCCTCGGGGGAAGATACCTCCTCAAGGATAAGGTGGGGACAGGCGGCATGGCGACCGTCTACCGTGCACAGGACCAGGTCCTCGACCGCACGGTTGCCGTCAAGATCATGCTACCGCAGTATGCTGGCGACGCAACCTTCGCCGCACGCTTTAAGCAGGAGGCCCAGGCAGCAGCCGGTCTCTCCTCCCCCTATATCGTGGGCGTCTACGATTGGGGCAAGGACGGCGACACCTATTACATCGTCATGGAGTACCTGCGCGGTACCGACCTTAAGAGCGGCATCAAGAGCCACGGCGCCCTCGACCCCAAGAAGGTCGCCCAGATCGGCTCGCAGATCAGCTCCGCGCTTTCGGTCGCTCACAAGCATGAGATCATCCACCGCGACATTAAGCCGCAGAACATCATGGTGCTGCCCGACGGCAACATCAAGGTGATGGACTTTGGCATCGCGCGCGCCAAGAACAGCCACCTCACGCAAGACAACAACGTGCTGGGAACCGCCCACTACGTCAGCCCCGAGCAGACCCGTGGTCAGGACCTCGGCCCCACCTCGGATATCTACTCGCTGGGCGTCGTGATGTATGAGTGCGCCACCGGCCGCGTTCCCTTTGACGGTGACGACGCTATCTCGGTCGCACTCAAGCAGGTCAACGAGCTGCCTATTCCACCGAGCCAGATCAACTCCGGTGTCGACGCCGACCTTGAGCGCATCATCCTCAAGTGCATGGAGAAGGACCCGGCAAACCGCTTCCAGACCGCCGACGAGCTTCGTCAGGTGCTCAACAGCTACCTGTCGGGCCGTGCCGTCAACATCTCGGAGCCCACGCGCATCATCGGTGCACCCGGTGAACTAGGCGCCACCAAGACTCGCGAGCTTTCCGATCAGACGCGCGCCATGGTACGTCCCGTCTCGGGCGTGAGCGGCCAGAATACCGCCCGTAGCTCGGTTTCGGGCTCCACCGGCTCCTACGAGGTCGAAAAGCCCAAATCCAACAAGAACAAGATCATCGCCGCCGTGGTGGCAGCCGTTGCCGTCATCGGTATCGTGGTGGCCTTTGCCACAGGACTCTTTGGCGGCGAGCAGGTCACCGTGCCCGATGTGCTGGGCAAGGACCAGCAGACTGCCGTCGAGCAGATCAAGGAAGCCGGCCTCGAGGTCGGCACCATCGACCAAAGCTACAACGACGATATCGACGAGGGCAAGGTCGCCGAGCAGACGCCCAACGGCAAAACCAAGAAGGCCAAGGGCACCAAGGTGAACCTGGTAATCTCCAAGGGCCCCAAGCCCTCCGAGAAGGTTGAGGTTCCCCGGCTTGTCGGCCTGACCAAGGACCAGGCAGAAGCCGCGCTGGCAAGCGTTGGCCTGAAGGGCAACGCCTCCGAGGAGGCCAACGAGGCCGATGAGGGCCAGGTCTTTGAGCAGGGCACCGAACCCGGTAAGGAAGTCGAGAAGGGCACGACCATCTCGTACAAGGTCTCCAGCGGTCCTGACACCACCTCCGTCCCCGATCTGACCGACATGACCGAGGCCCAGGCGCGCAACGCCCTCGATATGGCAGGCTTTGGCGTCGACGTGAGCTACCAGGAGAACGATTCGGTTACCGAGGGCACCGTGATTAGCTGGAACCCCAGCGGCAAGCAGAAGCCTGGCGCCACGATTACCGTCGTCATTGCCAAGAAGTCCGGCAAGGCCAGCGTTCCGGGCAACCTGTACGGCAAGAGCATCTCCGCCGCCGTTACCGCGCTCAACAACGCCGGGTTCTACAACATCGCATTCTGCGATCAGAACGGTAACCCCGTGAGCGGCAACGAAAACGCCACCGTTACGGGCGTCTCCCCCACCGGCAAGCAGTCTACCGACAGCACGATCACGTTGACGGTTTCGATTTCTGGCTCTGGTACTGATTCAGGCGACGATTCCGGTACGACCAACTAGTCATCAAGACGTTGCCCACAGCGGCTGCTGACGTAAATACATTCGCTCAATTGCGCCCGTTTGCTCCCCCTGCAAACGGGCGCTTTCTTCATCTGAAGTAGCGAAAACCACGGTATACCTTTAAACCAGAAGAGCCCGGCACCGTGGTGGTACCGGGCTCGGCAAATCTCTGGTGCCCCCGGGCGGATTCGAACCGTCGACACCCGCTTTAGGAGATATGATTTAATGCTACCCCCTACCATTCATCAAGCATCATTGAACATCATATAACCGCAGATAAACATAGCAGTTTGCGTCTTTTGCCTCCGGTAGCTGCGCCTATGCTTTTACAAACATATTACTAACGGCTTTAGCTAAACTGCACTCAATGAATTGTTGAAAACTATTCAAAGAAACGGAGTGCAAAGATGTCAGAACAGCCACTCATTAGCGGAAGAGGCACGTGTTGGAAAGACAAGAGATCACCTAACACCTATCGCTATTATTTTTCCCTTGGAGTCAAGGACCCGAAGACAGGGCGCTACAAACGATCCCCAACTTATACGGTTCGTTGCAAGACTAAAACAGAAGCTAAGGCTGCAATGCAGGCCAAGCTGGCTGAAATCAACTCCTCTGGCACGATCACTAAAACTAAAAAGCCCACTTTGCTTGCGTCCTACTGCTGGGCCTTTCATGAAAATAGGGACACCGAGCTTGTGCCAACGAGCTATGAAAGAGAAGCGTACGATTGCAGGCATATCGAAGACCTATTCGGTGCGTTTCAGACAATTGAGGGGCTAACTCCCGATCTAATCGAAGAAGCATATGCCGAAGCTCGTCGTACGGGAAAATACAAACCATCAGAGCTTGTACGAATCAATTCAAAACTGCGTCAGATTCTGTCGAATGCAGTCGCAAAGAGAATAATTGACCGAAACCCCTGCGCTACCGTTCATGTTCGCAGACCACGCAACAAAAGAGAATCACTGACAATCGACCAAGTAGCTACCCTATGCACACATCTTCAACACATTGAGCTCACCGCCGAAGCTGTTGGTACGCTAGTACTAGTGTATACGGGTATGCGGAAAGGCGAGATGCTGGGCCTCGAATGGCGCGATTGGGACCCTGCCAATAAAACCTTGAAAATTGACAGGCAGTACACCAACGACCATGAACTGAGGGCACCCAAGTCACAAGAAAGCCAACGCAAAATCCCCGTTGGAGAAACCTTGGCCGAACGCCTTCAATCATGGTCAGCCATACAAAAAGAGCTCCTGGCCTCTCTGGGGCTGTCCCAGACTGGCAGCACTCCCATCATTAGCGATATTGCTGTCAAGCAGGGGGTCCCTACTGTCTGTCACATGAAAAACTACATCTTCAACCATTGGTTTCGCGATTTCGCAGTTAGCTGTAATCTTGGAATCTATGAGCCGAACAATTCGACTGGCGGAAAACTATATAAGGGCATCTGCCCGCATCAGCTCAGGCATTGTGTAAGCACTTTTATGCTGGCGAACGGATCGGACGTTAGAAGCGTGCAAGGTATTCTTGGCCACGCGGACCCCAATATCACGCTCAAAACGTATACAAGCCTCGTTCAACAATCAGAAATAAAAGCAGTTAAAGGCTACGAAGACTTCATCAACGCCTATATACAGAAAAGCGAGAAATAGCATGTCATTCATTCATCGTTTCATCAATAATATTACGGTACTATACTACTATTTCCGCAGGTAGACGCTTTATTTGATTGACATCTAATGAGTTTTAATAGATTCTAAAGCTGTCAGATGGCTACGCATGTAGTCATAAAAACCGGCCCCCCAAGTGCTTATGAACCTGGTAAGTCTTACAAGCACAGGGAGGGCCCTCATTGAAAGGATAGCTCATCATGGCTACTCCACAGATTAGCACTCAGGCGTCCACACCGACTTTCCCCACTGGTGCCGCTCAGTGCGATCGGTTACTCCGCGTTAACGATATCCGCGAACTCACTGGCTGGAGCGAAAACACCGCGCGCAAGTTTATGCGCGAGTCCGGCAAGCTCATCCAAATCCATCGCTCGAATTACATGTTTGAAAGCTCATTCTATGAGCTTTTCAAGCAGCTTGAAGGTCGTACCGCCCACCTTGACTAGGCGGTAAACATGAGCGAGCTACCGTCAATTTCCGACATATTCAACGATGATGTTACCGAGCAACGAAAGATTATAGAGAAAATGGATAAAGCTATTTTTATTTCAGTGCCCGAGTGGGCGTGCTGCGTCACCACCGTTGCCGCCGAGCGTCTCATCCTCGGCCTCGTATGGAAGTTTGGAAAACCTTCCAAAAACAAACGGCCCATGGGCTTTTGCGCTAGAAGCAAATGGATTGAGGATCACTACCACTTGAGCAAGAACACGATATCCCGAGCCTATACTTCTCTAAAGGATAAGGGGTATATTCAAAAAACTGGTGATGGCAGCTGGATGCTTAATTACGCTGCAATCTACCGCGCCGCGATCGAAAACGCTTGGGAGCCCCCGAAATCTTAAGTCCACAGCCCGACTATCGACGTGGGCTTCTGTCAAACAACCGAGTTAAAAACCACTGAGCCAGAATCCGCTTCAATAGAAGATGATTCTGGCTCAAATGATATCCGACCATTCACGCAGCATGTCTACCGCAATCTGGCAAGAATCGAGGACGGGGAAACCGTCATCGAGGTCGTGAAGGTCGGTAATCGCCAGGCGTCTACAAAAACATGCCGCGGATGTAAAATGAAGCAGGGTCGAACCGAAACAGTTCCCGGACAATTGGCGTCCGGCCAGACACTTCGATTCGACCCTTTCTCATACCTGCATCTAAAATACTCCCATAATCATTCTCGACATCTTTAACGCCATCACTCTCCCGCCACCAGCACGTCGTAGGTGCTATTTTCAACGAATCGATATGACCGCCCATTCATGTTCTTTAAGGCACGTGATACCATGAAAACGTGCGGTATTTCTCCAATCGAAAACCTGCGTGAACGTATGACTTGAGACGCTTTTAGAACTCACCAAGCGCAGGACAAACACAACTCAACAGCGGCCGCGTATTTGTTCCCAGCCGTACGGCATGGCGGAGCCATGCCCATTGTTGATTGGAGTGCCGCACGATGACAGACAACCCGAACGACAGAAAAATCAGCGAGACGCCCGGCGCGAAGGACGTCCTCGATGAGGCCGCCGAGCAGATTGAAAAGGCTTGGCGAGAGAAGCTGCTGCGCGAGACCGCCGATCTCAAGACCGAGAACGCGTTACTCAGGGCCCAGCTCGACGAATTCAACCGCAAGCTCGTCGAGGCGAGAGACCGGAACGAAAGACTTGAGGCCGACTGCAATGAGCGGGTCGCCTTTATCGAGGAGAAGTTCGAGCTCGACACCGCGAGCATCGAGCTCGAAAACAATGAGCTCCATGCCGCGAGCGTCAGATACCTCGCCGATGCCAGGGAGCTCAGCAGGCAGGTCGTCCAGCTCCACGCCGAGGCTGAGGCCATGTCCGATGAGATCGAGCGTCTGCGCGTCGAGCGTGACGCCGCGTTGAAAGCCCAAGCCGAGCTGAGCGATGCGCTCCTGGCCCAGCGCGACCTGATGGCCGAAGTCGCCGCCCTCAAGGACCGCCTCGCCGCCTCCGAGCGGCGGGCGACCGTGGCCGAGGCCAAGGTCGAGGTCATGACCAAGATGAGGGGCGAGTAGTCCCGCGCCCTTCCTGTCAGGTAACTGATTTCTAGAAACCTTCTAGAGCGCTTTTAGAAGGTTTCTAGAACCGGGCGCAGCATCTTCGATCGGCACGATGTCTCGATAGATAAGGCGATGCCTGGTGTCGCACCATTTATCGCGATGGTAGTGACCGAAGAACCAGACGCGGTAGCCGAGCCGTCCGTCGAGCTCACCCAGGAAGGTTTGCAGCGGATCCCCGCGGTACTCACGTCCGCGTTCGCGACACAGCTCTCTAGCCAGGGCAGCAGGAGCCTCGTGAGTCACAACGTAGTCGACCTTCCAGCCCACGCGGTCGAGCGAGGAGCGGCAGTGTTCCGTCTCTTTCTCGCTCGGCATCTCCTCGGGCCACCAGCTCCTCCCCTCCTTGCGATACTGCCTGTCGTTGCTCGCGGCGCCGCCCATGGCAAGGACTGTGAGCCCGTCGATATCGAACACCTCTCCGCGCATCAGGTGCAGCACGTGCGGTCGTGCCTCATGGACGAGCCCGCCGTTCCACTCCCGCACCGGCAGCCCGGCCAGGGCGTGGTGGTTCTCATGGTTGCCGTCTACGAAACACGTGGTCCAGGGCTTCGACTCGAACCAGTCGAGCCAATACCTCTCAGCATTCGAGCCATCCCAGACAAAGCCGAAGTCGCCGGCCACGATCACCGCGTCATCGCGCGTCAGGGTCCGGCCCAGCGGCCAATTTTTGAATGCAAACCGGCTGGACCCGTACTCGGCCCTGCCGTGCACGTCGCCTGTCACATAGACCGTCATCAGTACGCACCCCACGGCAGGAGTTTGTCCCCGAGCCTCACGATCCGGTCATACAGCACCGTGTGCCGTTCGTCCGGGTTGCCGTCTCGGTGAAAATGACCGTAATACCAGTGCTTATAGTCCAGGCGATCCTCGATCTCGTCGAGGAATCCGGTCAGCCGGTCCACATCAGGGCGTTCCCAGCCCGGGTCCGGGTAGAGCGTCGGCGAGAGCATGCGCGTGGCGCAGGTATGGGTGATGACGCAGTCGACCTTCCAGCCGACCTCGTCGAGCTTGGCCCGCGCGGCATCGAATTCGCGCTCGTCCGGAAGCTCCTGAGGCCACCAGCTGGAATACGGCACGCGGTATTCCCTGTCCACGCTCGTGGCACCGCCCATGGTGAAGACCGTCGAGCCGTCGAGCTCGAAGACCTCCCCGCGCATGAGGCGGCGGATAGACGAAGTATCCGACAGGCGTTGCGTCAGCCCACCGTGCCACAGTTCCATGGGTCGCTCCGCCCAGTGATCGAAGCGCTCGTGGTTGCCGTCGACGAACAGCACCGTGTAGGGGCGCGACTCCAGCCAGGCGATATCGGCGCATTCCTCGGCAGAGAAATCCCACGGAAAGCCAAAGTCGCCGGCGACAATGAGGTAGTCATCGCCGGTAAGGCTATCCCCAAGCTCCCAGTCGCGGAGCTTTTGCATGTCGAGCCCACCGTGGATGTCGCCCGTCACATAGACCGTCATCGAATCACCTCTTCCCTCTTGTACGCCGCCAGCTCGCGCTCGACCTGCCTGTCGCCGGTCTCGTTGACCCACCAGGGCCATTTCACCCGGCCGCACGGCTCGCCGACTCCGGCGAACCACTCCCTCAGCTCGTCGAGGCTCACCGGGGAGTGCCCGTTGGCATCGCAACCGACGTCGTAGCGCAGAAGGCCCTGCTTGCGGTTGAACTCGTTGTACGCGCCGCCGCTGCTGTGGATGTGCCCGTGGAGGTGCCACGATCCATGGCTCATGCCCTGCCAGTCGGCCATGGGGTAATGGCTCAGGACGATCTTCTGCCCGTCGATCTTGAGCACGCAGATCGGCGGCTCCACGGTGAAGGCGCCCGCGACCGCCGGCTGGGTCCAGTCCTTGTCGTGGTTTCCCGGGACGAGGTGGATGCGCCTGCAGGCGATCCGCTTGCGCAGCCCGTAGGCGTCCTGGGCGGTCATCTTGAATGAGAAATCACCCAGGATGTAGAGCTCGTCGTCCACGGCAACCCTGCCGTTGATGCTGTCGACGATGGCGTCGTTCATCTGCCAAATCGTCTCCCACGGGCGGTCGGTGAACTTCAGCACGTTCTCATGCCCGAAGTGGGTGTCGCTGGTAAACCAGATCATATTTATGTCTCCTTCTGTCGCTAAAAAACGTTCTCCTTCGAGGTCAGGAGACGTTTTATGAGCGACATGAGGTGCATATCCCTCATGTTTCAAGCTCCAATCTGTCGGGTTTGCCCAACTAAAAGTTTACGCCCACGCGCCCACGCGCGAACAGGATTCGATTTTTGAAATATGGACGAATTCCTCGTCAGAAGGGTAGAATGGTGCCGACGGCAGCCCAAGTTGTAGTGAGCTGGGCAGAGCCGTTGCTTAATAGAGTTAGGTCATCGTCTTAGCGACGGTGGCCTTTCTTTTTGGGCTTCGAGCCCTGCTTGAGTGCCTTGGAAAGGCCGACAAGGGCCGTGAGGAGCGAGACCGTAGCGGTCAGGAGCTTCACGAGCTCGGTGAAATCGGTCATGGGCATCACCTCCCATCGAATGGAGGGCTCTGCCCGGCACGAGGGCTGCCGACAGCAAGGACGATTCTATCAGAGCGGCTGACTCCCGCCGATCAATTCATACTCCTCACCCTCGCCGAATTGCGAGCATGAAAGAATCGGCACTGGATGGCAGCACGCTAGGGCACCGACGATAGGCTCTCCAAAACTAGCGAGGCGTGTCTCCGCGAGCGTAATCGCCTCGGTCGACCGCACGATCGACCTGCGGCGAGATGTCGATGTTGCCACCATGGGCTCGGCCTGCGGCGCGAACGCGGTCATCGCCAGCATCGGGAACGGCGCCGGCGTAACGGTTTCGAATCTCCCTTGCGTAACCGCGCCGGGCAAGAAGCTCATCACGAACCGCCGGATCCTCGAGCAGATCTTCATCGCACTTCGGTGCGATGAACTTAGGGAAGAGATTGTAGGCGACGCCCTTGCTCGCCTCTGCCTGCTCGACCCACGCCGAATACGCTTTCTTAAGCCGTTGAATGTAAATCTCGCAACGCCTCTCATAAGGAAGGGCTCGCTCGGCTTCCAGCACGTTATTTTTAAAGGCCGCCTCAAGCTGCTTGATCGCAAACCGCCCGTCAAGACGGGTCAGGTTGAAAGTGCATTTCGGATTGCCGGCCTCCTTGATATCGAGATCCGTCGCATAGACTCGGTTGTTCTTAATGAAAATCTCTACGCCCCATGAGGCAAGTAACTTTTTGAACTGCTCCATAGTCTTCGGGTGATAGTCGTTGATTGCAATATGGATCAACTCGCGCAAATTGTTTTTATAGCTGTACTCTCCCCGATCGACAATTTTCTTTTCAGTGTCGCGCGGCTGTCGGTCTCGAATCTTCGAGTTCTTCTTTCCCTTTTCGAGCTGAGCGAGATTCCAGGCCTTGTCCATTTCACGAACCCACGCAGCGCGTTCGTACTTTCCGCGACGCCCACCCGTCTCGCAACGCTTACCCGTCAAAAGATCCGTGCGGTTAATCGCCATATGGACCGCGTAACGTTTTCCCGCCTTATCGCTTTCCTCATGCAAGGCGACAATCACTTGTTGATGCGGGTAGTGTTTCGCAAGCCATTGCTCCGCGTAGGCCATACATGCATCGGGGGTCATCTTGCCTCCGTTGCAGCTGCACTCCTCGGGAAGAAACGCAAGAACCTGATGAAGCATCGTTATGTTCTTCGCGCCGGCACGCGCAGGCCTGTCGTGATGAAACATCTTCCGCGTCATAGCCATCTCGGAAAACCAGTACTTTCGGTTCGCGAGGTTCCAGCCGCCGCGGGCCAAAGCGTACTTTCCGTTAATGTACTTGCGCACGTTCTTCGCATAGCGCTCGGACGAAACACCTTTCTGCTTAACGACGGTCATTTTGATCACCGCCGACGAAATAGCGCTGTTCGAGTTCTTCGATAAAGAGAGTGACTTTGCGGGCGTTCTGGTAAACCTTTTCAAGCGTTCGGAAAACTGCCTTCTCGTTGTAGGCCGGAAGACCTTGCGCGTGCACGAAGTACATCAGCTGGTTGAGGTTCGTCCCCTCGCGATACAGCTCGTGATAGATTTTTGCGACCTGGCTCATATCGAAATCGATCATCTCGATTTTCCCGGCCAGCATCACGCGGCGGGCATACGCGCTGACGGTCGTGCCGAGCGCATCCGCCTGCTTGCGAATCGCCTCGTGCTCGCCATCGGTGACTTTGACGTAAATAACCGCCGAGCGCTTTTCGTTCGAATCCTCTGAAACGGTTTGCAGCTTTTTGCTACGGCCACCGTTCTTATTTTTGGAAATGGCTAGATCATCGAACGATTCATTCCAATGAATCAGTGCATAGCGAATGAATTCGGCTTTCGTCATGCCCGCCTTTTCTGCCAAAGCGGAAAGCGTTTCGTATTCTTCAGAAGTGAGTGTCGCCTTAACGGTGTACGGACGTTTGCAACTCATCATTCATGCCCCCAGGAAAGCAGAGCGAATCGGTGAGGCCACCGATTCAAAACCGATATGAGATTGCTTTCCTTTTTAGGAGCGACTGACGTCGCGCCGATTTTTGAAGTGACGCCGTCGCTTCCCTTAGAGAAATGAAGGCGAACTTCATTTCTAACTTTATCGCCGTGTGAGGTGTTAAACAAGATGTGTTGGCAGATAAAGGGGGCGAGTATGGCCCCATTTATCTAGCCCAACACCAATCTTGCAATCACCGGGACGGCGATTGGGCGAAGCGTAGCGTAGACACGAAATGAGAGGCCTCGTTTCGAGCGAAAGGCTTCGCGGTGTCGTAGTGTCAGCGGAGACCGTGAGCGGAAGCGAATTTTTAACGCGAAGGATGCTGAGTGTTAGAAATTCGCTGTAGCGGACTCCGGGCGAGGGCTGGAGCAAGTTGATGGAAGACCTTACCGATTTGCGGAAGGTTTTGCCCGAAGCATCCGGCACCGCCGAATTCTTTTGGAACGGCCTCTCGTTTGATTGCTTTCCTATCGTTTGCTCCCAGACTGGGCGTCTAAAAAAGGCGGCCGAACCGGCCGCCCGCAAATAAACATTTACCAAATGTAAGAGGAGAGGAACGATGTACATTATTCCCAGTGACCGGCAACATCGACGACCCAATGCTGCCCCGTAGCCTTCTGTTCATAATGTCCCTGGTCCTCAGAGGTAGTATACGAATCATTGATATATGCTCCATGGTCTTGACCTTGTTCCCACATTGCGTCACTATGAGCTGACCAAGCGGCTATAGAATCGAAAGATGCACCGCATGCACTACAAATGTAACGTTCATGACGCGTATATACCACATTCGGCACCCAGATCTGGCTGTAATCAGTCTCCCAGTGGCCCTGCTCGGCAACCCACTTCTTCTGGCTACCGCCGTTGGAAGAGGAATTGTTGCTGCCAGAGCCCTGCGAATTGCCGGAATTCTGCTTGGACTGGGAGGAATCGCCCTTGCTGTCCGACTTCGAGGAATCGGAAGACTTGTTATCCTCCTTCTTGGAGTCATCGGACTTCTGGTCCTTGTCGTCGGATTCTTTCTTCTCCTCGTTCTTGGTTCCAGAGGTTTGCGCCGCCTTTTCTTCGCTTGGCTTCTTTTTGTCTTTATTCTTTACCGCTGTGGCGGCCCTTTCCGTAGAGCCGCTTCCTTGCTTTGCAACGCTGGCACATCCAAGTTGAGGTGCCGAAAGGCACACCAGAAGCGCAACGATAATAGCCTTTGTTCTCACACCGATCTCCCTGTCCATGAAACCAGGCGTTGGACACTAGCCGATATCCAACGCCCGACTCGCTTTTACATCTGCTCGCGGCGCTTCTTCCGGTCGAGGAAGACGCCGGTCGCCACGAGGACGGTACCGCCGATGACGAACGTCTCGCCGATGAGTCCCGCGCGGTCACCGGTCTGGGCGAGGCTGCCGGTCTGGGCGGTATCCGTGCCGGCGAGGTGCTTCGGGCTGTATGCCGTCTGCTGCTTTGCGACCTCCTCTGCCTCCTGTCGTGCGATCTCATCGGAAAGCTTCTGCTCCGCTGCGATGCGGTCGGACTTCGCCAACTCGTAGGCGGCGAGTGCCGCATCATAGCCGGGCTGGAGCTCGTCCACCGCGGTCTGCTTCTCGTCCAGGATGGCCTTGGCGGGCGCGACCTTGGCACGTGCCTCGACTGCTGCGGCGAAAAGCGCGTTGAGGGCGTCATCCGCGTTCGCGTCACGGCCGGAAGCGATCGCCGCGCCGGCATCGATGGAGTTCAGCTTCGACAGCTTGGCGTCTGCCTGCGCCTTCGCCTGTTCGGCGGCGGAGACCAGGGACTCGGCGGCGCCGGCGGCTGCCTTCGCGGCATCGAGTTCGACCTTGGTGTCATTGACGGCCCTTACTGCATCCTGCTCGCGCTGCTGTGCCTCTGCGAGCTTCGCGGCAAGACCGGTGAGGATGTCGAGGTTCGACTGTGCGTCCTCGAGATCGGTCTGGGAGCCGGTAAGCCTGTCGGCGGCAACGCCGGTGTCGGTCTTTGCGGCATCGACGGCACGCTGGGCATCCGCGAGGGCGCGTGCGGTGGCGTCCGCCTTTTGCTCGGCGGCGGCGAGGACGGTCGCTTTCTCGACCTGATCGGCTGCCGCCGCGTCATGGACGCTCTTTGCGGTATCGACCGCCTTCTTGGCGTCGGCGACGTCCTGGAAGAACTTCGCGAGGTCGGCGTTCGCATCGTCCACGCCCTGCTGCTTAGCAGCGGTGTCCGCCTTGGCGGAATCCAACTTAGACTGTGCGGTCGTTACGGCTGCGTTGGCGGCATCAAAGGCGACCTGCTTCTGCTGGACGGTCGACTTTGCCGTAACGACTGCCGCGTTGGCGGCATCGAGGCTCGATTTCGCCGCATCCAACCCAGCTCGGGCATCCGTGACGCCCTGCTGCTTGGCGGCGAGATCGGCCTTTGCGGCATCGACGGCACGCTGGGCATCGGTGACGTCCTGCTTCGCGGCATCGACGTCTGCCTGTGCGGAATCCGCTGCGACCTGCTTCTGCTGGACGGTTGTGGCGGCGCCGGCGGCTGCCTGCTGCTTGGATGCGAGATCGGCCTTGGCTGCGTCGAGTGCGCTCTTGGCGTTCTTGAGACCGTTGATATAGGAGATCAGCTTCTGCTCGTACTCGTCGACGGAGATGGGGTTCATGTTCCAACCGGAGCCGGACCAGCCGGAGATCTCTGCGGTGTAGCACTGCGTCTGAAGCCCGGACATGGTGCCCTTGGTGCAGGTTGCCATTCCCATAACGGCGAGTTCGGGATTGATGATGTTCATGTAATGGCCGACGGTGCCGCTGCTGCCGTTCTCCCAGCGGCAGTTGTCTGCAATCCAATGGTTGATTGCGACGCCGTTCTTTGCATAGAAATCATAGGCATCCTTGCCGACAAGACCGGTGACTCCATAAAGGGCCTCCGTTGCCTTGTCGAAAAAGCCCTTCTCCTGCTCGATCCACTGCCCACTCGGATCGATTCCGTAATTCCATGCCAGATTTTCGGCAAAATCATATTGACGGGCATGATCGAGCACGGTGTCGCTGTAGTTGGCATCCGCAATGGCACCGGCGATGAGCTTGTAGGTGACATGGAGCTCGGACAGGCCGACCGACTTGCGGTAGTCGTTGACGGACTTCATCCACCTGATCGCATTGAGCATGTTATCAAGGGACGTGGCGTCCTTGGAGTTGCCGACTTCGGTCTTTCCGGCATATTTGGCGTTCAGGATGATGTTGACTGCGTCATCGGCACCCATGGCACGGAAGAAGCCGATGGCTCCCTGCTTGAGCTGCGCGTCGGCGGAATCGAGTTTCGCCCGTGCCTCGTCGACCTTCTGCTGGGCGGCGGTCACGGCAGCGTCTGCGGTATCCTTCGCCGCCTTGGCGTTCGCGAGCTCTACGTCGGCGGCCGCCTTGGCGGACTCAGCGTCCTTGACAGCCTGCTTCGCGGCATCCAGCTTGGAGATGGCGTCGACGTTCGCCTGCTTGGCGGCATCGAGGTCGGCGTTCGCGGCATCGAGTGCGGACTGGGCGGCGTTCACACCGGATTCGGCATCGGCCGCGGCCTGCTGCTTTACGGAGAGGGACGCCTGGGCATCATTCAGATCGGCCTGTGCCGTTGCCGCAGCGGACTGTGCCTGCTCGAGCTCGGACTCGCACTGGGACTGTGCCGCTCGTGCGGCGGCGAGGGCTGCCTCTGCGTCCGCGACCTTCTGTTTTGCCGCATCGTACTCCGGACCGCTGGCACCTGCCTCCGCTGCAGCGAGGTCGGCTTTCGCCTTCTCGTAGGCGGCGCTGGCGGCTGCGGCCTTCGCATCCGCCGCGTCCTTGTTCTGCTTGGCTGCAGCGAGGACAGAATCGGCGGCATCCTTTGCAGACTGGGCCGCAACCAGCTTGGACTGAGCATCGGCAAGCGTCGTGTTGGCGTTGTTAAGTTCGGCCTGTGCCCTGTCCACGGCAGCCTGGGCGTCACGCACGGCCTGCTCGGCGGCACTGATTGCCTCCGGGGTGGCGCTTACGGCATCTGCCTTGGCTTTATCGAGGGCATCCTTGGCATTCTGGGCCGCCTTGATGGCGGACTGGTACGCTTCGTCCTTCTCGGATGCATCTGCCTTGGCGTCTGCGAGACCCGCCTTCGCCTGCTCGAGGTGCTTGCCGGCGGCATCGGCGGCGTCCTTGCCCTCCGCGACCTGACGGGCGTGGAAATGCTGTTTTAGTTTTACAGGGCTTTCACAACAAAATTACAGAATTATAT
>UQNH01000035.1:0-19162 GCA_900542365.1 uncultured Collinsella sp. | reverse complement strand
CGAGCCTACGGCACCGCTCCTCGAGCCCCTCCTCGCGGGTCCGCGGCCTCGCCTTGGAACCCCTCGGCCGGCCCTTGGGCCTCGGGCGCAGGGCCTCCGCGCCGCCCCGGCGGTATAGCGCGCACCACTTCTTGAGCGGCGACATCGACATTATGCCGAACGCCGCCATCGCCTCGGTCTTCGTCATGCCGCCGTCGACGACGGCGGAGGCGGCGGCGACCTTCTGCTCGTATGTGTACCTGCCCTGCTTTCCGTCCATGCGCAGCAGCACCTCGCTCCCGAATGCGCGGTATATCTCCTGCCATCTTCTCACGGCTTCCACGGGAAGCGAAAGGGCAATCGCGGCAGATTTATACCCGTGCCCGAGCTCGAAGAGCCCTATGGCCGCCTTCCTGGCCTCGATATCATGCTTCACTCTCAAATCAACGCGCATAAAGAAAGCCTCCCATTTCTCATGTCCAAGAAATGGGAGGCAGTTCAAGTGCGCAGCGGGGGCTTCTTGCATGTCCGAGGACGCGCTGGGAAGTTACCCCATGCGGCCAGCGGACAACTATGTAGCCTCGGACTAGAACATGCCCAAGAAGCCATGCACAAACAGCGCGGCCACGATAGCACCGACAAACGGCGCGATGCCAGGAACAAGCAGGCCATACTTCCAGTTGTTGTCAGCCTTGTTCTTGATCGGCAGCACCTGATAGGCCATGCGAGGACCAAGGTCACGAGCCTGGTTCATGGCGAAGCCAGTGATGCCGCCCATGCCCATGCCAACGGCCCAAACGATCAGGCCAACGCAGATGGCGAGCATCAGAACGTTCTCGCCGGCGCGGCTAGCGGCAGCAAGGATGGCGCTGATGAACACAAAAGTGCAGATAGCCTCGCAGAAGAAGTTACGGGCATAGTTCGCACCCTCGGTGGTGGGGTTGGTCGAGAAAATGTTGCGCTGGGCAATGGGGTCGACGACGCCCTCGGAAGCCTTGAACTCATCGGCATACATAAACCAGGCGATTACGGCACCCACAAAGCCGCCGAGCATATCGGCAATCATGAAGGGGATGCAGCTACCCCACGGCACCAAGCCGACGATGCACTGGGCAAGCACCATGGCGGGGTTCATGCACACGGCGCCGCCAAAGACAAACAGGCAGACCGAGATGCCAAAAGACCAGGTGGTGATGGCAAACATATGGCCGGAGCCCTGATACTTGGTGCCCTTGAGCACGGTATCGCAGTGCACGCCCACGCCAAAGACGATCATGAGGGCCGTCGCGCCGAATTCGCAGAGGAGTTTGGTAAGCATAAAACCTTATCTTTCTTGTCGGTTATAAACGATTCGTTTAGGCCGCGCACTAGTGCTGCGCAACAACAACGCCCAGGCCATCGGGAATGACGGCAACCTTGGCATCGGCACCCTTCATCTCAAAGGCGAGCTTGAGCGCCTCCTCGATAGTGTTGACCGGCGTCATGTGCATATCCTTGAGCATCTGGTGATCGCACAGATCGGTGACCATGATCACAGGGTGATGCGCCAGGATGCGGGCAAAGATCTGGCTCGTCCACTGGTCGGGCAGGGTCTCGTCCTTAGGACGGTCGATGCAGGCGCGCTCAAACTCCGCCGGATCGTTGTCGGCGATGTTGTGATAGAAGCCCTCGCCACCGTGGCCGTCGGCACAACCGGCGACGTCGATGATCACGCCGCCCTCAGGAAGCGTGGCCTCGGCAGCGCACATGCCCTTCACGGCCTGATAGATGTTCTGATCGAGGGGGTAGCCACCGTTGGTGGTGATGGCAATCTCGCACTCGACGGGCTCAACGCCGGCAAGGCTCTTCACGAACTCGCAGCCGGCCTCGTGCGCCTTGTGGATATCGCCGGCAAAGGAGCCGATGACCTCGTGCTTGCCGTTAAGCACCACGTTAAGCACAAAGGCAAGGTGAGCCATCTCGGCGGCGGCGAACATGTCCTCGCTCACGTGGTTGTGGCACAGGTTGCCGGCACGCGAGTGGGAATCGTTCACAAACTGACCGTTGTGGTTGTACATGATGGTCTTGTAGCTGGCGATGCCAGGCAGGACGGACTTGCGGCTACCAGAGAAACCGGCAAAGAAATGCGGCTCAATGAAGCCCTCGGCAAGCAGCAGATCGCAATCGGCAGCAATCTTGTTGATGATGCACTCGCCACCAGAAGGCAGGGTACCGATCTTTTTCATCATGCTGTCGTCGGTCGCGACATGCATGACGATCTCCTCGTTAGCGACGATCTCCTCGCCGTACTTGTTAACGAGTTCCTCGTGCGTCGAGGGGCGATGCATGCCGGTCGCGACCAGGATGCGCACACGTGCCTCGGGAGCGGCAGCGTGGATGTGATGCAGCAGAATAGGCATCGTCACACGCGAGGGAACGGGACGCGTATGGTCGGAGCTAATGATGACGATATCCTTCTTGCCAGCACAAAGCTCCTCGAGCGAAGGCGAGCCATAAGGGTTGACAAGTGACTCCTCTACCAGCTCTTCCTGAGATTTTGTAGTCTTAAACTCGTTTTGATGACCTTCCATCACACCCGCGAAGTTCTTATCCTCGAGCTCCAGATGCAACGTTTTGTGGTCAAACGGCAGTTCACATTCAAACAATGATGAGCGCCCTCTTCCTTTCAACTGACACACTAGATAAACCGTTGGAAGGATACGCCGCTCACCGAAAAACACCACCGTCCACCGACTCATTAACACAACGTTCATATTTGACCCACAACAAAACGGCCACGATCCCAAACGGAACCGCGGCCGCTACAGTCGTAAGTCGAGAAGCGCGCCTTTCTTCCCTTCAGCCCGTAATCCGCCGAAGACCGAGGACGAAGGGACCCGATGGGTTTCCCTCTGAATGCATTCCGCAGCACGAAGCCCCATCAAAGTGCGCGAAGCGCGCCATCTTTTCCCCAGCCAGTAATCCGCCGAAGACCGGACATCGCAGGGCCCGCCATCAGCTTACTTTTAGGCACACTCCGCAGGACGCAAGAAGCCCTCGCCGCACAAAGTGCGCAGCGAGGGCTTCTTGCATGTCCGAGGACGTGCCTAAAAGTAAGCTGATGGCGGGCCCGGACGACTACAGGGCTATCGATTACCCCGTGTTCTGCAATCCTGCCGAGACGCCGGTCACAGTCGAAAGAATCAGGCTCATGTACTCGGCCTTCTTCTCCTCGGCCATCTCGTCCTGGTTCATACGCACCTCGCGAAGGGCGCGGACCTGGGCGATGGACAGGGCGTCGACGTAGGGATTACGCACACGGACGGCGCAGCCGAGCACACGGCGGCGCTGCAGCGGCCATTCGTCACCGACGATGGCAAGAACCCACTTACGCGTGAGCTGCATCTCGGTGAAGACCTTCTCGGACAAATCCTGGCGATCGCCCAGGTGCAGGTACATCTTGGCGATGCGCTGGTCGGTCTTGGCGATCGACATCTCGATGTTGTCGATAAAGGTGCGGAAGAACGGCCACTCCTGGTAGGCAGCCTTAAGCTGGTCCAGATCGCCCAGCTGCTCGCAAGCGGTGCCCAGGCCGTACCAAGCGGCCAGATTGATGCGCGCCTGGCTCCAGCTGAAGATCCACGGAATGGTACGCAGGTCATCAAGCGACTTGGCGCCCAGGCCGCGCTTGGCGGGACGCGAGCCAATCGGCAGCAGACCGACCTCGGTCAGCGGCGTCACGGTCGAGAACCACGGTGTAAAGTCCTCGGTGTTCAGCAGGTCCAGATAGCGCTCGTGGCTTACGGCGTTGAGCTTCTCGGCCATATCCCAGAACTTCTGCGTGGTCTCGGTGTTGGTCTTCTCGACGCTCGGGGCCGACTGCAAAAGCGTTGCGGCGGCAACGGACTCAACATGGCGCTGAGCCAGCGTACGGTTGCCGTAACGGGCAAAGATGACCTCGCCCTGCTCGGTGAGCTTAAAGAAGCAGTTGACCGAACCCTTGGGCTGCGCCAGCACGGCCTTGTTGGCCGGACCGCCGCCACGGCCCACGGCACCGCCGCGACCGTGCATGAGCACCAGGTCGATATCGTTCTTCTCGGCCCACTTGGCAATGCGCTCCTGCGCGGAGTGCAGCGCGAGCATGGCCGTGGTAGGACCGGCATCCTTGGAGGAGTCGGAATAGCCCAGCATGACCTCCATGCGGCGGTTGGTCTGGGCAAGGCGCTTTTGCACCACGGGCAGCGTAAGCATCTGGTCGAGCACGTCGACGCAGCCCTCGAGGTCCTCGAGCTGCTCAAACAGCGGGATCACGTCGAGCTCGGGGACATCCTCCTCGTGTGCGAAAGACAGGTGAGCAAGCTCGAAGACGTCGGCCACATGCTGGGCACTCTTGGTGAACGAGATGATGTAGCGGTGCGCCATCTTCTTGCCGTAGCGCTTTTGGATGGAGCCGATAGCGCGGAAGGTATCGATGACCTCGCGCGTCATGGGCTGCAGGTCGCCATGGATACCGTTCTCGTGGATATCCTTGAGGGCGCGGGCGTGCACCACGGAGTGCTGACGGAACTCCATCTCGACCATATGGAAGCCGAAGGACTCGACCTGCCAGATGATGGTCTGGACCGGGCCGTAGGCAGCACGGACGGCACCGCAGGCGGCCAGGGAGCGCTGAACGACACGCAGGTCATCCAAGAACTCGTCTGCGCTGTGGTACATGGTGTCGGTGATGCGACGCACGGTGGCGTTCAGACGGTCGGCCATGACGAGCATGACGGCGCGATGCGGCTCGTGCTCGGAGATCAGCTCAGCGCGTGCGGTGTACTGGGTGCTCATCTCGACCTGATGGTTCCACAGGTTGATGAGCTCGGCAGACGGCTTGCTGTAGGTGGCCTCGAGCGTGAGGTTGCGACCGATGCGGCGGCACTTGTCCTCGAGCTTGAGCACCATGTGAGTGAAGTACTTGGCGGCGACCTCACGGCTCACCTTGGCGGTGACGTTGGGGTTACCGTCGCGGTCGGAACCGATCCAGCTGCCGGGATGGAAGAACGCCGGGCACAGCGGCGGCACGGTACCGGCCTTGTCGCCCAGCACCCAGTCGTCAAAGCGACGATAGATGACGGGGATGACGTCGAACAGCGTGTTATCGAAGATGTCGATGATGGTATCGGCTTCCTCGACCGGCGTGGGCTTCTTGAGCGCGATGGGGCTCGTACGCACCAGGGCGTCGATCTCCTGCAGCATATGGCGCTCGTTCTCCACCAGGTCGGAGCCGCCCAGACGCGGACGCTCCTCCAGCAGGTTGGAGATACGGCGAATCTTGCCCTCGACGGCCTTACGACGGGCCTCGGTGGGATGCGCGGTAAAGACGGGATGGAACTCGAGCTTGCCGAGCAGCTCGTTGGCGCCCTCGGCACCCATCTCGTTTACCAACTGGTGATAGGCGACGGTGAGCTCGTTGGCGGGATCGACCTCGGTATCGGTCGATGCGCCGGCCTCGCGCTCGCGCAGCTGCGCCACACGGTAGTTCTCCTCCGACAGGTTTGCCAGATGGAAGAAGCTCGTAAAGGCGCGGACGATAACCTGCTGCTTATCGAGCGGCAGACTGTCGATCAGATCAACGACCTCGCGAAACGCCACGGCGGTGGGCTCGTCGGCAGTGGGCACGCCCTGCTCGTCGACGGACTCGTCGGCAGCACGGGTGCCGGGGTTTCCGGCGTTGGCCACAATCTCGGCTGTCAAAATCTTGTCGAACAGGTCCGCGATCTCGGGATCATACTCGCTAAGCACACGGCGCTCCAGGCGCAAGAACAGCGCCAGATTGTCGCGCAGCTCCTCGGGGATCTCGATCTCAGCGAGACGCTCCTTGGATTCGGCATTCGAGCCGATTCGGTTAACGAGGCGGTTGACCACGGCAGCGACGCGCGCCGCGGCTTCGGGTACAGACTGGTTGCTTAGGTTCTCAGCCACGTTTCCTCCCATTCCTCCTTCTATGCACGTAACATGCGGTATTCATTATAGGCGCTTGCAAAATACTTTCGACACTGATTGCGCTTTACCACACAAAAGTATTTTCTGCATTGCAAGGGTTTTTGCTCTAAATGGTCGTATTTCTCGGTGGACGGCATACACAAACGGGGGCATTCCGCATAAATGCGAAACACCCCCGTAACAATCGCTCGCAATGGACGAGACACTCAAGCGGACCCGCAGCTCAAAATGATGCGCTACAGGCGCTCGCGAACCGCCTCGACGACGTTGGCCAGATCGGCAAGGACCTCTTCATGGCTCTCCATGTCGCGCACCTTGACCTTGCCGGCGGCAAGCTCGTCGCCACCCAGGACCAAAATGAGCTTGGCGCCAACCTTGTCGGCCTGCTTAAACTGAGCTTTGAGCGAACGACCCTGGTAGTCGGCCTCGGTCACGATGCCAGCGGCGCGAAGCTCCTGCGTGATGGCAAAGACGTTCTGGCGCAGCTCCTTGCCGGCGTTGGCGACGTAGACGCACGGGGCCTCCTCGGCACCCAAGTCGTTACCAAAGGCCTGCAGGGCCAGCAGGGCGCGCTCAAAACCGACAGCGAAGCCGACGCCCGCCGTGGGCTTGCCACCCTCGAGCTCGACCAGACCGTCATAGCGACCGCCGCCACCAATGGAGCCGACACCGGCGCCGGGAGCCTCGACCTCAAAGACGGTACGGGTGTAGTAGTCCAGACCACGCACCAGTGTGGGATCCTCGACATACTCGATACCGGCGGCATCCAGATAGCGCTTGACCTGCTCGTAGTGCTCGCGGCACTCGTCGCACAGGTTGTCGCCCATCAGCGGCGCGTCGGCCATGATCTCGCGGCAGTGGTCGTTCTTGCAGTCGAAGGCACGCAGCGGGTTGAGCTCGGCGCGCTCGCGGCACTCGTCACACATCTCGTCAGCGTGATCGAGGATAAACTGCTTGACCTGCTCGCGGTAAGCCGGACGGCACTGGGCGTCACCCATCGAGTTGATGAGCAGACGAAGCTTGGAAAGATCGAAGCCCAGGCGCTTGTAGAACTCCATGAGCATGATGATGCACTCGGCGTCTGCCGCCGGATCGGGAGCGCCGAGCCACTCGATGCCCACCTGGTGGAACTGGCGCAGGCGGCCCTTCTGGGGACGCTCGCCGCGGAACATGGCCTCGGCGTAGTAAGCCTTAAACGGCGTGGAGCCCTGGGGCACTAGGTTGTTCTCCACGACGGCGCGCACCACGCCGGCCGTGCCCTCGGGGCGAAGTGCCAGGCGCTGCTTGGGCTTGAGCTTGGTGTCGGTGCCCTCGGTAAAGACGCGCTCCAGGTTGGCACCGCTAAACACGCGGAACATCTCCTTGCGCACGACGTCGGTCGACTGGCCGATACCGTGGACAAACACGTCCACCTGCTCGATCGCGGGCGTCTCGATGGGTTTAAAACCAAACGGCTCGAACACGCCGGCCGCAATCTGCTGCATCTTTTGCCAGGCGCGCATCTCGGCGCCGATAAGGTCGCGGGTTCCCTCCGCCTTCTGTGCCTGCATGGGCAAACACCTTTCTTTTGTATCGCGTCATAGGTAGTGGACATTATACGGCACAAAGCAGCAACGCGGCGGCGCGCCTGACCGAACGAGGGTATGGGGACTCGTTCGGCCAGACGCGCCGCCGCGGTGTGCAATCTGCAATCCTTCCGCCTCTTCGGATCACAAAATCCGTTGGACGGAAAGACTTCGGGTCATCTCTTGAGCCCGTGGCTGCATGGGAAACCGAATAACGGTACGAGCATCCATTCGGCTTCCAAGGCAGCACGGACAAAACGGGGCAAAGAGCTACGAGCGACGTCGTCCCTACTTCCCCGCCACGCTCGCGCGCAGCTTGGCGGCGATGGGCTCGGATGCCAGCAGGAACACGAGCATAATCGCGGAGCACACCAGGCACACGATCCAGGTACTCGCAAAGGAGCCCGTGGCGTCGAACAGCACACCCGAGACGATGGCGCCCACGGTGCCACCGACCATCTCGAGCGAGGTAATGGTGCCCGTGACCTTGCCCAGGTCGGCCATGCCAAACTGCTTAGACGCAGCGATCGTGGGCATTGGAGATGTTGTACTGCGCAAGGGAAATGCCCAGGTCGCTGACGATGAGCGGCTGGAACAGGCTCATGCAGTTGACGAAAATCGTGTAGCACGTGGCCATGATCACAAAGCCGGAGGCCACCACGAGCCAGCCGGGGAAGAATTTACGTTGCTGAGACATGGATTACTCCTTGTGGTCCGCAATGTATCCGAGAGCGACGGCGGCATAAGCCGCGGCGCCGAGGGGAAGCTCGGCATCGTTAAAGCGCGCTTTGGGATGGTGCTGGGCAAAGTGTTCGTCCGTATCGGTCACGGCCGCGCCCACCGTAAAGTATGCACTTGGGATCTCGCTCGAGATAAGCGCGAAGTCCTCACTCGCCATGGCATGGAACAGCGGCAAGAAGGCGGCCTTGGGCAGCACCGCGCCCACGTAGCCAAGCGAGGCCTGGGTCATATCGCTGTCGAGCACGAGCGGCGGAACGTCCGAAAGCGTCTCGATGGTTGCCGGCGTACGATATGTTGCGGCAACGCCGTTGACGACCTCCGCGATGCGGGTCTTAAGGTGAGCCATGAGCTCGACATCGAAGCCGCGCAACGTTCCCTCGAGCACGCAGGTGTCGGGGATGACGTTGGCCGCCAAGCCGCCAGCGAACTTACCCACGGTAAGCGCGACCTCCTTGGCCGCCGGCACCTCGCGGGAGATAAGCTCCTGAAGCGCCAGGTGCACATGCACGCCGGCCGTGATGGGGTCGATGCAGATCTCGGGGCTCGAGCCATGGCCGCCCTTGCCCTGCAGCGTGATACGGAAACCGTACACGCCCGAGAGCGCCGGACTCCCATAGAGCACCAGGCCGAGCGGCGACTGGCTGTTGACGTGCATGGCAAAAGCCGCCTGAGGACGCGGGTTCTCGAGCAAGCCGTCGGCGATGGCAGCGCGGGCGCCCTCAAAGGTCTCCTCGCCCGGTTGGAACAGCAGTTTGACGGTGGCACTGGCGTCGACGAGCTCGGCCTCGCGGGCTTTGAGCAGGCGCGCCGCACCAAGCAGCGCCGTCGCGTGCATATCGTGGCCACAAGCGTGCATGCAGCCGTTGGTGGAAGCGAAAGGCTCGCCCGATTCCTCGGCAACGGGCAGGGCATCCATATCGCCTCGGAGCATGACGACCGTTCCGGCCTGCTCGTCCTTGCGCGTGCCATTGCCCTGAGCGGCCGCGGCCGCACCGGCACCGATCAGGCCAACGACGCAGGAACCGTCGACTAGCGTGGTATGGGGGATGTCCATCTCGTCCAGACGTGCCTGGATATAGGCAGACGTCTGCGGAAGATTGTTACCGAGCTCGGGCATCTGATGGAGATCGTGACGCCATGCGGCAAGCTCACCGGCAAATGCCTGGGCTTCTTTGACCAGGCCATTGCCGATAGCGGTCTGCGCCGCTGTGGTAGCCTGAGGCGCTGGTTGCGGTTGAAAATCAGACAGAGCTGGTGCCATAGATGCCCTCCAGTAACGTTTTTGCAGCACGCACTTTGATAGCGTAAAGTGCAAGGCACAACTGTAAGGGCATGGCATAAAAAATGCCGCCCTGGGAGGGCGGCGCAACAAGTTGTTTACAATTGCGGGCGAGATTTTCGGCGCAAGAAATCGAAATGCGTCTCGCTCAAGATAATCGACAAAAAGATGAGCGCAAAGCCGGCAAGCAGGCGCGAGGTGAGCGCCTCCCCCATCAGCAGCACCGAGAACAGCACGCCCGAGGGGGACTCCATCGAAAGAAGCAGCGAGCCCGTCGAGGCGGGGACATGCGCCAGACCGACGTTTTGGACGAGCAGGGCCACGCACGTACAACCCACCGAGAGAAAGGCCACCACGCCGATAAAGCTCGGCGTCCACACGGACAGAGGCGCCTGAGTCTCGAATAATAGCGACGTGATTAAGCTCAAAACGCCATTGCCCACAAACATCCAAAACGTGATGACGTTGATATCCATCTTGCGGCCATACTTGGCGGTCACCGCCATCTGGATAGCAAAGAAGACCGCGCCGCCCAGCGTGATGACATCTCCGGCATTGAACTCGACGCTATCGAGCGCCACCAGGCCAATGCCCGCTAGGCACAGCAAGGCGGCGCCCAAGTTGTAACGGGTAAGCTTTTCTCCGCCCAGGACATAGCTCGCAAACGGCACGAGGATGCAATAGGTACCCGTCAAAAATGCACTCTTACCCGCCGTGGTCTGTGCCAGGCCAATCGTCTGCAAACCGTACGCGCCCCACATAAGTGCGCCCATACCAAGCCCGACGATCAGGTTGCGAGCATTAAAGTGCGCGATGATTCGTTTGTGGAAAATGGCAAACATAACCAGTGATGCCGGGAGAAAGCGAACGTAGACCAGCTCGAACACCGGAACGGTATCGAGCGCATCTTTCATGGTGGTAAAGGAATAGCCCCAGATGACCGCCACCGAAAACAGCAAGACCTTCCAGAAGAACGGAGAACGCGCTCCGGCGCCGCGGGAGGTGCCGCCGGCGCCCAGGTCCTCCCGTGCGACAGGGCTATCGGGCATGTTTTCGATTTCATAAACGGCATTCTGGGCCATAGGGCATCCTCGCGCTCAGTCTGGGCGTGGTGTCCGCACGCACATGGCCGCGTGCCGCCTCATGGTCAAATAAAAACAGGGCGCACCGGACCCCCGGTACGCCCCGCTACTGTAGCAACAACCAGCGTTGCATCGCAATCCAGCATAATAAAGTGTCAAACTGGAAGACCTCGATGCTCTGACAGCGTTTACGTGGCTGAACTAAATCAATTTGGTTGACTCCAGCTTTTCGATGATCCAGTCGTTGGCTTTGATGACCGGGCGGCGGAAGACGACGCCCAGGGCCAGCGACGGAATCAGATAGCTCGCCAGAATGCCTAGCTCAATCCAGTACTCCATATGGTAGGCACCGGCCATGGCGGCATGCATGGCGTTTATGCCGTGGGTAAACGGCAGGAACGGATAGATCGCCTGGAACACGGGGCCGGTCATCTCGATGGGGAACGTGCCGCCCGAGCCGCCAACCTGCATGACCAGCAACACGACGGCGAGCGCCTTGCCGATATCGCCAAACGACACGGTGAGCGTGTAGACGATATTGGAGAACACGAGACTCGCGACCCAGCCGGCAAGTACAAACTGCAGCGGATTGTCGCATTGGATGCCAAAGAACAGGATGTCGCCCGCGCACACGAGTGTCGCCTGCAGCAGGGCCAAACCTCCAAAGAACAGGTAGCGGCCCAGGTAGATCTCGTGCAGGCGCACGGGGATGAGCTCGTTGATGAGTTCGTCGTCAACCGACACCTTCATCATGGCTGCCAGCACGATCGAGCCCACCCACAGCGACAGGATCGTATAGAACGGCGCCATGGCCGAACCGTAGTTGCGGATTGGATAGACCGGCTTGCGATCGAGCGCGACGGGACCGGAAAGCGACACGGCCAAACCCTCGGGGTCGTTGCCAATCATCGTCTTGATCGTGGCAAGGTCGTCCGACATCAGGGCGCCATCGAGCTCGTCCTTAAAGGCGCTGATCTTATCGGACGCTTCACCTAGCTGATCGGAAGCCTTATTGACCAGCGTGGCAGCCTTGGAGAGGCCCTTCGCCAACGAACCGGATGCATCGGTGAGGCCGCTCACGGCACTATCCAGATTGCTCGAAATACCGTTCAGCGAATCCAAAACGCCCGAGATGGTCTTCTTGAGCTCCTTTGCCTTGACCGAGAACGTGGAGTCGTAATCGATCTTGGCACCCGAGACACCTGCCTTGGCATCGGCGATTGCCTGGTCGGTTTCGGCGCGGACATCGTTAACCTTTGCCATGCTGTCCGAGAGCGACGTTGCGATGTTCGCCAGCTCCTTGGCATTGTTACGGTACTCCGTCGCGGTTTTGTCAAGCTCAGCAGCCGCGTCCTCAAGCCCTGCCTTGAGCTTATCGTTACTCACCTGGCCAGCAAGACTGCGGAGCTTATCCGCCGTGGCATCAATCTCGTCGGCACGTGTATTGAGTGACGCTGCGCCGTCGTCGAGCTGAGACACCGTCAAATCGACATGCTGGTTCGCGGCGTCAAAGGCCTTTGCGAGCTCGGTGGACACGTTGTCGAATGACCCGGCACTTCCATCAATCGCCGCATCGATGGCATCGCTAGCTGCCTTGAGCGCCTGCTCGGAATCAGCAATACCGCTCTCGGCATGCTCCATCAGCTGCTTCACCGACTGCTCGGTAGTTCCGGTCTGCTTGAGCAGGCCGCCCGCCGACGTCAGCGAATCGGACGTGGAGCTCAAGATGCCCGCAAGCGAAGTCGCACTGGCCTTGATGTCCTGCAGGTCCTCGACCGAATCGCCCAGCGTCGAGGACAGGTTGGCGATAAAGTTGCTCACTTGGTCGGTGCTCATGTAATCGAGCAGGCTGGACACTGTCTTAAGGCCGATTGTCGTGATGGTCTTGGTAAAGGTCTCGTTGACCTGGTTCTGAACGGCACTCGAGCCCTTTTCGGTCACGATCTGGGCGATGGCGTTGGCCTTCTGGTTCTCATAGAACTCGATATCGGCGTGTTTTACGTCGGTCGAGAAGAGCGTCATCATGTCGGAGCTAAAGCTCTTAGGGATTACGACGGCCGCATAGTAAGCGCCCGACTTAACACCGTCGATAGCCTTATCGCGATCGTTGAGCACAATCCAGTCAAAGTTCTCGTTACCACGCAGAGCGGCGGTAACGTTTTCGCCCACGTTGATCTCGACGGGAATCAGATCACTCTCGTAACCCTCATCGGTGTTGACCACAGCGATCTTGAGGTTTCCGGTGTTGCCGTACGGATCCCAGCTGCCGGCGATGTTAAACCATGCGTACAGACACGGCACGATAATGAGGCCCATCACGACAACCAAGCCGATTACGGAGCGAGACACGTTTTGGACATCGCGCTTAAACAGATGCAGGATGTTCTTCATTTATGCCTCACCTCCTTTGGAGTGCTTGCCAAGCGGGGCGTTCTTTTCGTTCATCACAAACGTGTCATCCCCGTTCTCGGGCACATGGACCGCATCGCGATGACCACATTGGCTGACAGCCTGAGTCTTGGGTTCAGACCCCCGCTCGCTCGCATTCAAGCCGAACATGCGACGAGCGGCAGGGATCGCCGCTGTGTGCTCGCGCATCTCGCGACGCAGGTCCTCATCCGAAAGCGCCGAGATGCGCATCTGGGTATTGAGGCTCGCGCGGATATATTCGATATTGATAAGCCAGCCGCAGATGGCAATAACCGAGATGATCCAAATGACCAGCAGGATGATCTTGCCGTTATTGTCGATATCGAGAACCGTCGACAGGACAAAGAGCAGGACCTGAACGCCCACCACGGCGGCAAAACCGCCCTTGATGTAGTACGGGTAGCGATGCTCAAACGCCACGGCATGATCGAGCAGCTCGCGACGGTACGAATCCGAATCGAGCATGACACGCATGGCCGTGCGCAGCGAGTAGCGCTGGCGCGGCAGGTCATTGGACTCGCAGATCATCAGACCCGTCGTGGAAAGCTGCTTATCAAAGAGCAGGTTGAGGTTGAGCAGCAGCGGACGCAGCTGCAGACCGATAAAGAGCGCCACGATCAAGAACACGCCCAGAATGCACAGGTTAAACAGATAGTTAAACGAGTACATGCCGCCGACCGTCTCGCGCAGCAGGTTGATGCCGTAGGTAAAGGGCAGCAGCGGGTGCAGCCACTGGAAGAAGCCGGGCATCATCTCGATGGGATACATGCCCGACGAACCCGGAATCTGCACGATAACCAGAATGACGCCAATCGCCTTGCCGATATGCTTAAACGTAGTGGACAGCGCGTAGATGATATTGACGTACGTGAACGAGATAGCGATGCCGCCCAGCACGAACAGCAGCGGGTTGATGCACTGCACGCCAATGACCAGATCACCCACGGTTACGATGATGGCTTGGAACGCGCCCAGGATTACCAGCAGCAGCCAGCGGCCAAAGTAGCCCTGACGCGCGGTAAAGCTGCCGATGCCCTCGCGGTCGACCTCGAGCTTGTAGATGGCGATGAGCACGTAGCCGCCCACCCAAAGCGCCAGATTAGTGTAGAAGGGGGCGATGCCCGAACCAAAGCTCTTGACCGGATAGATTGACTTGGACGTCAGCTCAACCGGAGATGCCATGAAATCTGCCACGTCATTGACGTCGACGTCCATGAGGTCGGCTAACTCGCCCATAGACTCAGAGGTCTGCAGCGCCGCAATGTCATTGGCGGCGGTCACGAGCTTGTCCTGAACCTTGGCAAGGGAGGCGTCGGTTTGGGACAGCGTGGTCTTTGCCTGCTTGAGCGTGGCGTCGAGCTGCGCCAGCGTGCCGCGCGCGCTCGCTATCGTGGGGGTCATACCCGACACAATGCCGGTCAAATCGCCCGAAACGGCGGCAAAGGAGTCAAGCGCGCTCGAAGCCTTCGGAAGTGCGTTCTGACCCAGATCGGTCTGAGCCTGACCGAGGTTAGCCGTACCGGTCTGAATTGCCGCGTTGAGTGCGTTGCTCGCGTTCGAGATTGCCGTAGCGTCGTTTGCCATGGCGCTCGATTGTGCAGAAAGGCCATCCTTGATGCTCTGCAGCTTCTGGTTTTGCTCGCGAAGCGAATCGATGGTCGATACAATGCGCGCGTCAATTTCCTCGGAACCTGTCGACGTGTCATTAACGAGAATCTCCAAGTGCCCGATAACGGCCTTATTGTGATCGATCGTCGCCTGGAGAGACTCGAGCGAGTTGTCGATGCGGGTGGTCGTAGATGTGACCGTACCCGTTAGCTTGCCAATCGCAGCGTTCGCGGAGGCTGACGTCTTGGTGAGTGCAAGGCTACCTTCCGAGAGTGCCTTGGAGAGCGAGGTGATAGAGTTGCCCGCCGTGGCGCGAGCCTCGCCCAGCAGGTCGTTGCCCTGGGAGATTGCCTGCGTCAGCGACGGTGCCTGACCTTGCAAGCCGGCAAGCGCCGCATCAGCCGAGGCGATAGCGCCACTCGTCTTATCGATGGCGGCATTCATATCGCCAATCGAATCGCGCACCTCACCCAAGGTGTCGGATGCCTCGGACACCGAACTTGTCAGCGAGTCCTGAGTCTGGGTTGCCTTGTCCTTTAAATCGACACCGGCATCCTTGGCGATACTGGCAACAGTCTCGCCCACCGTGGAGACAAACTCCGAGTTGATCTGCTCCTCGATGGTGTTGGCACCGGTATCGGTGACCTTGGGCGCAATGGCGCTCTTCTTCTCATTGACGTAATAGGTGAGCTTCGGCTGATGGTAATTGCCATCGAGCATCGAGACAAGATTGTCGGAGAAGTTCTTGGGGATTACGATCGCCGCGTAGTATTCCCCGCTCTCGACGCCCTCTTTGGCATCGGCAGCCGAGTCGACGAAGGTCCAGCCCAGCTGATCGTTTTCCTTGAGCTGGTCGACCACCTTATCGCCTGCATTGAGCTCGCCCACCAAGTCATTCTGGGTGCCCTGATCGTTGTTGGCGATGGCGATTTTAATG
The DNA here is from genome assembly GCA_900542365.1 of uncultured Collinsella sp. Classification (GTDB taxonomy): domain Bacteria; phylum Actinomycetota; class Coriobacteriia; order Coriobacteriales; family Coriobacteriaceae; genus Collinsella. The sequence continues at coordinate 3,574 of UQNH01000035.1, read as the reverse complement.
CCCTGGGTATTTCCGTACGGATCCCAGTTTGCCACGATGTTGTACCAGGCATACAGCGAGGGAATAACACACACGCCGAGGGTAACCACCAAGGCGACGGGGTTCACGAGCAATCGCTTGATGTCACGCTTAAAGATCGCAAAGGATACCTTTGCGTTGGATAGTTTGCTGCCGAGACTCATGCTTAGACCATCCATCCTGTCGTTGAATCGAATCGTACTATCGACAACCATTGTACGTAGGCGCTTTAGTGCCTCGCGGCACAATGGTGCTGAGTTTTGCGGGTAGCAATATACTACGAAGATGAGTTAACGTACAGTTGTACAGTATCTTAAATTTCAGCAGGTCACAAAACCACAACCCGCACAAATTAGCAATCCGAATAGTCATCGGGGGCGCTCTTAAACTACCAGTCAAACAAGAACGTCCCCAACGACCACTTTTTCTCCGTCCCCAAGGGATCATTATTGGACCGTCGATGTTTTGGTAATGCCAGCGAGCGGTCACCAGAGCGAACAAATTGGCATGAAAAGAGGACGGCATAGACCTTCTGGTCATGCCGTCCTCTTTGAATGACAAGTTGTCGCTCTGGTGCCCGCGCAGCGTCGGCTGGTCCGCCGTTCGTTAGAACGGCGGAACGAAGGGCAGCGTCGAGTAGTTACGCGGTTCGTAGAACCGCGTAACTACCCAATTACATAAGCTCGCAGACAGCTGCTGCGAAGGCAACGGGGTCCTCAGGGAGGATGCCCTCGACCAGCAGGGCCTGATCGTAGAGCAGGCCGGAGTACTGCTTGATCTTGTCGGCGTCGCCGGCCTTCTGGGCAGCGACGAGCTTGGCGAAGACCGGGTGTTTGGCGTTGAGCTCGAGCACGCGCTGGCTCTTGGGCATACCGTCGGGCGCGCCCTCAGGACCCTTCTGAAGCACCTTCTCCATCTCGAGCGAAAGCGGACCCTCGGTGGTGATGCAAGCGGGGGCATCGGTCAGGCGCGCGGAGACGGCAACTTTCTCGACCTTGTCACCGAGCGCCTCCTTCATAGCGCTAAAGAGGTCCTCGTTTTCCTTGGTGGCGTCCTCGGCCTCCTTCTTCTCGTCCTCGGTCGCCAGATCAAGATCGCCAGTCGCGACGTTCTTGAGCTCCAGGTGACGATCCTCGACCTCGGGCTCGGCACCGTCGGCAACGGCCTTCTCGGCAGCCTCGCGGGCGGCGTCGTCTTCGTAGATCTTAGGCATATCGGCGGCAACGTACTCACGCATAGCCTGGAACGTAAACTCATCCACATCCTGCGTCAGCAACAGCACGTCATAGCCGCGCTCGAGCACGCCCTTTACCACGGGCATCTTGGCCAAGCGCTCACGCGAGTCGCCGGCGGCGTAGTAGATGGCCTTCTGATCCTCGGGCATGCCCTTGGCATACTCGGCCAGGGTAATCATCTTCTGCTCCTTGGCAGACCAGAACAGTAGCAGGTCGGCGAGCTCATCGGCCTTCATGCCATAGCTCGAGTAGATGCCGTACTTAAGGCCGCGGCCAAAGTTCTCAAAGAACTTCTCGTAGGCCTCGCGGTCGTTGTCGCGCATGTCCTCAAGATCGGCAGTGATCTTCTTCTCGACACGCTTGGCAATGGCCTTGAGCTGACGGTTCTGTTGCAGCGTCTCACGCGAAATATTGAGCGACACGTCGGCGGAATCCACGACGCCACGGACAAAGTTGTAGTAGTCGGGCAGCAGGTCGTCGCACTTCTCCATAATCAGCACGTTGGAGCTGTAGAGCGCCAGGCCCTTCTCGTAGTCCTTGCTGTACAGATCGAACGGGGCGCGGCCCGGCACAAACAGCAGGGCGTCGTACTCGAGCGTGCCCTCAGCATGGAAGCTGATGGTGCGTGCAGGATCGTCAAAGTCGTGGAACGTTGACTTGTAGAACTCGTCGTAGTCCTTCTGCTCGACATCGGAGCTGCGCTTTTTCCAGATCGGCGTCATTGAGTTGACGGTCTCGAGCTCCTGGTAGTCCTCGTACTCGGGCGTGTAGTCATCGCCAGCATCCTCGGGCTTGGGCTTCTGGCGGCTCTTGGACACCATCATCTGAATCGGGTAGCGCACATAGTTGCTGTACTGCTGAATCAGGCTCTTGAGGCCCCACTCGGTCAGGAAGCGATCGTAGGTCTCGGCCTCGCCGTCGGCGTCGAGCTTCTCGTTCTCGCGCAGCGTCAGGATGACATCGGTACCGTGCTCAGCACGCTCGCCATCCTCGATGGTGTAGCCCTCAAGACCGTCGGACTCCCAAACGTGGGCGATATCCTCGCCATAAGCGCGGCTGACGACCTTCACGTGGCTGGCGACCATAAAGGCGGAGTAGAAACCCACGCCAAACTGACCGATGATGTCGACATCGGAACCCTGCTGCTCGGCGTTCTCAGTCTTAAACTCCTCGGAGCCGGAATGGGCGATGGTGCCCAGATTGCGCTCGAGCTCCTCGGCGGTCATGCCGATACCGTTATCGGTGATTATCAGCTTCCTGTCGTCCTTGTTTGCCTCGATGGTTATAGCCATGTCGGAACGTGTGATACCTGTGTTCTCGCTCATGGACTTGAAGTAGAGCTTGTCCATGGCATCGCTCGCGTTGGATATCAGCTCACGCAGGAATATCTCCTTGTGAGTGTAAATGGAGTTGATCATCATTTCAAGCAGGCGCTTGGATTCAGCCTTAAATTCTTTTGTTTCTGCCATTGTAAACATCTCCTTATATTTCTCGGTGTCATGCCGTTTTTTACTGTTTAGCACTCTATCGTTCCGAGTGCTAAATCTATTATACACCTTTTTCAGAAAAAATCAAGGGGTAATTCACAAATTTTTGAAAATTCGAGGCAAATCTTTTTATGACTTTCATCTGAGTTTGTAAATTTATTCTTGTACAAAATAGCCATAATTCCATATTAAAATTTGTGCTGAATTAGGATTGCAAAGGACGCTCAAAAATGATATAATTATATCGTAAATAAATTATGCAAGACAGTATTGTAAGCTTATTTGGCTACCATACTTCTTAATATATTTTCCCCAATTATTTCAGCCGAGTAAAAAGCGCTTTTCCCCAAGCGTTCGGCTAATTTATTTGAGTTTGCCGCAGACAACCCCCTTGTCTGCGGAATTTTTTTGCCCAAAAACAAAATCGGGACTGATCTTCTCAGCCCCGATAATTATTCTGAAATCCGTGCGGCGCTTTGGCGCTTTACTTTTTGCTCCCCGCGCGGAACGATCTTACCGGCTTATCCTTGCTCGGACAGACGTTCCGCAGAACGCACGCCTCGCATTTCGGCGCCCTTGCGTCGCAGACGTCCCGCCCGTGGTGCACCAGCCGATGGCATAACATCAGACCTTCCTCCGGGGGAACTATCTCACGGAGCTGTTTCTCCACTACTCCGGCGTCGGTGGAGTCCGCCAGACCCAGCCTGTTGGACAGCCTTATTACATGTGTGTCGCACACCATTGCGGGCTTTCCGTAAAGGTCGCCAACGATAAGGTTGGCGGTCTTTCGCCCTACTCCCGGGAGCTTCGTCAGCTCCTCTATGCTGTCGGGAA